>JANWJK010000341.1 GCA_025452005.1 Acetobacteraceae bacterium | reverse complement strand
TCGCGCCGCTTCTCGCCTTCCGCCGCGGCGCGCTGATCAAACGCCTCGACGATCCGCGCCACCAGCGGATGGCGCACCACATCGCGGGTACCCAGCCGCACCACGCTGATGCCCTGAACGCCCTCGAGGGTATCCAGCGCGTCGCGCAGGCCGGAGCGGATGCCGGCCGGCAGATCGGCCTGCGTCAGGTCGCCGGTCACCACCATGCGCGTCCCTTCCCCCATCCGCGTCAGCCACATCTTCATCTGCACCGACGTGGTATTCTGCGCCTCGTCCAGGATCGCGTAGGCGTGCGCCAGCGTGCGGCCACGCATGAAGGCCAGCGGCGCCACCTCGATCTCGCCATTGCTCATCCGCCGGATCACCTGGTCGGCCGGCATCATATCATGCAGTGCGTCGTATAGCGGGCGCAGATAGGGATCGACCTTCTCCTTCATGTCGCCGGGCAGGAAGCCCAGCCGCTCGCCGGCCTCCACCGCGGGGCGCGACAGCACGATGCGGTCCACCTTGCCGGCCTGCAGCATCGCCACCGCCTGCGCCACGGCGAGATAGGTCTTGCCGGTGCCGGCCGGGCCGACGCCAAACACCATCTCATGCGTCGCGAGCGCCTCGATATAGGCCGCCTGGCCGGGACTGCGCGGCCCGACCGCGCCACGGCGCGTGCGGATCGCCGGCATATCCGACAGCGGCAGTCGCGGATCGGCTTCGGCCTCCGCCAGGCGGATCGCGGCCTCCACGTCCGACCGTCCGACGCTTTCGCCTCGTTCGAGACGTCGCCAGAGCCCTTCCAACATGGCCTGGACGACATCGACTCGCGATGCCTCGCCGGTGATCGCCACCCGGTTGCCGCGACACGACAAGCGCACGCCCAACGCCTGCTCGATGCGCACCATGTGGCGGTCATGGTCGCCGAGCAGCAGCGGCAGCAGCGTATTGTCACTGAACTGGAGGGTCACGGCCTTGCCGTGGGGGGAGACAGCGGAAATCGCAGGGATCGCGGTGGCTTGGCTCAAGCGCGGGCTCTCTCCTCGGTGAGGGTTCCGGACAATGAATTGGGGAGCGCGGCGGCGATCTCCACAGGAATCTCGCGACCGGCCAGGTCTTCCGCTCCAAGAACGTGCACCGGTTGGAGGAACGGCGACCGGCCGGCAACCTGGCCGGGATGGCGGCCGCGGCCGGTGAACAGCACCGGAAGCGTCAGGCCGACACAGCCGGCATTGAACCGGGCCTGCTGTCCCCGCAGCAGCGCCTGTAGTTCGGCCAGTCGCTGCTCCTTTGCCGCATCCGGCAACTGCGATGGCGCGCCGGCCGCCGGTGTGCCGGGTCGCGGCGAATACTTGAAGCTGAACGCCTGGGCGAAATCGACCTCCCGTACCAGGTCCAGCGTGGCCTGGAAGTCGGCCTCGGTCTCGCCCGGATGCCCGACGATGAAGTCCGACGACAGCGCAAGATCCGGCCGTGCCGTGCGCAGCTTCTCCGCCAGCCGCAGATAGTCGGCCGCGGTGTGCCGGCGGTTCATTGCCGCCAGCACGTGGTCCGACCCCGACTGCACCGGCAGATGCAGGAACGGCATCAGCATCGGCAGGTCGCGGTGCGCGGTGACCAGTTCATCGTCCATGTCGCGCGGATGCGACGTGGTGTAGCGCAGCCGCAGCAGGCCGGGCAGTTCCGCCAGCTCCCGCAACAGCCGGCCCAAACCCCAAACGCCGCCGTCCGGTGCCTCGCCATGCCAGGCATTGACGTTCTGGCCGAGCAACGTGATCTCGCGCGCGCCCTGCGCGACCAGCCGCCGGGCCTCGGCGATCACCGCCATTGCCGGCCGGCTCTGCTCGGCCCCGCGGGTGTACGGCACGACACAGAAACTACAGAAACGGTCGCAGCCCTCCTGGATGGTCAGGAAAGCGGTGATCCCCTGTGGCGCCGACGCGTCGGGCAAGAAGTCGAACTTCTGCTCCGCCGGGAAGTCGGTCTCGATCACCGCCCCACCCGCCCTCGCGGCGCGCGCCACCATCTCCGGCAGGCGGTGATAGGTCTGCGGTCCCAGCACGATATCCACATACGGCGCCCGTGCCAGGATCTCCGCACCCTCCGCCTGGGCCACGCAGCCGGCCACCGCCAGGATCATCCGCCCGCCATCCGCGGCACGCCGCTCCTTGAGCCGGCGCAGCCGGCCGAGTTCGGAGAACAACTTCTCGGCGGCCTTGTCGCGGATGTGGCAGGTGTTGAGGATGACCATGTCGGCACCCTCCGGCACCGGCGCCGGCGCGTAGCCAAGGGGTGCCAGCACATCGGCCATGCGGGCGCTGTCATACACGTTCATCTGGCAGCCCCAGGTGATGACGTGGAGACGCCTCGCGCCAGCCTCCAGCGTGCTCATCGGTGCGGAGGAAGCATACGGCCGGTCGGTCGGGTCAAGCGTTGCAGCTCAGATTCGTCTCCTCGGGCGGGAGGCAGTGTGGCAGCAGACGGCCGCATCCTGTCAACCGCCATCACGCATAGGCCGGTTCCGCCACGCCGTCCGACCGTGCGGGCGCCGCTACCGGCCGGTTCTGCCGCAGCGTCGAGGCACCGTCTGCCACCGACTGCCACACCGCATGCGACAGCGCCTTGCGGCTGGCGAAGCGCGTCGGATCGAGCGGCGGGTGAAGCAGGATGCTGACACGCAGCCCGCGCCGCTGCGCGAAGCGCCAGAAATGCGACGCCAGGTCCATGTCGCCGTACCAGGCGAACACCGGCCGACTGGCTCGCCCCGTGGGCAAGCCGCCCAGCCGGTCATAGACCACCGACACCGGCTGGATGAGCGGCGCGTCGGCCCCTTCGGCGATCGCGAAGAACGCACTGCGGAACGGCAGCACGCGCGAACCGTCGGACGTGGTGCCTTCCGGGAACAGCAACAGGCTGTCGCCCGCGGCGAGACGCTCGCGCAGCGCATCGCGCTCGCGGCCCGTGGCGTGGCGTTGGCGCGAGACGAACACAGTACGGCCGAGCCTGGCGATCGTGCTGACGAACGGCCAGCGCCCCACCTCGTCCTTCGAAATGAAGCAGGCGTCGAGCCGCCCGCCGAGCACCGGAACGTCGAGCCACGACGAATGATTGGAGACGAACACCACCGGCCGGCCGCCGGACGAGGTGGCCGCGGCGCCGATCACACGCACCTGAAGGCCGAGCAGGCGACAGACCGAAGACCAATAGAAACGCGCGAACACCACCTTGGGACGGCCGGGCAGCAGCAGGAAAATCGCCTGGACCGGCATGCAGAACAGAGTCCACAGCAGCACGCCCGAACCGCGCCGCGCGACCCGCAGCGGACGCAGCAGGCCCAACAGGCCACCGCCGGCCGGCAGAACGCCAGCCTCGGGCGCGCCGTCCTGTCGTGCCAATGTCAGGCGGCGGGCGGCCAGGCGACGCGGGCGGCGGGACGTTTCCCTCATGCTAGGAAGGGATAGCTCGCTCACAGTTTCCCAACAATGGCGCAAGCGTGACAGTTGGCGGAACACCGCACCGGTTACCGTGGAGACCATGCGCCGCATTCTTTTATTGCCGTTCGTCGCCGCGCTCGTGTTGGTCCAGGATGTGGCGCTTGGCGCCGATCCGCAGCCCTATGCGGTGACGCTGCAGCCGACCGGCAATGACGCTCTGGACCAGGCGCTGCGCGACTCCTCGCAGCTCGAGTCGTTGCGGGAAAAGGCGCCGGTCGGGCCGTTCGCCCTGATCACCCGCGCACGTGACGATGCCGCGCGCTTCCAGACCGCGCTCGGCAGCTTCGGCTACTACGCGGCGAAGGTCACCGTGACGGTGGCCGGAAGGCCGCTGGACGAAGCCGATCTGCCCGACCTGTTGCGCGACGTTCCCGCCGAACCTCCGGTCGCCGTGGCCGTGGCGTTCGACCCCGGACCGGTGTTCCATCTCGGCCGTGTGACGATCGAGGGCGAGGTTCCGGCGGCGGCGCGCGACCAGCTTGGCCTTGCGCCGGGTGCGCCGGCGGTGGCCGCCGACGTGCTGGCGGCCCAGCAGCGGCTGCTGACGGCGATCCGCGAGGCCGGCCATCCGCTCGCAAAGGTCGAGCTGCCGCCGGTGGACCTGCATCCCGGCGAACATCTGCTCGACGTCGCCTTCCGCGTCACCGAAGGTCCCTATGCCGATATCGGCGCGATCCAGATCACCGGCCTCAAGACGATGAACGAGGACTATGTTCGTCGCCGCCTGCTGCTGCGCTCAGGCCAGCGCTACAGCCCGACGCAGCTTCAGGCGGCGCGCGAAGACCTGGCCGGTATCGGCGTGTTCTCGGTGGTCCGTATCGAGCCCGGCGAACACGTCGATCCCGATGGCACCATCCCGATCCTGATCGACGTCACCGAACGGCCGCTGCATTCGGTCGATGTCGGCGCGGCGTACTCGACGGACCTCGGCGTCAACGCCACCGTTGGCTGGCACCACCGCAACCTGTTCGGCAACGCCGAGCAGCTCAACCTCACCGCCGGCGTACAACTCGGCGGCAATGCCGAGCGAAGGCCCGGCTACAATTTCGGCATCCAGTTCATCAAGCCGGACTTCCTCGTCCGCGATCAGGCCCTCCAGGTGGATCTCGGCGCAGTCAAGCAGAGCCTGGACGCCTACGACCAGCGGGCGTTGACCCAGAGGATCGGACTCGACCGCAAGCTGTCCGCCCACTGGACGGTGGGCGTCGGCCTCAGCGGCGAGGAGGAGGACATCATCCAGGAAGGCGTCTCGCGCCGCTATAACCTGATCGGCCTGCCGCTCTCGGTGAAGTTCGATGACACCAACAGCCTGCTGGATCCTACCGAGGGCTTCCGCGCCACGCTGCTGCTCACTCCCACCCAATCGTTCGGCGGCTCGAGCGCCACCTTCACCATCGCGCAGCTTTCCGGCTCCGCCTATTTCGACCTGAGCGACAGCGGACGCAGCGTGGTGGCGCTGCGCGGCCTGGTGGGCAAGGCGTTCGGCGCCGACCTGTTCAGCCTGCCGCCCGATCAGCGCTTCTATGCCGGCGGCTCGGCCACCGTGCGTGGCTTCCGCTACCAGTCGGTCGGTCCGCAGTTCCCCAGCGGGAGGCCGACCGGCGGCACCGCTATCAGCGCAGGTTCGGTGGAGTTGCGTCAGCGGATCCTGGAACACTACGGCGTGGTGGCCTTCGTCGATGCCGGCCAGGTGACCGCCGACGGCTCGCCCTTCACCAGCAACTGGCGGGTCGGGGCGGGTATCGGCGCCCGCTACTACACCTCGATCGGGCCAATTCGTCTCGACGTCGCAATCCCAGTGAACCGACAGCCCCATGGCGACGCTTTCGAGTTGTATCTCGGCATCGGGCAGGCCTTCTGATGCGTCGCGCAGCGAAGTGGTTCGGCTGGATCCTGGTGGTACTGGCGGCACTCCCGGTGGTGCTGCTGGCCATCGCCAACACGCCGCCGGGGCGGCAGGCGATCGAATGGCTGACACCGCGCGTGACCGGCGACACGGTCCGTCTCGCCGGCCTCTCCGGGCGGTTCCCCGACGCGCTGGATGTCGCGCGGGTCGAGCTGCGTGACGCGCAGGGCGCCTACGCCACGGTGGAGGACCTGGTGCTCGACTGGTCGCCGCTGCAATTGCTGCACCGGCGCCTGGAAATCGACAGGCTGGCGGCGGCGCGTGTCGAGGCTGTCCGGATGCCTGTCAGCTCGTCCTCTAGCGAATCGGGATTGCCGTTGCCGGTCATCCTGCACGACCTGCGCGTCGCCCGGCTGGATATTGGTCCGGCATTGGCCGGGACCGCCGTAACTCTGATGGTCGACGGTTCGGGCGAGATCGCCTCGCTCACCGACGTCAACGTCAGCCTGAACGCCCGGCCGCTGCAAGGCGCCGGCAGCTACACGGTGACCGGCACAGCCGATGCGACACGGCTGCGGGCCAGGCTGCACGTGGACGAACCAGCACACGGCCTGCTTGCCGGCCTCGCCGGCCTGCCCGACCTGGGCGATGTGACGCTAGATGCTGACCTCGATGGACCCCGTCACGCGGTCGCCACCCGCGTGACTTTGGCCGCCGGGAAGCTGCATGCCACCGTTGGCGGCACGCTCGATCTCGAACAGGACGCCGCCGATCTGACGGTGTCGGCCGGCGCGCCCGCCATGCAGCCGCGGCCCGACATCGGCTGGCAGGCGGTCGAAGTCGACGCGCACGTCCGCGGCCCGTTCCTGCGCCCGGATGCCGCCGGCCGACTTCGCATCGACGCGCTGGCCGGGGCCGGCGTCCGGATCGACCGGTTCACCGCCGACATCGCCGGCAACGCGGGTCAGCTTCGGTTGGACGGCGAGGTGACCGGCCTGCACCTGCCGGGACCCAATGCCGATCTGCTGGCCGGCGATCCGCTCACGGTCACGGCCGATGCCCGGCTGGATGCACCCGACCGGCCGCTGCACATTGCGCTGCGCCACCGGCTGTTCGCCGTCGCGGCAGATGCCACGACCGGCCAGCGACGGCACGTGGATGCGACGCTGCGCCTGGCCGACCTCACGCCATTCGCGGAATTGGGCCAGGTCCCGGTGCAGGGCAACATGACGCTGAACCTGCACGCGGCGATGGAAGGCGACACCACCACGCTCGCCGCCGATGGCACGGTGGGGATCACCGGCGGGCAGCCTCAGGCCAGTGCGCTGGTGGGCGACGACGGCCGGATGGAGCTCGCCGCGACGCTGCACGGCAACGATCTGACCCTGACGCGCCTGCGGTTTGACGGACGTGCCGCCACCTTGGAGGCCGCCGGGCAGGTCGCGGCGAACCGGGTCGACCTGCACTGGTCACTGGGAGTGAGCGATCTGGCCGCCGCCGAGGCTCGCCTGGCCGGACAGCTCCGGGCAACCGGCACCGTCACCGGCGCGACGGACGACCTCGCCATGATCGCGGACATCGGCGGCAGCGTGGCGGCGCACGGCATGTCGTCCGGCGCCCTCACCTTGCACGTCGAGGCAAACGGGTTGCCGGCGCACCCCAGCGGCCGGATCACGGCCCAGGGCGACCTGCTCGACGCCCCGGTCGACCTCGCGGTCACGCTGCGCCAGGCGGATGATGGCCTGGCGATCGATATCGAGCGCGCCGAGTGGAAGAGCCTTCACGCCGGCGGTGCGCTGCAAGTGCCGACCGCGACCATGATCCCGGTCGGCAATCTGGACGTCGCCATGACGCGGCTGGCCGACCTGGCGCCGCTGATCGGCCAGCCGATCGCGGGCAGCATTCGCGCCACCCTGGCGGCCAAGCCGGGGACGCCACTCCCGGCACTGGATGTCAGGATCGACGCCGAGGGGCTGCGGGTCGGCCGGTTGGGCGGAACGCTGCACGCAACCGCCAGCGGCACGCCGGATGCCCTTGACGTGAAACTCGACGCCGCCTCGCCTGATCTCGAGGGCGCACCGGCACGGCTGGATGCCTCGGCCAAGGTGGACATGACCGGCCGGTCCGCGACCGTGTCGTCCCTCCAGGCGGACTGGCGGCAGCAGGCCGTGCGGCTCCTGGCGCCGGTTCGGGTGGGCTTCTCCAATGGAGCGACCATCGACCGGCTCCGTCTCGGCCTGCGCGGCGCCGTGCTGGAGGTATCCGGCAGCGCCGGCGCGGCGCTCGATCTGACCGTGTCGCTCCGCAACCTGTCGGCCGACCTGGTCGGGGCGGACGGCACGGCGAAGGCGGATGCCCGGATCACCGGCACCGCGGCCCGGCCGACCGGTAAAATCAGCGTCTCGGCGACAGGTCTGCGGATGCGCAGTGGGCCGGGCCGCGCGATGCCGCCCGCCAGCATCACCGCCGATGCCGATCTGGCTGGCACAGACGCCCGGATCGACGCCCGCATCGTGGCGGGCAGCTCGCGCATCAACCTGACGGGCCGCGCGCCGCTCGGTGCCGCCGGCGCCATGAACCTGCGCGCCGGCGGGACGCTCGATCTTGCGCTGCTTGATCCGATCGTCGCCGCGGCCGGCCGGCGCGTGCGCGGGCAGGTGACGCTGGACGCGACGCTCACCGGCACTATCGGAGCACCGAACGTCGCGGGCAGTGCGCGGCTCGCCGGCGGCGAGGTGCAGGATTTCGCCAGCGGACTGCATCTCAGCGATATCGCCGCCAGAATAGAGGGCAGCGGGACCACGCTGCGCATCGCGCAATTCAGCGCCAAGGCGGGACAGGGAACCATCGGAGCCAGCGGCAGCATCGGCGTCATGGCGGCCGGCATGCCGATCGACCTGAGGATCACCGCGCGCGACGCGCAGCCTTTGGCCAGCGACCTGATCACCGCGACGGTGGATGCCGACCTGGCACTGCGCGGCGAAGCGCTGGGCCAGCTCGCGGCAAGCGGCTCGGTGCATGTGCGGCGCGCCGAAATCCGCATCCCGGAGCGAATGCCGGCGGGAATTGCCGTGCTGCCGGTGAACCGCCCGGGCACGAAGCCGGCGCCGCCCGCCAGCGTGTCGGTGATCGCGCTGGACATCGCGCTGGACGCAGAGCGCCAGGTCTATGTTCGCGGCCGTGGTCTCGATGTCGAGTTCGCCGGCGCGATGAAACTTGGCGGCACCACGGCGGCCCCGCGCACGACCGGCGGCTTTGACCTCCGCCGGGGAGGGATCAGTCTCGCCGGACGATCGCTCGATTTCACCGAGGGCCGCATCAGCTTCGACGGCGGCAGCATCACCGATCCGGCGCTGCGCCTGGTCGCCAGCAGCACCAGCGGCAACGTCGTCGCGACGCTGACCATCGGCGGCACCGCGCATGCACCGAAGATCACGCTGTCCAGCACGCCGCCGCTGCCGCAGGACGAGGTGCTGGCGCATCTGCTGTTTGGCAGCGGCGTCGGCCGGCTTGGCGCGCTGGAGGTGGCAGGGATCGCCGCCAGCCTGGCGACGCTGACCGGCAACGGCGGCGGCTTCGGCGATCCGCTAGATAAGGTGCGCCAGGGCCTCGGTCTCGATCGGCTGGCGGTGCGCAACGGCGCCAACGGCAGCCCAGCGCTGGAGGTCGGGCGCTACATTGCGCCGCGCGTCTTCCTCGGGGCAAGGCAGAGCGCATCGGGCGGGACGCAGGCAAACGTCCAGTTCGACATCACCAAGGGCCTGAAGCTGGAGGCCACGACAGGCGCAGGCGGTGGAGGCGCCACGGGCTCGACCGCTGCATCGAACGGCAGCAGCGTCGGGCTGACCTACCAGTTTGAGTATTGAACGCTGGCCAATGCGTGCCGGCGCCTGTATCCAGAGGACGATTGTTATACAGGGCGGCGATGCAGTCGATCGAGACCATGCTCCGAGGGGTACCGGGATTCGCCCAGTTGGACGGCGAATCCCGACAGTTCCTCGCCGATACCGCCGAACTGGCCGAAGCAGAGGCCGGGGATGAGCTGTTCCGTGAGGGCGCACTGCCGGAATCGTTGTATGTCCTGCTCGATGGCAGGGTGATGCTGACCGGCACCGCGGCCGATGCGTCGAGTACCGTGATCGACATCCTCGAACCAGCCAACAGCTTCGTGCTGGCGAATGTGCTGACGGACGAACCCTACCTGATGGGTGCCCACACGGTCGCCGCCTCGCAACTGGTGCGCGTCGACGCCGAGGCGATGCGGACGCTGGTGGCGTCAAGGCCGTCCGCGGCCATGGCGATGATGCGCGCGATGTCGGCGGAACTCAGCAACATGACGCGGCAGGTGGTGGACCTGAAGGTACGCATCGCGGCGCAGCGCCTCGGCACGTATCTGCTGAGCCAGGTGAAGGAACCGGCCGCGACGAAGGCCGACTTCCGGCTGCCGGTTCCCAAGGGGCTGCTGGCACCCTGGCTTGGCTGTCGCGCCGAGAACCTGTCGCGTGCGTTCATGGCGTTGCGCGCCTATGGTGTGGAGACACACGGTTCCCGTGTGCTGCTGCACGACGTCGCCCGCCTGCGGGCCTATGCCGGCGCGATCAGACCGATGCAGGCCGACAACAGCGCGGATGCGCAGCCACCGGTCGAGAAGGTGTTCGGCGACGCCTTTCGGCTGCGCGTCAAACGGCCGCACCGCGGCTAAGCTTTTTCGTTACCCTTTTTGTTGGGCTTTGAATTCGGGCATGCAGCGATGACGATCGCTTGGAGCGCGTCGCACCTCGAGGCGGTGATCTACCTGATGTGCGTGGCGACCAGCCTGCTCTGCGCCTACCTGCTGGCGCGCGCCTATCGCCGGGGCAGGACGAAGCTGCTGATCTGGAGCGCGGCGTGCTTCGCGCTGCTGGCGGTGAACAATCTGGTGGTGGCGGCGGACGTGCTGCTGCTGCCGACGATCGACCTCAATCTGCTGCGGCTGGCGTCATCGCTCGCGGCGGTCGGCGTGCTGCTGTACGGTTTCATCTGGGAAGTCTGATGGACCAACCGGCGCTCGGCATGTTCCTCGGCGGCATGGTGACCGCCGGATTTCTCGCCGGCGGGCTGTTCTTCGCCCGGTTCTGGGTGCGCAGCCGCGACAGCCTCTTCCTGACCTTTTCCGCGGCGTTCTGGCTGCTGGCGTTGAACCAGGCGCTGGTGTCGCTGGTGAACCAGCCGGAGGCCAATGAGGTCTGGCTCTATCTGCTGCGCGTCGCCGCGTTCGTGCTGATCGCCGTGGCCATCGTGCGCAAGAATGCCGGTGACGCAAGCGACGAGTAGCCGCGTGTCACGCTGCCAACGCCGCGTCGATATCGGCGCTGGTCAGCCGCCACGCATTGTCCAATTCGGCTACGACGCTGCGCATGAAATCTTCGGTCAATGCCAGGGCGCGCTGCGGATCGCCAAGGTGGTCCGCCAACAGCGCCAGTGCCAGTTGTCGCGGCCCGTCGCCCTCATAGGTCCATTCGAAGCCCATGCGGCTGAACCGGTGGATGTCGAAACGCGGATCGAGCGGCGCGCGATCGACTGTCACCACCGCGCCGTCGAGACTGCGCCCGCCCTCATAGACCTTCATGCGAAGGTCACCACGCTGCGCACCGTCTCGCCACGCTTCAGCGCCGCGAAGCCATCGTTGATCGCCGCCAGCTGAATGCGCGCCGAGACCATCTCGTCCAGCTTTAATGTGCCGTCCAGATACGCACGCGCCAGCAACGGAAAATCCTGCGCCGGCTTCGCCCCGCCATAGGAACTGCGGGTGATCCGTTTTTCCTGCATCAGGCTGCCCCAGCGAAACTCGACGCTTTCATTCACCCCGATCTTGCCGAGCCAGACCACCTGTCCGCCCGGCCGCACCACCTCGACCGACAGGCGGAAACTTTCGGGCCGACCCGCGGCCTCGATCACCACATCGGCGCCGCGGCGCTCGGTCAGCGACCGCGCCGCCTCGATGGCTTGCGACGGATCGCACGCCTCTGTCGCCCCAAGGGCCTGAGCGAGCTGTCGCCGCGCCGGGTTCGGATCGACCGCGATGATCGCCCCGGCGCCAGCCAACCGGCAACCCTGCACCGCCGACAGCCCGACCGCGCCGCAGCCGATCACCATCGCGACGGCACCCCAGCGCAGATCGGCGATGCGCGTCGCCGCACCGACCCCGGTCATCACGCCGCAGCCGAGCAACGCGGCGCAATCGAACGGCATCGCCGCCGGCACGCGTATTGCGCTCTGCGCCGGCACCACGCAGTACTCGGCGAAGCCGCCGAGATACATGAGCTGATGCATCGGCACACCGTCGCACGACAGCCGCGGCCGTCCATCGAAGTGGAAGGCAAGCGGGCCGTTGCCAAGGAACTGCGCACACAGGATTGGCTGCGCGCGCTCGCAATAGTAGCAGTTGCCGCAATGCGGGTTCCACGACAGCACCACGCGGTCGCCGACCGCGAGGCCGGTCACCGCGGCACCGACTTCGCAGACCTCGCCCGCCGCCTCGTGGCCCAGCACCGCCGGCAGCTTCACCGCAAGCGACCCCTCGATCGCTTCGAGATCGGTATGGCACAGGCCGGCTGCGCGGATGCGCACCAGCACGTCGCCTGCCGCGACCGGCCCGACATCCACCGTCTCGATCGTCATCGGGGTCCCGGTCTGCCGCAGCACGGCGGCGCGCGCCCGCATCATGGCTGGCGTTCGGTCAGGGAGCGGAACGGGCCGGCTGGTGCGACGTCGCGGTCCTGCCGCGCGCCAGACGCATCATCGCCAGCATCATGGCGATTGCGAGCGCATAGGCGAGCAACTGCGCGGCGTCAGGTGTGGCGGTATAGCCCACCAGAGTGTGCAGCAACCGCCCTGGGATGCTGGTATCGCTGAGCAGCCAGGACGTGTTCCAAAGCGGCGTGGTGAGACCCTGGAGGTAATCGGCCTGCTGCAGGAAGAACACCGCCTGCGCGGCGAGACCGGCAGCGAGCAGCGTGATCAGCCCCGTGGTGACCGCGAACAGGCGATGCGCCGGCACGGCGAGCAGGCCCAGGTAGATCAGTGCCGACAACGCGACGCCAAGTGCGATGCCAACGGCACCCCCGGCCAGCATGCCGGCAATGGACGTGCCGCCGCCAGCGAGGATGCCGAACAGGAACAGCACCACCTCGGAGCCTTCGCGCAGCACCGCGACGCCGACGACGACCGCGAGGGCGGTCAGCGGCCGCTTGCCGGCGGCCACTGCGCTGCCGACGGCACGCACGTCGCGCGCCAGCTCGCGGCCGTGACCCGCCATCCAGGCGTTGTGCCAGGTCAGCATTCCGACCGCGGCCAGCAGGATCGCGGCGTTGAACAGCTCCTGGCCGGAACCATTGAACAGCGCCCCCAGTTCGCCGGCGAAACCGGCGACCACGCAGGCGCCCAGCGTGCCGACGGCCACCCCACCGGCGATCCACCAGCTGCGGCGCGGTACGGAACGCGTGGCAGCCAGGACGATGCCCACGATCAGGCCTGCCTCGATGACCTCACGGAAGACGATGACCAGGCTCGCGAGCATAGGCGCCCTGAGATGCGAGGAATTCGCAATTGCAGTTAGGCTACCCCGTGCCGCGGGTCAACTGCCGTCTGTCGTGGCACGATGTAGTGAGATGGTGCCGCGGCCGCGCTCCCGCCAGCCACCCGCGCCCCCGCCCCCGGCTGACAGGTGCGTTACAAATGGCAACTCCGTTCGTGCGCCGCGCGTTCGCCGACAGCACGAACCTAAGGGAGAATCCAGTTATGCGCATCGCCTATGTGATGACCGTCACCGGCCTGCTGGCCGCGAGTCCCGCCATGAGCCAGGTGATCATCCAGACGCCCAATTCCGACGCCGCGCGCCATGAGCAGCGCGCCACGCAGGATCGCGCGGAAGCGCACTGGAACCGGCAGGAAGCCCAGCGGCGCGCTGCCGTGGGCGACTACCGGGGCGCCGCCGAAGCAGACCGCGACGCACGACAGAACTGGCACGATGCCAGGCGCCAGGAGCACCGCGCCCAGGACGAGTCCGGCGGCATCGTCATCGGCCGCTGACGACCTGTTCGACCGCCGCCGCGCGCTCCTTGTCCAGGAGCGCGCGCTTGCGCGGCACACCCCAGCGATAGCCGGTGAGGCTGCCGTCACTGCCGATCACGCGATGACACGGCACCGCAAGCGGCACAGGATTGCGTGCGCAGGAGCGTGCCACCGCTCGAACGGCGCGCGGGTCGCCCATCATGCGGGCAAGTTCGCCGTAGCTGCGGGTCTCGCCCGGTGGAATGCGGCATAGCGTGCGCCACACGCGCTGCTGGAATGCAGTGCCACGTAGATCCAGCGGCAGGTCGAGCGCCTGCTTCGGCTCCTCGAGGAAATCCAGCACCGCGCGAACCGCGCCGGCCAGCGCGGCATCGTCGGCAACGATCCGTGCGCGCGGAAAGCGCTGGCGCAGGTCGCCCAGCAGCGCCTCGTCCGGCTCGGCGAAGCCGATGAAACAGACGCCCCGGTCGGTGGCGCCGACCAGCAGGCGCCCGAACGGACAATCGGCGACAGCGGTGCGGATCACCTCCCCTTCCCCGCCCCGTCGCAGAGCGCCCGGCGTCATGCCGAGCAGTTCGCCGGCCTTCTCGTAAACGCGGCTCTCGGAACCATAACCGGCGCCCGCCACCGCATCGGCGACGCGCGCGCCCCCTGCCAGCGCCTCATGCAGCCGTCTGGCACGCACGCCCTCGGCATAGCTGCGCGGCGTAAGCCCGGTGTGGTCGCGGAACATGCGCAGGAAATGGAAGCGCGAGTAGCCCGAGCGGTCCGCCAGTGCATCGAGCGACGGGATGTCCTCGGCCGCCTCGATGGCGGCACAGGCATCCTGTACCACGGCCTGCGCCAGTCGCGCCCGCGTGCCCTTCGGATCGCAGCGCTTGCAGGCGCGGAACCCGGCGGCCTCTGCCTCGCCGCAATTGCGGAAGTAGCGGACGTTCTTGCGCAGCGGCGGCGGCGACGGGCAGCCGGGCTTGCAGTACACGCCCATGGTGGTGACGGCGTAGAGGAAGTCTCCGGGCTCGCGGCGGATCACCTGGTCCCAGAGCTGATCGTGCGACAGACGATCGATCATGTGTGTGTCTTTCATACCGCCATAGTGGGCATTGGCGGCGCGGTCCGCCATCCGCGGATTGCGCTGACCCGGTTATCAGGACCGGGCGATCGCTTGACCGAAGCCCGACGTCCGAGGCCGGTGCCGCGGGCTGCCGGATTATCTCACCCAGAGCTGCCGAGCGCGCAAAGGCACAGAGAAGGTTTTCAACGCGCTCCGCGCGAAGCGCTACGCGTTCTCCTCTGGCCCTCTGCGCCCCTCGGCGACTTTCGTGTCAAATGAGCCAGCCGCAGCCAGTCTCGGTCACGCGAATTGCGCATGATGGTTCGAGCGATCCCCCGGGTTATCTGGACGATGCCACTTGCCATCGAATCGGCCGCCGGGCACTGTTCGCGGGTTCCGGGGGGATTCTCACATGCGCGTCACGACGTTCGCCGTCCTTGCCGCTGGCCTGCTGTCGGCGGGGATCGCCGCCGCCCAGCCATGCGCGAAGCCCGCCGACGTGACGGCGCTCGACATTGCCAGCCTCAAGAGCAAGCTGATGGTAACCGCGCTCACCTGCAACCAGCAGGATCGCTACAACGACTTCGTGCAGCGATTCCGCTCCGACCTGATGACCCAGGAACGCGCGCTCCACGCCTATTTCGTCCGCACCTCCGGCGGCCGGGCGCAGCGGGAGCACGACGAGTACATCACCAATCTGGCGAACACCCAGTCGCAGAGCGGCATCCGTCAAGGCACGCTGTTCTGCCAGCAGAATGTCGCCATTTTCACCGAGGTCCTGGCGCTGACGAAGGGAGCGGACCTCCCGGGGTACGCCGCCAGCAAGCGGCTGCCGCAGCCGATCGAGGTCGCGGCCTGCCCGGCGCCGACCCGTACCGCCCAGGCCGGGACAGCGCAGGCCGGCACCAACCGGCGTTAGCCAACGATACCCGCGTCGTGGCAGGATCGATGCCTGCCAGCGCCGGACCTCCTGCCGCATGCACCAGCTCCTGCTTCTGCGCCACGCCAAGTCGTCGTGGGACGATGCGAAACTGGCCGATCGCGATCGTCCGCTGAACAAGCGAGGACGCCGCGCGGCCGGCACCATCCGCCAGGCGATGCTGGACCTCGGGCTGACGCCGGACGTCGTGCTGGTCTCGCCGTCGCGTCGCACGCAGGAAACGCTGGCCGCGCTCGAGCCGTGGGACGATACGCCGCTGGTGGAGCATGTGGAGACGCTGTACCTGGCGAGCGCGGCGCAATTGCTCGCTGTCCTGCGCGGTGTGAACGAGACCGTGCGCAGCATGATGCTGATCGGCCACAACCCCGGCATGCACGAGCTGGCCGTGTTGCTCGCTGCCACCTCCGCCCCCAACGAGCGGCTGATCGCCGGCTTTCCTACTGCTGCGCTGGCCGAGTTCTCGGTCGCGACGCAATGGCAGCGGCTCGATGCCGCCGGCACCAGGCTGGTGCGGTTCCTGACGCCGCGCGATCAGGCGGAGACGGCAAACTGAACGCATGGAACTGGAGCTTGGCCTCGACCCGGACGATGCCGCCCGACTGACCCGGCTGGCACTGATCGCCCCGCTCAAGAGCGGCAGGGCACGCAGCCGGGCCGTGCGCATCGTCTGGCACGACAGCCCTGATCGGGCTCTGGCCGAAGAGGGCCTCGCGCTGGCCGAACAGCGTCCGTCGTGGCGGCTGGAGCGGCTGCGCCCAGGGATCTCGAGCTGGCCCCCCGGCGCGCCCGCGCCGGTGCTTGCGACCGGTCGCACCGCGGCCGCACTTGGCCATCCGGTGCCTGAACCGCTGGTGCCGCTGGCTGCGTTCGAGGCCCGTGCGGTGAGCCAGGGCCTTGCCACAGAGCAGGGTCCGGTCGGGATGACCCTGTTGAACGGCGTAATCCGGGCATTCACCGGCGAGCACCGCATCAGCCGGGTGCGGCTCGAGGGCACGCCCGAGGCGGTGGAGGCGCTGGCGATCGCGCTGGCCGGCGAACTTCGCCTGGCGGTGCCGCGCGCCAGCCTGGCGACCGAGGCTTTCGCCGCCGCCTCCGGCATGGCGCCACCACCGCGGCGGGAGGGCGCGCCCGAACTGCCCGCGGGGCTGTCTGTGGCCGAGGCGTTCGCCCATGCAGTGGGTCATCTGGGCGACGTGATCCTGTACTACGCCCCGAAGGCGGCGGGTGGGAAGGATGGCACGGAGCCGGTGCACCAGATGCGCGTCGCCGTCCGCCGGCTGCGCTCGGCGATCAAGGTGTTCCGCCGCGCGGTGGGGTCGCCGTCGGTGGAAACCGTGGACGCAGGCCTCAAGGCGCTTGCCGCCAAGCTGGCGCCGACGCGCGACTGGGACGTGTTCGCGACCGAGACCGCCGCCGGCGTGACCGCCGCGTTTCCCACAGAGCCGCGTCTGGAGCGCCTGCTCGCCGCGACGGAGCGCCGCCGTCGCGCCTGTCACGACGAATTGCGCGACTTCCTCGCCAGCGTCGATTTTCGGCGCCTCGGGATCGAGCTTGCCTGCCTCGCCGGCGCGCCGGATCGGGCCGTCACCGTCGATGACTCCGAACAGGAGGAACCCACGGTTTCGATCGAGGAATTCGGGGCCCGAATGTTACGGAAGCGGCGCAAGAAGCTCATGCAGGTCGACGACCACCTCGTCAGCCTGGAACCGGCCGCGCTGCACAAGATCCGCCTGCGCGCCAAGCGGCTGCGCTACGCCGCGGAGATCTTCGCTCCACTGTATCCCGGCAAGGCAACGCATCGCTTCATCCGCGGACTGAGCCGATTGCAGGACCGGCTCGGCGCATTGAACGACGGCGCGGTGGCAGCCACCATGCTCGCCGAACTGGCCGGCAACCACGCCTTCGCCACGGGACTGATCCTGGGCTTCGTCGGCGCACACAGCAGCGATACCCGCGAGCGGATCGACAAGGCATGGCAGAAGTTCCATCGCCTGCGACCGTTCTGGGAGTAAGCCGATCAAAGTTGCGCAATAGGGGAAGCGTCATGTCGCAGGCTGTGGGGGTAGAGCGGTCGCATGCCGGTGGGGTGCTGCCGCAGCTCGCGGGCATGATCGGCAACGTGCTGGAATGGTACGACTTCGCCGCCTATGGCTTCCTGGCCGCGACGTTCGCCGCGAATTTCTTTCCGCTGGGGAACCATCTGCTGTCGCTGGTTGCCTCGTATGCCGTGTTCGCCGTCGCCTTCGTCACGCGCCCGCTGGGAGGGCTGCTGTTCGGCCACATCGGCGATCGCATCGGCCGGCGCATGGCGCTGCTGATCTCGGTGCTGGCGATGGCGGTGCCGTCCTTCGCCATCGGGCTGTTGCCCAACTATGCCAGCATCGGCGTGCTCGCACCGATCCTGCTGATCCTGCTGCGCATGATCCAGGGCGTCTCGATAGGCGGCGAACTTACCGTCTCCATCGTCTATCTCGGCGAACGCAGCACGGACCGCCATCGCGGCTTCGGCGCCAGCCTGAGCTTCCTCGGCGCCGTGATTGGGACACTGATCGGGTCGCTGCTGATCTCCACCCTGGATGACACGCTGGGCGCGGAGGCCATGCGCGCCTGGGGCTGGCGCATCCCGTTCCTGGGCAGCGCGGTGCTCGGCGGGCTGGGCTTCGCGTTGCGCATCGCACGACTGGACGAGGCGGCGGAACCGATCTCCCACACCGGGCGTGCGCCGGTGATCGTCGCCTTCGTCACCGAATGGCGCGCCATGATCGTTGCGTTCCTTATCAGCATCCCCGCGGGTGCGGCGTATTATGTCGGCTTCATCTACCTGGTGACCTTCGCGCAGCAGTACGACGCGATGCCGGCGGCGCAGGCGAACCTGGTGGCGACCGGCGGGCTGGTGACGCTGCTGTTCGGCGTGCCGCTGGCCGCGGCGCTGTCGGACCGCGTGGGCCGACGGCCGGTGATGCTGGCGGGCGTGATCGGCCAGGCGCTGCTGGCGTGGCCGCTGTTCGCCATCGCCACCGATCATCATCCCTGGGAACTGCGCGGCTGGGTGGTCCTGTTCGCCATCGCGCAGTCGCTGGTGAGCGGGCCGATGCCGGCGATGCTCGCCGAACAGTTTCCCGCTGCCGTGCGCTGCACCGCATCTTCGATCAGCTACAGCGCGGCGATGACGCTGCTGGGCGGCACGGGACCGATGATCGTGGTGTATCTGATCGCGGTCAGCGGCGTCCCCACGGCGCCGGCCTGGTATGTCATCGCGACCTCGATCGCCGCCGCCATCGGCATCCTGGGGGCACGCGATCGCGCGCGCAGCGCACTGATCTGAACGGCGCGCGGACCGTGAATTTCAGCCGGGCCAGGCGTTGGACCAGCGGTCGGCGTGCGCCACTTCGGAGAGGGGACGGCGCGAAACCGGGCCGAAGTGGCCCTCCGGCCAGCCGATCGGCATCAGCGCGAAGGTATCCACGTCGGCGGGGATGCCGAGCAGCGCCTTGAATTCCGCCTCGATGCGCAGATGATTGGTGGTGATGACCGTGCCCAGCCCGAGGGCGCGGCAGGCCAGGATGAGGTTCTGCACGGCAGGGTAAATGCTGGCGCCGCGGATCCGATCGAGATAGTCGCGCTCGGCGTCGTAGTGGTCGCGCCAGGCAGCGTCGAGCGCTTCGCGCGCCGGCAGGTCGCGCTGGCGCAGGCAGGGGATGAGCAGCACCGGAGCGTCGCCCATATGGTCCCAGAGATGCGCACCGTTGGTCAGCATGCGCTGCCACTGCGCCTCGGTCAGATGCGCGGGCCGGCTGCGCGCCTTGTACACTGCTTCGGCGATGTCGGAGGCTTTGCGATAGAGCGCGCCGACGCGGCGGCGCTGTTCGGCGTCGCGGACCACGACGAAGTGCCAGTTCTGCGCGTTGCCGGCGGAAGGAGCACGGATGGCGGCATCGAGCACGCGCGTGATCAGCGCCTCCGGCACCGGGTCGGGCCGCAGGCGGCGCTGGGCGCGGGCGGTGTGGATCGCGTCGAACAGCTCGATCGCAGGCGCTGCGGAAACGGACATAGGGACCTCATTGCAACCTCGGCGATTTCATCCGACGCTCCGGCCAAAGCCCGCCGCGGCGGGAGCGGCCAAGGGAGGTTCGCATGAAAACCAACTTCAGCCGCGTCATGGCGACCATGGCGCTGCGCTTCCGGGACAATCTCGCACTTGTCAACGTGGAACGCGACCGGCGCTACAGCTTCGCCGAGTATCACCGCCTCACCAACCGGATCGCCCACATGATGCGGCATGCGCTCGGGCTCGGTGCGGGCGACAAGGTGATGCTGATCCTGGAGAACGACAACCTCAGCCTGCTGCACTTCCCGGCGATCTACAAACAGGAGGCAACCTTCGTATTCAGCAACCTGCGCGACAGCCAGGAAGAGCAGGCACGACAGATCGACCATGTCAGGCCGAAATTTGTATTCATCGAGACGCGCCTTGTCGCCGAGTACCGCGACATGCTCGCCGGCCGCGGCTGCACGGTGGTGGCGATGGACCGCTCGCCCGATCTGCCACACGACGTGGCATGCTTTTGGGACCTGGTGGAAGCGGCGTCGGACGCCGACAACGACTGCGAGCTCGACGTGAACGAACATACTGCCATCCTGCGCTTCACCGGCGGCACGACGGCGCTGGGCAAGTGCGCGATGTACTCGATCGGGCATTTCCTCGCGATGCGCGACAGCTTCTATCTCACCACCGATCTTGGTTACGACGAGGACACGAAATATCTGGCGTTCACGCCGATGTCGCATATGAGCCTGATGCCGTTCGTCGCGACGTTCTTCGGCGGCGGTGCGACCTACACGCTCAACACGCCCGACCTCGCGCAGTGGTGCGAGACGGTGCAGCGTGAGCGCATCACGCAATCGGCAATGGTGCCGACCCTGCTGTACCGGCTGCTCGACATGAACAGCAGCAGGACCTACGACCTGTCGTCGCTGCGCACGATGATCTACGGCGCGGCGCCGATCGCGCCGGCAGCGGTCGAACGCCTGGTCGCGGAGTTCGGACAGATCTTCGTGCAGCTCTATGGTGGGAGCGAAACCATCATGTTCGTCTCGGCGCTGCGCAAGCGTGAGCACCGGTCCGACACCGAGGCGGCGCGCGCGCGGCTCGCCTCCGCGGGCCGCGTGTCCGCGGGGGTGGAGCTGATGATCGCCGACCTCGACGGCAACCGGCTGCCACTCGGCCAGACCGGCGAGATCTGGCTGCGCACGCAGGCCACGATCGCCGGCTACTACGGAAATCCCGAGGCGACAGCAGCGGAATTCGAGAACGGCTACTGGAAGTCGGGCGATATCGGATATGTCGACGACGATGGATATCTGTACATCGTGGACCGCAAGAAGGACATGATCATCACCGGCGGTTTCAATGTCTATGCGATCGAGGTCGAGGGCGCGCTGGCCGAACATCCGGCGGTGCTGATGTCCGCCGTGGTAGGCGTTCCGCACCCGGACTGGGGCGAGGCGGTGCATGCCGAGGTCATCCTGCGGGACGGGGCCACCGCGACGGATGAGGACCTGATCACGCATGCGAAACAGCGGCTGGGAAGCTACAAGGCGCCGAAGACGGTGACGTTCGTTGCTGAGCTGCCGCTGTCGCCGGTCGGCAAGGTGCTGCGCCGGCAGGTTCGCCAGCGCTACTGGGCGGGGCGCGACCGGCAGGTGTAGGCGAAATCCACGACAACTGATCATCATTCCCGTGCAAGCAATGGCAACCGGTGGAGCACGTCCGCACCAACCTGCACCCAGATTATTCCGCTTGCACTACGGAACGCACCCGCTATTCTATTTCACTTCCTGTCGGGCAAAAGCCAAGAAAGTCTGCTCGCCCTTTGCCTTCGGAGGGTCGCGCCCGATGTGTTCAGGTACCTGCGGGCACGAGGCCATGCCAACGCAATGACTGGGGCTTAACGACAATCGCTGAGTGCGCTCTGCAATCTGGAGGATATGACGATGGCGATTGGCACCCTACGGCTGACCCGAAGTCCCGACGGAAGCGTCCGGAACGAAGCTGACAAAGTCGGAGACGATTTCGACAGCGTGACGCCGGCAGAGAGGGAAATCCGCGCGGAAACGATCAATCTCATCCTCGGTCTGTTCAAGCGCGGCGGAGATTTCACCTGCACCAAGGTGCGCAGCCGTCGCACGAATGTTACAACTCCTGAGGGTTTCTACGACGTGTCAGGCTATGTGACGATGCTGAAGTTTGTGAACTATTGCACTATCCCCGAATTGGAAACCAGACTCGGTATGGCGCCCGGTCACCTACGGAACGGCGTCGACATTTTCTTCGTTGACGAGCAGCTGACGCCGGAACGGATCGGGGCGCGATTCACCTCACAGTGGTCGGCCGGGGTCTCGCCGCGGGATCTGCTGCGCGTCGATGCAAAGTATCACGACTCCTACCCAGCCTCCTCATCGCCGGTCTTCCAGGCAGTAATTTTCTCTAAGTCGCCGACAAAAGGCCGCCTGGTCGCCAGCCTGAACTACAGCGACACGTTCAATTGGCCATCGGCACCGACGAACGGGGCGTGATGGTCATCCTTGCCCGCCATCGCGTAGTCCAGCGCCTATGACCACTCCGATGATCGATCTCCGCCCTATATGCGTGCATCTGCGCGCGCGATGTTGAAGTAATCCGACGGGAGCACAGGTCCTATCGCTCGGCGCGTGATGCCGGATCGCTACCTGCCCTGATATGCCGGCTGGCGGCTCTCCCGCAAGGCACGCACGCGTTCCCGGAAATCCTCCGTCTTGAACAGGGCCCCGAACTCCGCGAGCAGCGATGCATAGGCTGCGTCTTCGCCGTGCGCCTCGGCGTTGCGTGCCGATGCGAGCGTCGCGCGAACCCCGAGCGGTGCGGCCCGCGCGATCTTCCCGGCGAAGTCCACCGCACGATCCAATTGCTGGCCAGGCGGCGCGATCGCCTGGGTGAGCCCGAGACGCAACGACTCCTCGGCGCCCCATTCCTCGCCGGTCAACATGTAGCGCATCGCGTTGGCCCATCCAGCTTCGCGCGGAAAGCGGACCGTCGCGCCGCCGCCCGGCATCAAGGCGGCATGAGCCTCGCCCTGACTGAACACCGTGTCATTTGCGGCGACACGGACATCCGCTGCCAGGAACAACTCGTGGCCGATGAATTTGGTTGCGCCCTGAACCGCAACGACGAGCGGCTTCACCCTGCCGGGACCGGCGGTGCCGAGCGGATTGACGAACTCCTGTGTGCCGGGTTGGAACGGACCCGCGCTCAACGTCGCCGACCATGCGGCAAGGTCGATACCCGGCGTGAAGTCCGGACCATGGGCATGCAGTACACCGACCC
This sequence comes from Acetobacteraceae bacterium, assembly GCA_025452005.1. GTDB lineage: Bacteria > Pseudomonadota > Alphaproteobacteria > Acetobacterales > Acetobacteraceae > JAMXLO01. The sequence continues at coordinate 4,731 of JANWJK010000341.1, read as the reverse complement.
GCAGCGTTTCGTCATGATCCAGCCGAAACATGGCCATGCCGAGCGCCCGGAAAGTCGCCGGATCGATACGATTCTGCGCCTTTTGTCGGTCGATTCCGATCAGCAGCACACCGCCCGGCAAGCTTTCGACCACCACCGTCGCCCCATTGTCGGCAAGCGATGCCGTCGGTTGTGCATTGGCTCCGCGCATGAGGCCAAGCACGGCCGCCATCATGCCGCCCGCAGCAAGCACGCTGCGGCGGTCGATTTCGGGTCGGTCGTTGTCGCCTGCTGACGCCATGCCGGTCACCCCTGTTCATCGGTACGAGTCCCATAGTCCATACTATTCTGGGAGTCACTATATATCTTGATGTAACTTTGAATGGCGGAGCGTAATCCGACATGATAGGTTCGCCGCGCGATGCCTGCGACGAAGGGTTATGACAGCCCCTGCCCGATTGCGCGTGCGCTCGACATCGTCGGCGAGCGCTGGACGATCCTGATCGTCCGCGACCTTGTGCTGCACGGCGCCCGCCGGTTCCAGGATTTCGAACGATCGCTGACCGGGATCAGCCCGAATACCCTCTCGGCCCGGCTCAAGACGCTCGAGCACAGCGGCATCGTCGAACGCCGGTTCTACGAGCAGCATCCGCCGCGCGCCCACTATGTGCTGACCGACAAGGGCCGCGAGTTGCGGCCGGTGCTCAAGGCGCTGCTGAACTGGGGACAGAGGCACGCGGACTAACCGGCCGTGCGGGATTGGCCGTTCGGGGCGCTGTGTGGCAGCCTTGCCGGCACGAAGCCCCCAAGGAGCAGCCAGCCATGCCCGACAACACCGCCGTGTTCGATCTCCTCGCCGGCGTCCGTATCGTCGATTTCACTCAGTTCGAAGCCGGACCGTCCTCCACCGAGGCGCTGGCCTGGCTGGGCGCCGAGGTGGTGAAGATCGAGAACCCGAAGATGGGCGATCCCGGGCGGCGCCTGCGCCCCGGACAGCCGGACAACGATCCGTACTACTTCCATGTGTTCAACGCGAACAAGAAGTCGATCACGCTCAACCTTAAGTCACCGCGCGGACTGGCGCTGGTGAAGGACATGCTGCGCCGTGCCGATGTGTGCGTGGAGAACTACGCCCCCGGCACGATCGAGCGGCTGGGTCTGGGCTACGACGTGGTGCGCGACCTCAACCCGCGGATCATCTACGCGCAGGTGAAGGGCTTCGGCGAGGGCAGCCCGTTCGAGCACAACCTCGCCTTCGACATGATCGCGCAGGCCTGCGGCGGCACGTTCAGCGTGACCGGCGCGCCCGACGGCCCGCCGACGCGGCCCGGTATCTCGCTGGGCGACACCGGCACCGGGATGCTGATGGCGATCACCATCCTTGGCGCGCTGCGCAAGCGCGACGCGACCGGTCAGGGCAGCAGGCTCCAGGTGGCGATGCAGGACGCCATTATGCACTACATGCGCATCAACTTCGCGACCCAAGGGCTCACCGGCAAGCCGGCGCAGCGGGGCGGCGACAAGGTGCCGGGCGTCAACAACGCGCCGATGGGCCTTTATCCGTGCAAGCCGGGCGGGCCGAACGACTATGTCTACCTGATGACCAGCCGCGCCAATCCCGACCACTGGGACCGCCTGCTGAAACTGATCGGCCGTGAAGACCTGATAGGCGACGCGCTCTATGCCACGCCGGCCGACCGCGTGGAACGCGAGCCGGAGGTCGATGCGGTGATCGCAGCGTGGACCCGTCATCACACCAAGCACGAGGCGATGCGCCTGATCGGCGACGCCGGCATCCCCGCCGGTGCGGTGCTCGACACGATGGAATTGCAGAACGATCCGAGCTTCGAGCAGCGCGGCATCATGCAGGTCATGCACCACAAGGTGCATGGCGACTTCAAGATGCCGGGCTGGCCGGTGCGGGTGGACGGCAAGCCTTCGCGGATCGCGCCCTCGCCGGTGCTTGGCGAGCACACCGACGACGTGCTTGGGACCTGGCTCGGGTTGAGCGAAGCGGACATCGCATCGCTGCGCCGCGACGGCGCGCTGTAGCCGATGGCGACGCGCCGTCTTGTCGATCAACCGGCCACGACGGATCTTCCGCTCCGATTTCCCCCACCTTGAACCGAAGCGGCTGGCGGCGCTGCTGGGCGTCGGCCTGATCGCCGCGGCCGGCGTGTCGGTCGCCATGCTGCCGCACCGCGAAACCGCACCGGCGCCGCCCGCGGAATCGCTGTACGCACCGCCGGCGCAGGTTGCAGTGGTGGACGGAGGAACCCTGCGCCTGGGCGACCGCGTCGTTCTACTGCAGGGTGTCGAGCCGCCGCCGCGCGGCGTCGCGTGCGGGGCGCACGAGGATTGCGGCGGCGCCGCGGCCAACGCCCTGGAGGCTCTGGTGCGCGAAGCCGCCGTCGCGTGCCGGGTCACCGGCGTGGACGGCCTTGGTCGTCCGTTCGCGATCTGTCAGGCAGGCGGCAAGGAACTCAACCACGCCACGCGATAGACAGCCGCAATCTCGCTGCAAAATAGTCTGGTCGGATGAAACAAGATGTCACGCAAACCCGGCCACGCGTAACGAACCGCGTCGTCTGGCACAGATGTTTCCGCTCGCTCCAATGGATTAACCGTAATCCGGTTAAATATTGCTATTGCATTGCAACATAACGATTTTTTGCCCTCAATGCTTGCACCCCCTGGGCAGCGGACGCTACCTGTGAACCCTGCGGCGATCGGGGGAGTGCCATGGCAAACGCAGCCGAAACCAGGAAGCGCGGCGGCAAGGCCCGCGAGCCGTCCGTCGACAAGCAGCATCTGCTCAGGGCCTATCGCGACATGCTGCTGATCCGCCGCTTCGAGGAGAAGGCGGGACAGCTTTATGGCATGGGGCTGATCGGCGGCTTCTGCCACCTCTATATCGGGCAGGAGGCCGTCGTGGTCGGCATGCAGATGGCGCTGTCCGACGGCGACGAGGTCGTCACGTCGTATCGCGATCACGGCCACATGCTGGCCACGGGGATGGAACCGCGTGGCGTGATGGCGGAACTGACCGGCCGCGCCGGCGGTTATTCGCACGGCAAGGGCGGCTCGATGCATATGTTCAGCAAGGAGAAGAATTTCTTCGGCGGTCACGGCATCGTCGGCGCGCAGGTCAGCATCGGCACCGGGCTTGGGTTCAGCAACTGGTATCGCGGCAATGACCGTGTCGCGGTCACCTATTTCGGCGAGGGCGCGTCGAACCAGGGCCAGACATTCGAGAGCTTCAACCTCGCCGCGCTGATGAAGCTGCCGGTGATCTACGTGATCGAGAACAATCGCTACGGCATGGGCACCAGCGTGGAACGCGCCTCCGCCTCGCGCGACCTGTCGAAGAACGGCGTGCCGTGGGGCATTCCGAGCATGCAGGTCGACGGCATGGACGTTGTGGCGGTGAAGGAGGCGGGCGATCAGGCGGTGGCACATTGTCGCGCCGGCAAGGGCCCGTTCCTGATCGAGGCGAAGACCTATCGCTACCGTGGCCACTCGATGTCGGACCCCGCGCGCTATCGCACGCGCGAGGAGATCCAGACGATGCGCACGCAGCATGATCCGATCGATGGCGCGCGGCATCGGCTGGAGGCAATGGGCATCGAGGAGGCGGCGTTCAAGCAGATGGACGACGAGGTGAAGGCGATCGTGCAGGACGCGGCGGATTTCGCACAGAGCAGTCCCGAGCCGGATGAGGCCGAGCTGTGGACCGACGTGCTGGTAGAGGGCTGAACCATGTCCACGCAGATCTTGATGCCGGCGCTGTCGCCGACGATGACCGAAGGGAAGCTGTCGCGCTGGCTGAAGCATGTCGGCGACGAGGTGCGCGCCGGCGACGTGATCGCGGAGATCGAAACCGACAAGGCCACGATGGAGGTTGAAGCGGTCGATGAGGGCAAGCTCGCGCAGATCCTGATCGACGAAGGCACGGAGGGCGTCGCGGTGAACACGCCGATCGCGGTGCTGTCGGCGAACGGCGAGGACCTCCGGGTCCAGAGCCTGGGGGCAAGCGTCTCCACGGCGCCCATGGCGGCGAAGCCGGCGCCGCGGGCCGAGGCACCGGCACCCTCGCCGCGTCCGGCGGCACCGGTCGCAGCGCCCGCACCGCGCGCCGAGCCGGACAAGGACTGGGGCCCGACCAAGCCCATCACCGTGCGCGAGGCGCTGCGCGACGCGATGGCGGCGGAGCTGCGCCGTGACGACCGCGTGTTCCTGATCGGCGAGGAGGTCGCGCAGTATCAGGGCGCCTACAAGATCAGCCAGGGCCTGCTCGACGAGTTCGGCCCGAAGCGGGTGATCGACACGCCGATCACCGAGCACGGCTTCACCGGCATGTCGGTCGGCGCCGCGCTGAACGGCCTCAAGCCGATCGTCGAGTTCATGACATTCAACTTCGCCATGCAGGCGATGGATCAGATCATAAACTCGGCGGCGAAGACGCTGTACATGTCGGGCGGACAGATGGGCTGTCCGATCGTGTTCCGCGGTCCGAACGGTGCCGCAGCACGCGTCGCCGCGCAGCATTCGCAATGCTACGCGAGCTGGTACGCACATGTGCCGGGATTGAAGGTGGTGGCGCCGTGGTCGTCGGCCGATGCCAAGGGGCTGCTGCGCGCGGCGATCCGCGATCCCAACCCGGTGATCGTGCTGGAGAACGAGATCCTATACGGCCACACCTTCGATTGTCCGACCGATGAAGACTTCATCCTGCCGCTCGGCCGCGCCAAG
>JANWJK010000340.1 GCA_025452005.1 Acetobacteraceae bacterium | reverse complement strand
TCGCCAAGGCGGCGGAGGCGCTCGGGCTGACGTCACGCGAGGACGTCATCAAGCTGGTTGAGGAGTTGGCAGTTGAGCTGGCCTATATCGAGGCGCTGCGCGACCGGTTGCTGCGCCGGGTAAGGGCGATGGCGGACAAGTTGAACCGCATGGCGCAGGCCTACCGCGGCGACGGCTCGCATCTCGAGACGCTGGCCCAGGTGCGGCGTCTGACCAGCGCGGCGCTGAAGCAGATCGGCCACCGGTTCGATGAACTGGATGCGCAGACCGGCGAGGTGATGGCGGCGCTGCGCAACGCTGATAGCCAGCGTACGTTCATTCGCTCGAACCGCGACTGGCTGTACCGCACGCAGCGCGCCTGGCAGTCGCTGCTGACCGAGTGGGATGTGGCGGGGATCGGCTTCGACGAGGGCATCCTGCTGCTGCTCAACCGCAGCTACCAGTTCCTGGCGCCACGCTACATGCCGGTGACCGAGTGGGCCTCCATCACGCGGCCCGCCGCGCGAAAGAAGGACACGGCGCGGCGCATGGTGTGGTGATCACTGCCGGCTCAGCTTGCTGACCGCGCGGTCGAACTGCGCGAGGTAGATGTTCTCCTCGGCGTCCAGCCAGATGCCGTGCACGTTGAACGCGCCGGCAAACGGTTCGTCGCGACCGAACTGCGCCAGCTTGCGGCGTTCCCTGGTCCAGATCGACACGCCGTCCGCGCCGGCGACATAGATCACCTCGCGGCCGAACGCGAGGTCGCTGGGCATGGTGAAGCCGGTCCACTCAGCCACGAATTCGCCGCTGGTTGAAAAGATCTGGATGCGGTGGTTCTCGCGGTCGCAGACATACAACTGGTCGTCGGCACTGGCGGTGATGAAGTGGACCAGTGCGAACTGGCCGGGACCCGTGCCTGGCTCTCCCCAGGAATGCTTCAGCTCGCCCGTGGTGGAGAAGCAATGCACGCGACGATTGCCGTAGCCGTCGGAGACGAACATCTCGCCGGTCGAGCTGAACGCTACGCCGGTCGGCATGTTGAAGGGTCTTCCGTACAGCGTCGGCATCGCCATATCGCGCACACCGAAGGTGCGCAGCAAGGTGCCGTCGGGTTCGTGCTGCGTCACGGTGTGCAGGCCGGTATCGGTTATCCAGACCTTGCCGGCGGCGTCGATCGTCAACCCGTGCACGAAGCTGGAGAACTGTCCCTCGCCCCACGAGGTCAGGAAGCGGCCATCGGCATCGAACACCAGCACCGGATGCGCGGCGCGGCACAGCACATAGATGTCGCCGTTCGCAGCGACGGCGCCCTTCACGGTGGTGCGCGGCGGACCTGGCAGGTGCGCCTCGCCGAAGTTCCACCAGCGCGGCAGCTTCGCCCAGTCGCGTTGGAAGCGGTAGCGGTAGGAGCCGGTGCCGATGATGGTGTCGGGCATATCGATGGTCCCTGTCATTGCTTCGAAGCAAACTCGTCCGGTCGCAACAGCCGCGCCAGCCGATCCAGCACCGCGTTCGCCAGGCCGGGCTCGGCGCCGGTGAAGAAGCCCTTTGCCACGTCGAGATATTCGTTGATCACCACCTTGGCCGGCGGGCCGCCGGTCATCGTCAGCTCGGCGGCACCCGCGCGCATCAGCGCACGCAGCACCGGGTCGATGCGCGCCAGCGGCCAATCGGCCGGCAGCGCGTCGGCCAGCATGCCGTCGATCGTATCCTGTTGTGCCACTGCCGCACGCACGATCCGCGCGAACAGCGGCACCTCGGCGTCGGGCACGCGGCCATCCTCGAAACCGCCGGTGCCAGGCAGTTCCCCCAGCCGATGGCGGACGAACTGGTCGATCACCGTTTCCGCATTGTCCTGCGCCTGCTCGCTCTGGAACAGCGCCTGTACGGCGGCAACGCGCGAGGCGGTGCGCGGCCTGCGCGCCGGTCTGCCCATCACACCGCGCCGAGATGCCTTGCCGCGCCGATCTGCAACAATGCCGCCGCAGCCGCCTCCGCCCCTTTGTTGTGGCCGTCCTTGCCGGACCGGGCTTCCGCCTGCGCAATCGCGTCGCAGGTCAGCAGCCCTGTGCCGAGGGCCAGGCCGAACTGCAACGCGACCTGCATCAGCCCTTCCATCGAGGCGCGGCAGATGAACTCGTAATGGTCGGTCTCGCCACGAACGATGCACCCCAGTGCAACAAATCCATCGAACCGCCGGGAACCGCGCATCGCGATGCGGACCGCCTGCGGCAGCTCGAACGCGCCGGCGACATCGAGCTGCTCGAAGGTGGCGCCGGCCTCGCGCAGGATGCGCGTCGCACCATCGGTCAGCCCATCGATGACCGCGCGATAGTACGGCGCGCGGACCACCAGCAGATGCGGCGGTGGACCACCGATCTGCGGCGCGGCGGGAAGCGGGGCGTCCTCGGTGCTCATCCAGTATAGCCTTCGCCGACGATGTTCGGGATAGGCTTCTGGGCCACGATGTTCAGCCCATAGCCCTCGATGCCGACGATGGTGCGGCGGACATTGGACAGCAGCACCATGTTCTTCACACCGAGGTCGAGCAGGATCTGTGCGCCGATGCCGTAGTCGCGCAACGCGCGCTGCGGCCGCGGGCTGCCCGCGGTAAGCTGGCTGACGCGCTCGGCAAGCGCGGTCTTGCGATGCTCGCGGATCAGCACCACGACGCCGCGGCCCTCGCGACCGATCATGTGCATCGCGTTGTGCACGTTGATCCAGTGCGGGCCGCCGGTCATGTCATCCAGGATATCGACGGCGTGCATGCGTACCATGACGGGGTCGGATCCGCTCACGTCGCCCTTAACCAGCGCCAGATGCTCCTGGTATTCGACGGTGTTGGCATAGACCACGGCACGCCAGTCGCCGCCGGCGATGTGGTGGAAGGTGCCGTCCGCGACACGCTTCACCAACCGTTCGGTCAGGCGTCGGTAAGCGATCAGGTCGGCGATCGAGCCGAGCTTCAGATTGTGGCGTTGCGCGAATGCCACCAGGTCCGGCAGCCGGGCCATGGTGCCGTCGTCGTTCATGATCTCGCAGATGACCGCCGCCGGATACAGCCCGGCCTTGCGCGCGATGTCGACCGATGCCTCGGTATGCCCAGCTCGTACCAGCGTGCCGCCCTCGCGCGCCATCAGCGGGAAGATGTGACCGGGTGTCACGATGTCGTCGCGGCCGCATTCCGGGTTGATCGCCACCGAGATGGTGCGGGCGCGGTCGTGTGCGGAGATGCCGGTGGTGACGCCTTCGCGTGCCTCGATCGAAATGGTGAACGCGGTCTGGTGCCGCGTGCCGTTATGCGCGCTCATCAGCGGCAGGCCGAGCTGCTCCACCCTCTGGCGGGGCAGCGCGAGGCAGACCAGGCCGCGCGCGTGGCGCGCCATGAAGTTGACGGCGTCGGGCGTGGCGAACTGTGCTGGCACCACCAGATCGCCTTCGTTCTCCCGGTCCTCGTCATCGACCAGGATGAACATGCGGCCGTTGCGGGCCTCCTCGATCAGTTCATCGGCGGCGGACAGGTACTGCGACAGTGCGACGGTCTTGAGGTTCTGCTGCATCACTTGAACTCCGCCAGCCGCGCGACATAGCGGGCCAGCATGTCGATTTCGAGGTTCACCGCATCGCCGGGACGAAGCGAGCCGAAGCTGGTGACCGCGGCGGTGTGCGGAATGATGTTCACGCCAAAGGTATCGTCCGTAACCTCGTTGACCGTCAACGACACCCCGTCGACGGCGATGCTGCCCTTGACCGCTATGAAGCGCGCCAGGTTGGCGGGAACGCGAAACACGATCCGGGTCGAGCCGTGTTCCGGTGTAGCTGATCGCACCTCGCCCACGCCATCGACATGGCCGGAGACGAGGTGACCGCCCAGTTCGTCGCCCAGGCGCAGCGAACGCTCGAGATTGACCTGTGTGCCGGCCCGCCAGCGTCCCAACGTGGTCCGGCTCAATGTCTCGGCCGACGCGTCGGCGGCGAACCAGTCGGGTCCGAGCTCGACCGCGGTGAGACAGCAGCCGGAACAGCCGATCGAGGCGCCGACCGGAATTGTCGCGGTATCGGGCCAGGCGGCGGCGATGGTCAGCCTCATGTCCGCGCTGCCGCCAAGCGGGCTGATTGCGCGGACCGTGCCGAGAGCGGTGACGATGCCGGTGAACATTCAGGACTTCCTGATAAACTCGGTGAGCATATCATCGCCGAGTGGGGTGTCGCCCACCCGGGCGAAGCGAGGCATGGCGTCGAGGTGCTCGATGCCGAATGCCTGCACCGCGGGCCAGGCGTCGCCGCCCATCACGGCAGGCGCGTGGAACCAGGCGACGCGGTCCACCAGGTTGGCGCGCAGCAGCGAGGCGGCGAACTGGGCGCCGCCCTCCACCAGAATGCGGGTGAGCCCCGCATCAGCCAGCGCGGCCAGCGCCGCGGCGGGATCGACGCCGGTCTCGCCTTTGGCGACCTCGATCAGCGTGACGCCCGCGTCGGCAAAGGCGTGGCGGCGGTCGCGGTCGGTGCCGTCGCGGATCAGCACCCAGGTCGGCACGGTCGCTGCCGTGACGGCAAGCGTTGACGTGAGCGACATGCGCAGATGGCTGTCGGCCACGATACGCACCACCGGGTTGGTCCGGTATCCGGGCAGCCGGCAGGTCAGCTCCGGATCATCCGCCAGCACCGTGCCGACGCCGACCATTACCGCGTCGTGTCGTCCGCGCAGCGCGTGGGCGGCACGACGCGCCGCCTCGCCGGTGATCCACCGGCTCTCGCCCGACCGCGCGGCGATCCGGCCATCCAGCGTCGAGGCGAGCTTCAGCGTCACCAGCGGACGCCCCTGGCGAACGCGCGAGCGGAACCCCGCCGCCAGCTCGTCGGCCTCCTTCTGAAGCACGCCTTCATCGACAGCGACGCCGGCCGCGCGCAGCCGCGCGACGCCCGCGCCATCCACCCTGGGGTCGGGATCGCGCGTGGCGATCACCACACGGGCGACGCCGGCACCGATCAGCGCATCGGTGCAGGGCGGCGTGCGGCCCCAATGGCAGCACGGTTCCAGCGTGACGTAGACAGTGGCGTCCCGTGCGGACACACCCGCCATGTCCAACGCGGCAGGCTCGGCGTGCGGCCGGCCGCCTGGCGCGGTGACCGCCCTGCCGACCACGCGGCCGTGGTTGACGATGACGCAGCCGACCGACGGATTGGGCCAGGTGTTGCCGATGCCGCGCTGCCCCAGAGCCAGCGCGGACCGCTTGTGGGCGATGTCTTCGGCCGGTGAGGGGCGTGACGGCGCGGGCATGACGGTGACTACGGGGCCTCGCCCAGGGAGCCAATAAAGTCCTCGAAGTCCTTGGCTTCGCGGAAATTTCGGTAGACGCTGGCGAAGCGGACATAAGCGACCGAGTCCACCTCGCGCAGCGTGTCCATCACCAGTTCGCCGATCTGCTTCGATGGTATGTCGCTCTCTCCCGAGGATTCGAGCTGGCGGACGATGCCGTTGACGATGCGCTCGATCCGCTCCTCCTGGACGGGCCGCTTCCGCATGGCGATGCGGATCGATCGGGCCAGCTTGTCGCGTTCGAACGGCACCCGGCGGCCGTCCGACTTCAGAACAGTGAGTTCGCGCAACTGGGTGCGCTCGATGGTGGTGAAGCGCTGGCCGCAATTGGCGCAGAAGCGCCGCCGCCGGATCGCCCCGCCGTCCTCGCTGGGGCGGCTGTCCTTTACCTGCGTGTCTTCATGGCCGCAGAACGGGCAGCGCATTGGCGGCTACCTTCCGCGATACAGCGGGAATCGGGCGCACAGTGCCTGGACGCGGGCGCCCACCGTCGTCTCGGCCACGTCGTTTGTGCCGTCGTTGGAGCGCGACAGGCCCTCCAGCACCTGGTCGATCATCAGCCCGATCTCGCGGAACTCCGTGGTGCCGAAGCCGCGCGTGGTGGCGGCCGGCGAGCCGAGGCGGATGCCGGAGGTGACCGCCGGCTTCTCCGGATCGAACGGGATCGCGTTCTTGTTGGCCGTGATCCGGGCGCGCTCCAGGCTGGCCTCCGCGGCCTTGCCGGTGACGTGCCTGGGACGGAGGTCCACCAGCAGAAGGTGACAGTCGGTGCCACCGGTGACGATCGCGAGACCCTGCCGCGCGAGCGTCTCCGCCAGTGTCTGGGCGTTCTCGACGACCGCCTTCTGGTAGGTGCGGAAGTCCGGGCGCAGCGCTTCGCCGAAGGCGGCGGCCTTGCCGGCGATCACGTGCATCAGCGGGCCGCCCTGCAGGCCGGGGAACACCGCCGAATTGATCTTGCGCCCGATCTCCAGATCGTTGGCCAGGATCATGCCGCCGCGCGGTCCCCGCAGCGTCTTGTGCGTCGTGGTGGTGACGACATGTGCGTGCGCCAGCGGCGTGGGGAACAGGTCGGCGGCGACCAGGCCGGCGAAATGCGCCATGTCCACCATGAAATACGCACCGACTTCGTCGGCCACACGGCGGATGCGGGGAAAGTCGATGAAGCGCGGATAGGCGGAACCGCCGGCGATGATCAGCTTTGGCTTCTCCGCGCGCGCCAGCCGCTCCAGCTCCTCATAGTCCAGCAGTCCGTCATCGCGCCGAACGCCGTACTGGATGGCGCGGAACCATTTGCCGGACAGGTTGGGTGGCGCGCCGTGGGTCAGGTGGCCGCCGGCGGCGAGGCTCATGCCGAGGATCGTGTCGCCCGGTTTCAGCAGGGCAAGGAATACCGCCTGGTTCGCCTGCGCACCGGAATGCGGCTGCACATTGGCAAACGCGCAGGCGAACAGCCGCTTGGCCCGGTCGATCGCGAGCTGCTCGGCGACATCGACGTACACGCACCCGCCGTAGTAGCGCCGGCCGGGGTAGCCCTCGGCATACTTGTTGGTCAGCACGGAGCCTTGTGCCTCGAGGACCGCCGCGGAGACAGCGTTCTCGCTGGCGATCAGCTCGATGCCGTCCTGCTGGCGGATCAGTTCGGCCCCGAGCGCGGCGGCAAGCTCCGGATCGGTCTCGGCAAGCGGGGCGCCGAAGAACCGCTGCAGGCTGGCGGCGGGACGCTGTTCGTTCATGTCGGGCCCGGGACTGGTGTTCCGCCGACCTGTAGCATGCGGTCGGTGGCATACAAACGTCCCGCTCCATGGCCCCCGATCGGGGGTTCGCCCATGGTTGCGCTGCTGTGATGATCGGCTGGCGCCAAGGCTCCAGCCGTACCCCACGCCCTGGGCACCCGGATCGCCGACCTTGCTGATCGCCAATCAGCCGGCGCTGAACAACCCATCCAAATGCTTGTGCAACTAGGCCGGCGCGGTCTCGATCGTGTCACCCGTCAGGCGACGACGCAAATTCCCTGAATCCATCCGCTCACCCCGCGGGCAGCAGCGGCGTATTCGCCTCCAGAACCGCTTGGGTGACCGTGCTGTTCCCGGCGGAATCAAGTGTGACGGTGAACAGACATAGATCGTTGCGGGACAACACGTAGACCGGCATCTTCCAGGGACCGGGGCCATCTGTCCGCGGCAGGCGGATCATCGACTCATATTTCTGCCTGATGGCGCGGAACCTGGCTTCATCCGGCGCCGTCGGGTTTGCCATCAGCCGAAGGTCGTCGAAGGAGCGCAGCACGCGGAAGGTTTCGTCGAAGCGGCGCGTCGTCTCGAGCTCGGTGACCGCGAATGCGACGCGCTGTTCATCCGAGTCCAGCACCGCGCCTGCCTTCTCCACCAGCTCTTGAAACCCCGCCGTGTTCGTCGGCAGCAGCGCAGTGAAGTTGTCCTGTCTCGCATAGCCCACGGTCAGCCCGATCGGCTTGTACGGCCCTCGCCACTCGATGCGGAAGATCAGGCCGTCGCGGAGGAACGGTGTGTCCAGGCGCTCGATGATGGTCGCCGGGTCTCGGATCATCCGCGCCACTTCCGCGTTGATCGGCTCGACCAGTTGAGCGAGGGGGGTGCGATCACTCATGGTAGCCTCTTGCTGTCGCGCGATTTGTGCTGAATGGGCATGGACGGCAAGCAGCAACGCGCAGGCTGCGAGCATCCGCGATGTCATGTGCCGGCGTCCTTTTCCTTGTCCTCAAGGTCCTCGCCTCGGCGGCGGCGGAGGATGCGCTCCGTCCCAGGCGTTGCCATAGTACTGGGGATAAGGAGTGGGGGTCGTGCCTCCGCCGGTTTGTACGTTGCCTGATTGGAAGGAGTTCAGCACCGCCTGCTCGCCGGCCTGCCGACCAGCCTCGTCGACCTCGTTCTGCGACGCGTCGGGATGCGCCGCCCGATAGGCGTTCGCCCCGTTCTGCGAGGCCGTGTCGTAAACCGGACCCGTGAACGGATTGCGGTTCCCAGCCTCAGGCGTTCCTGCCGCCGCAAGCTCGTTGTGTGCCTGTTCACCGAGTGACTCGCCATGCGCTTCTTCGGCAACCATGCCATTCACATAGTCAGCCCGTGACGCCGTGTTGATATTGGGTTGCGTGCCGCTGTTCCGCGCGTCCGCATGGTTCATTTCATGCACGAAGCTCGAGCCTGGTGTCTGCGAGGCGGGATCGACCGTCACCGTGTTGCTGTCCGGATGATAGGACATCCCGACGCCCGGCGCGCCGATCACCGGCTGAACGTTATCGCGGTCATAGACGTACATCGCGTTGCGCCCGGTCGGCGTCTGATTGAGCATGTTTCGTATCCTGGTGACCGCTGCCGGCTCGCCGGGACGCGGTGGCGCGATGTAGTGCTGCGAATTGAGCTGCCGCCGCTTGCGGCCACCGCCAGGGCCACCCTTGTGCTTCTCGAGCCAGCCCGGTTCGCCGGTGTCGGAGGCTGCGGCGTCTTCCGGATCCTCGATTGACGGGTTGCTGGTCTCCTCGCCTGCGCCACCCGAATTGATCTTCACTATCGTGCCGATGATCGTCACGCCGGACGGGTCGATCACGATGGCGTTGCCGCCAACCTTCAGGCTGATCTTCTGCTTCGCTTCCAGGATGATCTTTGCCGCGTTGATGTTCGCGGTGCCTTTGACCATAAGCGCGTCATCCGACTCGAGATCCGAGACGGACTGCCCGACGACGGTCAGGTTGCGCGGCTTCTCCACGCGCTCGTAGCGACCGCCATTGACGTGCACCTGGTAGTCATTGCCGATCGTGATGTCGAAGTCGCCGCCCTGCTTGTCGCTGTCGGGGTCCTTCCAGCCGATGACAGCGTTCCGGTTGCCGCTGGTGGTCTCGTAGGTCGAGCCGAAGGCGCGGATGTCCAGCCGACGCTGTGAACGGACCAGCACCTGCTCGCTGCCGTGGGTATCGTCGAACCGCAGCATGTTGAACCTGTCCTTCTCCTTCTCGCCCAAGGGGACAGAACGTGTCTTGATGCCGCTTTGCAGGCGATACTTCTTGAGCTCGAACGGTGGCTTGTGTACCGCGTTGTAGACGCGACCCACAACGATGGGCCGATCCGGATCGCCGCCGATGAAGTCGACCAGCACCTCCTCGCCAACGCGCGGCAGGAACTGCATTCCCCACTTGGGTCCGGCCCATCCCTGCACGACCCGCAGCCAGCACGATGTCGTCGCGCCGTCCTGACCCTTCTGCGTCCGATCCCAGTCGAACTTCACCAGGACCCGTCCGAGCTCATCGGTCCAGACGTCCTCGTCTGTGGGACCATAGACCATGGCAGACTGCGGGCCCGGTACGCGCGGCTTTGCCGACACGCTTGGCGAACGGTACTGGCGGCCTTCTTCGATCGGCACGCAGGAGAACGTGTTGGAATAGGGCGGGGGCTTCGGCACCTTGGGCGCCAGGACGGAAAGTACCGGTATGTCGGCCAGGACCGGCGCTGCCCAGTCGAGCAGCAGCGACAGCCACGGCCCAAGAAAGCCCACGCCGAACGCCGCCATGACGTTCGGCATCGCCGGCAGCGAATTGAACACCTTGTTGACGTCAGGCATATTGTTCTTCTGCGCGTCGTCGAACCGGTCGAGACCACGCAACGCACCGGCGATCGCCGCATCGCTGATCAGCTTGGCGACGACGTCACCCGCCTTGTCGTCCGTGTAGCCCAGTTCGGTGGCCGAAAAGGTCACCGAGGTTATCAGATAGTCCTTGCCCTCCTCGAACGTGATTCGCTCTTCCTGCTTCTGCTCGGGAACACCGATGATCCTGATCCGCGTTCCCGCCGCGAAACTCGCACGCACGCTGTTGCCGTTGAACACTTCGAACCGGCTCTCCTGCTCCTGCATGCGGTTCGTCGCGAGAGTGGACGCATAGTCGCTCTCCGCCCCAGGATCCTTGAGCACGGCGAAACCGCCCGGAAACTCGAAGTGATCCGCCCCCGAGCTCAGCGCGGGATCCATGGTTTCATCCTGGCGCTGAATGATCGCCGGATTCAGCCGATAGTCGCGGTCGCGGGTCGTCCACCGGCGCATCTGCGGCTCGTAACTATGCGTCCACCGCCTTACCGTGCCGCGACTTGCGTTCGAGCGGTGGAAACTGATCGGTGACTCCTCGGCCGCGGCGTAGGGAGGCCCATCGACCATGATCATCTTGTGGTTCGTGTCGGTCTGCTGAAAGAAATAGTGGATCCCGTGCTTCTCCATCAGGCGCGATATGAAATTGAAGTCGGTCTCATTGTACTGAACGCAGTATTCCAGCGTGGGATACCTGCCGCCCGGGTGCGCGCGCAGCGAATAATACAGGCTGGGACTTGCGCCGAACGTGGTTCCGTCGCCTTGGTGCAGGCCGGATATCGCATCCTGCAGCACCGTATCGATGATCTGCAGCACGTTCTTGTCCTGGAATATGCGGAACTCGGCGCCGTGGTCCAGCAGCGTCAGCCACGGTGCCACCCGCATCGTATAGGTGCGGTACTCGCGCCGCTTGGCGTGCAGCTCGCCCCCCGCGAAACTCAGGACAAAGCCGTTCAGGCCGCGATACTCGCCCTCCTTCTCCTTCCTCACCCGGATGCCGACCTTCGTGGCGAGCATCTGCTCAGGGTGAATGTCGAACTTCTTGGAGATCAGCGTCAGATTGTAGACGTAAGGCCGCGAGATGGTTTCCTGTCCGATGATGCCTGTCGCCAGCAGTACATCGCGGTCGAGATCGGTATCGATCTGGATCCTTGCCTTAGCCTGTACGCTGTCAGCCATCTTGCATCCTGTAGCGTTTCCGCTGGTCGAAGACCTTCGAGTGGAAACTGGCGGGAGAGTTGTTCACACAACGTGGCACGATCGCGTGATGAGGCCAGTCGGCCCGGTCACGTCGGCCATGGTCGGGCAATTTCTCAGGGAATCTGTTCGCTGACTTCGCCCGGGCTGGTGACGGTGATCACGCCCAGCCACATGCACATGCACTTCGAGGTGTTGTCGAGCGCGGGCTGATTGCCGATCTGCACGGTCACCGCGCCGGGCACCCAGGGTGTGGTGGTCGCCGGGATGCATGGCTGCGGCGTCAGAACACCCAGGGCTGCCGTGGTCGCCGCGGCGACCTGCGGATTGGTGGGGGTGGTGCACATGCCGAACGGCATGATGTTCACATTGGGCACGTGGTCCTGGATGGTCGCTGCGGGCTGATGTTCGGTCTGCACGCGATTGACCGGCAGCACCGTGAGCGCCGAAGGAGCCATTCCGAACGAACAAGTCAGCATGGCGCCATTGACCACCTGATTGGGCATCCCTCATCTCCTTCCGCCACAACGATCGAGCGATACGGCAATCGGGCGGCGATGGCGACAGGAATTGGCGTCGGGGAGAAGCCGGCGAAAATTGTCGGTGTGTTCGCCGTTCACGGTAAATTAGCCGTGTGGCCGGAGCCTCCGCCTCATGTCACCGAACCACCGGAAACGTCGCTGCCATGCGCGCGGTCTGAGTGCCGAGGCCGCCGTGTGCGCCGTCCTGGTGCGAGATGGCTGGACCATACTCGGCCGGCGGCTGCGCACCGAGGCGGGCGAGATCGATGTCGTGGCGGTAACGGCGGACCTGCTCGCTGTCGTCGAGGTGAAGGCCCGGCGGACACTGGCCGAGGCTGCGTTGGCACTCGGCGCCCGCCAGCGTGCCCGATTGCTGGCGGCCGCGGAGATCCTGCTGGCTCAGCATCCGGAATGGTCGCGGCCCGGCATGCGCTTCGATCTCATGGTGGTCGACGCATCCGGTACGGTGCGGCGGATTGCCGATGCGTTCCGGCTCGAGAATTAGCCGGCCACAGGCTCAATATTTCCGTCCCGGCATCCGATGGCGAAACGCCAGCGCCTCCGCCACATGCGTCCGCTGCACCACCTTCGCTCCGGCCAGGTCCGCGATCGTGCGGCCTACCCGCAGCACCCGCGTGTATCCCCGTGGCGACAGCCGCAGCTTCTCCATCGCCTGTTCCGCCAGCGTGTGGGCCTCGGGTGCCATCTCGACGTCGCGGCTGTCGGCTTCGGCGTTGCTGGCCGGTCCATCATCGCCGTGACGCGCCCGCTGTGCGGCCCGCGCTCGTGCCACCCGCGCCGCCACCGCCGCACTGGGCTCGCCGGCCGGCGCCCGCGCCAGTTCAGCCGCCGATGCCGGCTGCACCTCCACGGTCAGGTCGATGCGGTCCAGCACCGGGCCGCTGATCCGGTTCTGGTAGTCCTCCGCGCAGCGCGGTGCCCGTCCGCACTCGCGGGACGCATCACAAAGATAGCCGCACCGGCACGGGTTCATCGCAGCCACCAACTGGAAGCGCGCCGGATAGGTGATGTGGGCCGCGGCGCGCGCCACCGTGGTGCGACCGGTCTCCATCGGCTGGCGCAGCGACTCCAGGGTCTGCTTGGGGAATTCCGGCAACTCGTCGAGGAACAGCACGCCGCGATGTGCCAGGCTGATCTCGCCGGGCCTCGCGCGCTGCCCACCGCCGGTCAGCGCCGCCTGCGAAGCGGAGTGGTGCGGCTCGCGGAACGGTGGTCGCATCAGCAGCCGGCCGCCGTCGAGCATGCCGGCGACGCTGTGGATCATGCTGACCTCCAGCGCCTCCTTGGGCGGCAGATCGGGCAGCAGGCCGGGCAGCCGCGCTGCCAGCATCGATTTGCCTGACCCGGGCGGGCCGATCATCAACAGGTTGTGTCCTCCGGCGGCGGCGATCTCGACCGAGCGCTTGGCGATTTCCATGCCCTTCACATCGGCCAGGTCGGGCGCGCGCGCCGCTTCGGCGATACCGGCCGTCTCCGGCGGCGTCAGCACCTGGGTGCCGCGGAAATGGTTGATCAGCGAGAGCAGGTCGGCGGCCGCCAGCACCTCGATCCGCCCGGCCCACGCCGCCTCGCCCCCCTGGCTCGCCGGGCAGATCAGCCCCAGATCCAGCGTCGAGGCACCGATCGCCGCAGGCAGTACGCCGGCGACCGCATTCAGAGTGCCATCGAGCGACGGTTCGCCAAGGGCGGCGTAGCCGTACAGGTCCTCACGTGGCACCACCTCCATTGCCGCCAGCACGGCCAGCGTGATGGGCAGGTCGAAATGGCTGCCTTCCTTCAGCAGGTCCGCCGGCGCCAGATTGATCAGCACCCGTCGCGGCGGCAGGGCGAGGCCGATGGCGGCGAGCGCGGCGCGCATCCGCTCGCGTGCCTCGCCCACCGCCTTGTCCGGCAGGCCGACCAGCAGCAGCGCCGGCGTCCCCCCGGAGATCTGCACCTGCACTTCCACCGGCACCGCCTCGATGCCGGAGAAGGCGAAGGTGCGCACCCGGGCGATCGTGGCGGCGGAGAGCGGCGCGGTCAGGGCGCGATGGCCTGAAATGGGGCTGGAGAGCCATGACTTACCCGAGGATGATGAAGGCAATGGTAACGGCCCCTCGCCGGATCGCCTCGAGTACCCATGTGGCGGTCGTGCGTGCCGCGCTCACCCTTGCTGCACTGCTGTTCGCAGGCATCGCGTGCTCCGCCGAGGCCGCGCCGCGCCGGATTCCGCTCGGCCCGCCGGACAGCGAAGTCTGGTTCCGGGCCTACGGGCTCGGCCTGTTGCCGATCGACGCCCGCTTCGACCGCTTCGAGGGCTGGCTCACCTACGATCCCGACGACAGGGCGTCGTGCCGGGTGGAACTTCGCGTTCAGGTCGCCAGCCTCGTCAGCGACGATCCGTCGGTGCGCGGCACTGTGGTCGGACCGGATTTCATGGATGCCGCCAGTTTTCCGATCCTCTCCTATGCCGGGAATTGCCGGGCACAGGGCGACCTCGAGGGAATGCTCGCCATGCACGGCGTCACCCGGCCGTTCGCTCTGTCGATCGACTGGAGTGGGGAGCGGGTCGCGGCGGAGGGCCGGCTGGCGCGCGCCGATTGGGGCATGACGGCGATGCCGCTGTTGGGAGGCCGAACGGTGCGCATCCGGGTGACGGTCCCCCTCGCCGGCGGCGGCAAGCAGGTCAGCCATCCCGCATCGGCGCCTTGACCCGCTGCGCCGGGATACCGATCATTCGCATGCAAATGAGCAGTGCGACCGAGACCCTCGCTGACTTCACCGTGGAAGATCACGTCGGCTTCCTGCTGCGGCGGGCGCATCAGCGGCACGTCGCGCTGTTCACCGCGGGTATGGCGCGTGCCGAGCTTACGCCGACCCAGTTCACCGCCCTGTTGAAGACGGTGCAGTTGGGGCGGATCACGCAGAACCACCTGGGACGGCTGGCGGCGATGGACCCGGCGACCATCCAGGGCGTCGTGCGGCGGCTGATCGGGCGTGGTCTGATCCGCCGTGGCCGCGACCTGATGGATCGGCGGACCGCGGTGCTGGAGCCGACCGAGGCCGGCGTTGCGCTGATCAGCCGTGTCGTGGCATGCGCGCAGCGGGCACATGACGCGGCGCTGGCACCCCTGTGTCCCGAGGAGCGGGCGCAGGTGCTCGCCCTGTTGCGCAAGATGGGCTGATGCCGTGATGGACGCCGTGCTCGCCGACCCTGCGATCCTGGGCTTCAGCTTCGCCGACCTCGCGACGCGCGACGGCCTGGTGCGGCTGGATCGGCTGTTCCTCGACCGCATCGCGGGGGAAGATGCCGCGCTATACCCGCGTCTGCTGGCGGCGCGAGCGGCTCCGGATGCGGTCACCGGCCCGGACGAGAGTGAGCTGGTGGTGGCGCTCGCGCCGCATCTCGATGCTTTCGTCGCGGCGCTGTTCGGCATCGAGGCGGAGACGCTGGCACTGGCGCACGCGACCCATGCGCTCGATCCGATCCACGCGTGCAAGCGGCTGTTCGTCCAGCGCCAGGCGGTGAAGAAGTACCCCGATCCGGCGGGCTTCGATGGCGCCGCGCTGCGCGCCGATCTGGCGACGCGGTTCGGCGAGACCGTGTCCGAACGTGCCTTTGCCGATCATGTCGCGGAGTGGGAGGCGGCGGGCGACGCGGCGGCACTGGATGTAGCGTTGCGATATGCCGCCTGGGCAACGCTGACCGAGGCGGGCCGCGCAGCGCATCCCGGCAACACCCTGTTCCGCGTGCCGCACCGGCTGGACTACAATCATCTGGTTCCGGTTGAAACCATCGAGCGCGACGGCGTCACGATGCTGCGCCTGTCGGAGCGTCATTGGCGCGCGCGCGACGGCTTCGCATTGACCGATGCCGGGATGAACGCGCAGCAGGCGCTGGACCAGATCAATTATTGCATCTGGTGTCACACGCAGGGCAAGGATTCCTGCCGCCACGGCCTGAAGGATCGCAAGACGGGCCAGTTCCAGAAGTCGCCGTTCGGCGTGACGCTGGCTGGCTGCCCGCTCGATGAGAAGATCAGCGAGATGCACACGCTGCGCGCGCAAGGCAGCGCGATCGGCGCCTTCGCCATCATCGCCATCGACAACCCGATGATGGCGGCGACCGGCCACCGCATCTGCAACGACTGCATGAAGGCCTGCATCTACCAGCGGCAGGATCCGGTCGACATTCCGCAGGCCGAGACCCGCGTGCTGAAGGACGTTCTCGACCTGCCGTGGGGTTTCGAAATCTATGCGCTGCTGACGCGGTGGAATCCGCTCGACATCCGCCGCCCGCTGCCGCGTCCGGACAGCGGGCGCAAGGTCCTGATCGTGGGTCTGGGTCCTGCCGGCTTCACGCTGGCGCATCACCTGATGAACGACGGCCACACCGTGGTGGCGATCGACGGCCTGAAGATCGAGCCGCTGGGCTGCGATCCGTGCGCGCCCGTGCGCGACGTGGAGCGGTTGTTCGAGAACCTCGACGACAGGGTGATGGCCGGGTTTGGCGGCGTGGCCGAGTACGGCATCACCGTGCGGTGGAACAAGAACTACCTGAAGCTGGTGCGCCTGCTGCTGGAGCGCCGATCGCAGTTCGCGCATTTCGGCGGCATCCGCTTCGGCGGCAACGCCACTCTCGGCATGGACGATGCCTGGGCGATGGGCTTCGACCACATCGCGCTGTGCATGGGGGCGGGCAAGCCGACCGTCCTCGACATTCCGAACGGCCTTGCGCGCGGCGTACGGGCGGCGTCGGATTTCCTGATGGCGCTGCAACTTACCGGCGCGGCGAAGCTGTCCTCGATCGCCAATCTGCAATTGCGCCTGCCGGTGGTGGTGATCGGCGGCGGCCTCACGGCGATCGATACCGCGACCGAGAGCATGGCCTATTACGTCCGCCAGGTGGCGAAGTTTTCCGCACGCTATCGCACATTGGTGGCGGAACGCGGCGAGGCTTCGGTACGCGCCGGCTGGAATGCGGAAGAAGCCGGGATCGCCGATGAGTTTCTGGCGCATGCCGCAGCGATCGCGGCCGAGCGCGAGGCGGCAGCCGGCGAGGGCAGGGCACCTCGACTGGCGCAATTGCTCGACACATGGGGCGGGGTCACGATCGCCTATCGCCGTCGGCTGATCGACAGCCCGTCCTACACGCTGAACCACGAGGAAGTCGCCAAGGCGCTCGAGGAGGCGGTGCGTTTCGCTGAAGGTCTGACGCCGCGTGCAGTGGAGGTGGACGGGTTCGGCCACGCTGCCGGCCTGCGCATGTCGCGTGCCGATGGGACGGAGACCGTGCTGGCAGCGCGCGCGATCCTGGTCGCCGCGGGCACCCAGCCCAACACCGTGTTGGCGCGCGAAGACGGTCGTATCCAGCTCGACGGCCGCTACTTCCAGGCAGTGGATGCGACCGGTGCGCCCGTGGCCGTCGTGCGCGGCCTCGCCAAGCCCGATACCACGCACGTCCTGATGCATCGCGCCGACAACGGCCGCTTCATCAGCTTCTTCGGCGACCTGCATCCGAGTTTCTTCGGCAATGTCGTGAAGGCGATGGGAGGCGCCAAGCTGGGCTATCCCGTCGTGTCGCAAGCGCTCGCCGCACGCCAGGCGACCGAGGTCAGCGGGGCCGAGCTGATCGCAGCCTGCCGGCGGGAACTGGTGCCGCGCGTGCATGCGGTGCACCGGCTGACATCAAACATCGTGGAAGTGGTGGTGCACGCGCCTGCACAGGCGCGCGCATTCCAGCCGGGTCAGTTCTACCGGCTGCAGAACTACGAGATGCTGGCGCCGCGCATCGCGGAAGCAGGTGCCGCGAGTACCGTGCTGGCGATGGAAGGCCTGGCGATGACGGGCGCCTGGACCGATCCCGAGCGCGGCCTTGTATCGGTCATCGTGCTGGAGATGGGTGGCAGTTCGGACGTTTGCGCGCTGCTGAAGCCCGGCGAGCCGGTGGTGCTGATGGGTCCGACCGGGACGCCGACCGAGATCCACCCCAACGCGACGGTCGCCCTGGTCGGCGGGGGGCTGGGCAATGCAGTGCTGTTCTCGATCGGCGCGGCGCTGCGGGCGGCGGGGTCACGGGTGATCTACTTCGCCGGCTACAAGCAGATGCGTGATCGCTACAAGGTGGCGGAGATCGAACGTGCCGCCGATGTCATCGTGTGGTGTTGCGACGAGGTGCCCGGTTTTGCGCCGACGCGGCCGCAGGATCGCAGCTTCGTCGGCAATATCGTGCAGGGGATGGTGGCGTATGGGGCCGAAGTCGGCCTCCCCGAGGCCGACCACATGATCGTCATCGGCTCCGATCGTATGATGCAGGCGGTCGGCGCGGCACGGCACGGCATCCTCGCACCGTCCCTGAAGCCTGGCCACACGGCGATCGGCTCGATCAACTCGCCCATGCAATGCATGATGAAGGAAGTCTGCGCCCAGTGCCTTCAGTCGCAGGTCGATCCGGCGACCGGCGAGCGGACGGTGGTGTTCTCCTGCTTCAATCAGGACCAGGCGTTGGACCGGGTGGATTTCCCCGCACTGCACGAGCGGCTGGCGCAGAATGGCGCGCAGGAAAAGCTGACGGCGCAATGGGTCGACCGCGCGCTGCGCCGACTGCACGCGCGCGGAGTTGCTGCGTAGCGGCGTAGCCTCTCCCCCTCCCCTTGCGGGAGGGTGTTGGGGGAGGGGCGCTACTTGACGCGCACCATCTGGCCGCGGATCTCGCCGCCCTTGTTGGCCTCGGTATGCACATTCGCATACCAGTTGCCGGCCTCCAGGTCCGTGATCTGCGCGTCGGTCAGGGTCACGGACCCGGTCGATGGACTCGGCGGATTGGTGCCGATCGGCACAACCACGCCGGCGTTGGCTCCGGCTGCCGCCGGCCCATGGAAATGTGCCGCGGTCGCCGGACCGCTCAAGCCGACGTAGGTCATAGTGTAGCTGAGCTTCTTGCTGGCGGTGTCCAGCGTCGCCAGCACATCGCCGCTGCCGGTTGTGGTGGTCGGCGGCACCTCGGCTTTCCCGCTCATCGTTGCGCGAAAATCGATCGTCGCCGCCGAAGCGGCAGACAGACAGCCGACGGTGAAAGCCGCGGCCAGAAGTGACGTCCGAAACATGCATCCTCCCTTTATTTCAATCGACCGCCCGAACCCGGTTCGGGACGGTCAGCTTGGTGAAAGACGCGCCGAGAGTCACGGTATTCCGTTGATCGCCCCGGAAAACAGCTCTGCTGCCGCTTGCGCCGTCGTTGCGGCTCTCAGATCGTCGGCGGGCGCCTGAGTTCCGGTTCCACCAGTCGCTCGAAGACCACGTCGCCGGCGGCGGAGATCCGATCGGCGCTGATCGCCGCGCGAGGGTCTTCCGCATTGCGCCAAAGCTTGTATTCGTCGGTGTAGGGCAGGCCCATGGCCTCGGCCAACAGATGGATCCAGTTCACCACGCGGATCGGCCGGCCGCGTTCCAATGCCACGGCATCGCGGTGACAGGAATGGAAAATGGTCGCCAGCGTGTCCGCGCCGGCATCCTCCATCGCCGCCACCGTCTCCCGATGCGCCCGCGCCAGTTCGCCGGGCACGGGCGCGATCGCCGAGCACATATGACCGGGAACCCGCAGCGGATGGTCGAGAACCGTCAGGCCAGGGATCATGCCGAGCAGCATCGGCACGTCGGAGTTCACCGGCACGCGGCCATGGAAGCCATGATGCGCATGGAGGAGGACCCGCGCCGCCACCTGGTGAGTGAGCAGCGGACGCAGGCGTTCGGCACGGGCAGCCAGCAACTGGGTGATGTGCTGCGTCTCGAACGCCGTCTCGGTCACCGGCGCCATGAGATCATCCATGTTCATGTGACAGGATGGGCACCAGGTGACGACGGTTTCGCGGCCCGCCTGATTGAATTTCTCGACGGTGCGTGCGGCCATGCCGGCGGCGATGCGCGCATTCGCCTCCCGCGTCGAGCCACAGCAATAGCCGGGCCCGCCGGCCGGTGCCGCTGCCACGCCGACCGCATCGAGGATGCGCGTGACGAGACGCACGATCTCGCCGTGACGCGTCATGTTGCAGCCGTACCAGAAGGTGACGCTTGCGTCCGGGGTCACAGCCATCTGGCCTGTTCCTCTTCGTTCATGGTCAGCCGCGCGAAGGCCTTCACACGCGAAGACCATGCCGGATCGTGTTTCTTCGCAACGCGCGGCACGCCACCGATCGCGCCGCGGACGCGCAGCGATGCAAGCCGCATCAGGAAGGCAGCGTCAAGCTTCTCCGGGCAGGAAGGTGTGCATACGCCGCTCCTTGTGCATGCTCCGGCGAAGGCAATTGCCTCGGGCGTGCCCTCGCCGTCGCGCAGTATGTCGCGGATGCCGGCCATCACCGCTTGCGGCGCCGCGCCGTCCAGCGCCGATGTCCGCGGCACCATGGGACAGGCGCGGTAGCATTCGCCGCAGGCCGTACAGGCGTCCGCCAGCCGCGCCGAATTGTCGCGGATGTGGTCGACCAGTCCTTGTGCCAAATCGGGCATCGCCGTGCGTCCTCGAGGGCAGGGAGCAGTTTACTTCATTCATCCCGGCGGCTGCTACCCGTCGGCGGCCGGCCGTTCCGTCGCGACGCTTCGCATCGCCTCCTCGTGGATCGAATGCATGATCCGCCGCTTGATCGCGATGAATGCGTCGCTGGTCAGCATGTCGACGGTCCGCGGCCGCGGCAATCCGATCTGCACCATCTCCTTGATTCGGCCAGGCCGTGCGGTCATCACATAGACGCGGTCGCCGAGCAGGATCGACTCATCGATGTCGTGGGTGATGAACAGCACGGTCTTGTGCGAAGCCTGCCAGATGTCCAGCAGCAGCTCCTGCATCAGCGACCGCGTCTGGCTGTCGAGCGCACCGAACGGCTCATCCATCAACAGGATCGCCGGATCGTTGGCGAGCGCGCGTGCCAGCGCCACGCGCTGCATCATGCCGCCGGAGAGCTGCTTCGGATACAGACGCTCGAACCCGTTCAGGCCGACCTGGGCGATGAAGCGTTTTGCCGTCTCGCGCCGCTGTGCCGCCGGAATGCCGGCGATGCGCAGTCCGAACTCCACGTTGTCCTGCACGGTGAGCCAGGGAAACAGCGTGTAGGACTGGAACACCATGCCGCGGTCCTTGCCGGGCCCGCTGATACGCGCGTCGTCGAGCGAGATCGCACCTTCGGTCGGTTCGATCAAGCCGGCGACGAGCCGCAGCAGGCTGGTCTTGCCGCAGCCGGACGGTCCGACAATGACCGAGAACTCCTTGTCCTCGACATCGAGCGAGATGTTCTCCAGCGCGGTGACCGGCACGCCACCTCGTGACCTGAACCGCAACGCGACGTTGGCGATACGGAGTTTCGGCGTTGCAATCACTGTCACCCGGCCGCCCAGGGCAGCAGCCAGTTGCGCAGCAGCTTGAACACCTGGTCGGTGATCAAGCCGAGCAGTCCAATTACCATGATGCCGAGAAAGATCTGGTCGGTGAACAGCCCGCGCATCGAATTCAGGATGAAGTAGCCCAGCCCCTTGTTGGCAGCGACCAGCTCGGCCACGACAAGATAGGTCCAGGCCCAGCCCAGTGTGACACGCAGCGTATCCATCACGCCGGGCAGCGTTGCGGGAACCAGCACGCGCGCCACCACGGTGCGGCGGTTGGCGCCAAGCGTGTACGACACGTCCAGCAGGTCCTGTGACACGCCGCGCGAGACATCGGCGATGAGGATCAGTTGCTGGAAAAACGTGCCGATGAAGATGACGGAGATCTTCTCCTCGATGTCGATGCCGACCCAGAGGATCAGCAGCGGGATCAGTGCGGACACCGGCAGATAGCGCACGAAGTTGGTCACCGGCTCCAGCGCCGCCTCGGCAATCTTGAAGCTACCCATCAGGATGCCGAGCGGCACCGCGAAGACGGAGGCGATGACGAAGCCCGACATGATCTCGGTGACGCTGACAGAGGTGTTCACCAGCAGCGAGCCATCGGCGATGCCGTTGATCGCCGCCGTCACCACCTCGTCCGGCGTCGGCAGGAAGTCGCTGCGCACCAATCCGCCATAGGACAAGGCGCACCAAAGTGCGAGGATGGCCGCCGCCACGAGCGTGCTTACCGTGAGGTAGGCACGCCGTGGGATGTCTTTCTTCGGCGTGGCATAGGCGTCGAGGAACGACGCCATCAACCGCCGACGTAGCTGTAGCTGATCAGGTCCGCCGGGGTCACCTTGACCTGCAGCTTGCCATGGCTCGACCAGATGTCGATCGCTTCCTTCACGGTGTTGGCGAGCGGGCCGGGCTTCGCCTTGGTGCCGAAGAACGCCCTGTTGTCATCGGCGCCGTAGAACTTGATACCTGGCAGCGTCGACTTGAACTCCTTCGGATCCTTCAGCCAGCCGCCTACGCCTTTTGCCATGATGGCGATCGCTTCGTCGGGATTGGCGCGATACCAGGCGACCGCCTCGTTCCATGACTTGACGACGCCCTCGACGTCCTTCTTGTGCGCGTTCGCCCAGGCGGTCTTGACGATGATCACGTCGGTGATCAGGCCGGGCGTGGTGGAACTGTCGACCAGCAGGTGCCCGAAGTCGGTGGACTTGCCCTTGGTGAGCCAGGGTTCCCACGTCACCGCGGCATCGACGCGCTTGGCGACGAAGGCGCCGCCGGCATCACCCGCGGTCATGTTCACCGTGTTGAGGTCGGATTCCTTCAGGCCGGCCTTGCCGAGCAGGACGTTCAGGTAGAACTCGGAGACCGAGCCTTCATTGACCGCGACCTTCTTGCCCTTGAGATCGGCGATGGTCTTGATGTCCTTGACCGCGACGATGCCGTCACCGCCATTGGAGTCGTCGATCGCCACGACATATTGGAAGTCGTTCGGCTTTTTCAAATAGAGCAGCGCGGTGTCGACCGTGCTGGCGATCATCTGGATCTTGTCGGCCATCAGGGTGGGGAAGCGCTCCTTCGGGTCTTCCATGACGATCAGGTCGACGTCGACGCCGTTATTTTTGAAGAACCCCTTGTCGCGCGCAATGTAGAGCGGACCGTAGCCGACCCAGGTCGAATGGGCGATCTTCACGGTATCCGCGCGCCCGGGAGCCGCATCGAGGATCGGCAGCAGAATCAGGCCGAGCAGCAGCGCCGTCACTTGCCATTTGCCGTGCGTCATTGGACTCCCCATTGCTGTGTCGCTTCGGTATTGTCGCGTATGCGGAGCTTACGGCACCGCAGGAGGGGCGGCAATTTGACGGCTGCCCCCGCCATTTTCTGGCCGAAGCCACAATAACAAGGGAGGTTGAACATGCCGCACTATATGTATCAGGCAGCCTATACCGGAGAGTCCTGGGCAGCGCAGCTCAAGAATCCGCAGAACCGTGTCGAAACCGTGGGTCGTCAGGCGTGCGAGGCGGTCGGCGGGAAAATGGTCGGTGGCTGGTACTGCTTCGGCGACTACGATATCGTCCTTGTCGTCGATGTGCCGGACAACGCGAGCATGTCGGCCATTGCGCTGGCGATAGCCGCCGGCGGCGCCGTCAAGGCGAGCAAGACGACCGTGCTGATGACGGGAACGGAATGCGTGAATGCAATGAAGAAGGCGGACGCGGTCGCCAAGACCTATAAGCCCGCCCGATAGTCAGGTTCAAATAATTCGCATCCGCATTGCAGGCCGGTCGGCCTTGCAATTGGTCTTGCGGTGCGGGTGCGGGCCGACCGGAGTTCGACGCAGGCTGCGTGGCTTCAGGGCGGGCCAGTGGCGGGCACCGGCAATCGTGGCGGTGGCGTGGGCCACCCGGGGTCCGTCTGATCGCTGAGGTCGCCGGGGCCGAAGAGCCACAACCGCTCCTGCAGGACGTCGAGGAAGCGAGCGAGGCTCCCGCCATACATCATGATGGCGTGGTTGATTTCGTCCCAGAACGCCCGATCGAGATGGCCGGGTGCGATGCCGAGATCGCAGCAGATATCGACGATGACGGCGCCCACCGGTCGCCCGACGCACGGAGGCGGCGATTTCTTCCTCGGTGGGGAGACGCGCGAGTTCCGGGTCCGTGGGGTCGGCGGGTTGGACGTCCGGCGGCGCGACCGGCCGTGTGCCGCCTGGCACGCGCATGGTGGGCAGGCGGATGGGCGCCAGCGCGATGTCCCGGCCTCGTGTGGCGTGCCGGGAGAGCCTGGCTTCCAGCATCGCGGCACGCCGCAGGCCACAGGTGATACGGGCGAGGATGACGGCGATATCGGCGGTGCCGAAGGGTCTGGCGAGGAAGGCGAAGCCTGGAGCGCCGGCGCGCTGCTGCACCGTGCTTGCGAGCTGCTTGCCGTAGTCGATCAGTTTGCGGACGAGGCTGAGGACGCGGCCGAGGCGGCTGGGCATGTCCGTGTTGGCCCGGGGCGGATCGGGCTCCGTGGTTGGAGTGGGGAGCTTGAGGGCGGCGGACATGAACGGAACAAGAACACAAACGAGCGCCGTTGTCAAGGAATAATTTCACACGGCGGCGGCTGTGGCGCTGCGGCAAAGCAAGCATTTAGCGCAGATGCAAGCGGATGCACGCCGAACACGCGGATGGTTCGGTACGGCTCACAGACCGTGCACCACGCGTTTGATCTCCAGGCGTGGCTTGCCGAAGTTTAGCAGCAGGCAAAGCCGCAGTGTGGACGCGGCAAATATTGTAGCTGGTGACGAACAGCACCACGGCTGCTTCATGGACCCGCCAACGCTGTCATTGCGAGCGAAGCGAAGCAATCTCGCGGGGTATTGCACCAATGCATACGGGGATTGCTTCGCTTCGCTCGCAATGACAGGGGGGCAGCCTGACAGCTACACCACCAGCCGTATCTTCGCCGCCGCTGCCGGTTCTCGGGGCAGGCCCTCGGTCTCGGTGAACGACCCCCACATGTCGCCGTTGTACGCCTCCAACGAGAACTGGCGCGGACGGTAGGTGGCCTCCTGCTCCGGCAGGATGTGCTTCACGCCGACGGAATACTCGTAGACCATGCCGTCGGGCCCTTCGAAATACACCATCATCGCAGTGGAGATCGGATGCCGGCCCGGGCCGTAGACGATCTTCACGCCGCGCTGCTTCAGCCAGTAGTACGACTGCATCACATCGTCGATGTCCTCGACCTGATGATTGATGTGCTGGATGCCGGGGCGCGACGACGGCATCAGCACCACCGAGTGATGCACGGTGCCAATGCGCAGGAAGGTCGCCTCGCCCAGCCAGTCCGAGACGCGCGCGTTGACCAGCTGCGTCCAGAACTCGGTGTCGCGTCTGGTGTCCGTACTGAACAGCGCGACATGGCTGAAGTTGGTGATCCCTACCTGGCGTCCCGGAAAGAACTTCGAGCCGCTGTTGTACGGGCGAGCCAGGATCTCGATCTTGTTGCCGCTGGGATCCGATGAGGCGATGAACGCGCGGGTGCGCCGGCTGTCGCACTTCGCTTTCGTACCGACATGAACCGGCCGCCCCGCCTGTTCCAGCGCCGCGGCGACCGTGTCCATATCCTCCGGATCAATCAGTTCGAGCCCGATCGTCTGGTCCGCGGGGTCGCCCTCGAAATACACCAGCGTATGGTCGCGGGTATCGCCACGCACCTCGGCCTTGTCGCTGCGGAAGTAGGCGGCGTTGCCCTCGCGCGCCACCAGTTGCAGCCCGACGATGTCGGTCGCGAACCGGATCGCCCCTTCCAGGTCCTGCGTGCCAAGGCGCGCGTAGCGGATGTCGTGCAGGTTGATCATCTGGGGTCTCCTTCGGCCGCGCGAACGTTCAGTCGGTCGGCAGCAGCCGGGCGGGGTAGGGGCCGTGCGGCAGTGTCTCGATCTTCAGTGCGACCGGCGTACCAAGCCACAATGCATTGATGGTGTGGTCGTCGTACTCGTCGTCGCTCAGCGGATGCACCAGGATGTCGAGTCCCTCGCGGTTCAGCATCAGCCAGGGCACCACGCTCTGAAACGCGTCCTTCTTGAAGATGATCTGGATCTGCGGCACCGGGTGCGGCCCGGCGATGCCGGCGTTCCTGCCGATCTGCACCGGGAAGTCTGTCGCCAGCGTATCGCGCAATTTGGTCGCGATCGGGAAGGTTTCGTCGTTGTAGTAGATGTGGGCGTGGTAGCCGTGCAGCGCCTCGGGTGATCCGGTCATGGGAGTTCCTCCTCGTGGGTGTGCCTCTGCCGGGCATCTTACATGTCAACCACCGATCCATCCACATGCGGCCGCATCTTGATCGGCCGTGCCCGGTAGGGGAACCGCCGCTCCACGTCCTCGACCAGTTCCACCCCGATCCCCGGGCCGCCGGGGATCGCGATGAACCCGTCCACCTGCTCCTCCAGCCCGGTCGCCAGGTCGTTGCCCAGCAGTTCCTTGCCGCCGTCCAGGTCCGGCGTCCGCGACGGATACTCCTGGATCGCGAAGTTCGGGATGCAGGCGGCGATCTGCAGACAGGCGGCGGTGGAGATCGGCGACAGCGGATTGTGCGGCACCACCCACGCATCGTGCGCCTCGGCGATCGCCGCCACCTTCTTCGCCCCGGTGATCCCGCCCACCAGGCACACATCCGGGCGCAGGTACTGCACCGCGTTGCGCGTCAGCAGCGTCTGGAACTGATACAGGCTGTGGAACCGCTCGCCGGTCGCGATCGGGATGTCGATGTGCCGCGCCACGTCCGCCATTGCGTCGAAGCTGTTCGGCCGCAGCGGGTCCTCGAAGAACATCGGCGTGTACTTCTCGATGCCGCGCCCCAGCGCGATCGCCTCGGGCGGCGTCAGGCGGCGGTGGATCTCGATGCAAAGGTCCACCTTCGGCCCGACCGCCTCGCGCAGCCGGCGCACATTGTCGATCGCCTCGTCGATCCGGGCGGCGTGCGAGCGGTACCACGGTTCGTCCTCGCTCTCGTCCAGCAGCGGGTTCAGATGCCCCAGCGCGGTGAAGCCGGCGTCTTTCAGGCGGACCGCCTCCTCCACCAGCTTGTCGATGGTGCGGCCCTTCACGTGGCCGTAGAGCCGCGCCTTGTGGCGCATCCGGCCGCCGAGCAGCTCATACACCGGCACGCCGAATGCCTTGCCCTTGATATCCCACAATGCGATGTCGATCGCCGACACGGCGCCGGTGATCGCGCCGCCGGTGAAATGATTGGCCCGGAGCATGACGTTCCAGTGGTGCTCGATCGGGAACGGGTCCTTGCCAAGGAGGTATTCCCCGTATTTGCTGATCGATGCGGCAGAGGCCTCAAGCTGGCCCCAGGTGCCCGACTCGCCTATCCCGGTGATCCCCGCGTCGGTGCTGACGCGGACGTAGAGGAACCGGTCCAGCAGCAGGGGTTCGACCTTGGTGATCTTCATGGCGGTTCCTCCTTCGGTCGGCACAGCTTCGGTCACCGACAGGCTGGCGTCCAGCAGCCTCGCGCAGGGGAATAAAGTGTGGCGCCGTGCGTCCCCTTCCTGGGGACGGGAGCAGACGCTATCGATGTGCGGAGCCCACCACGCCGGGCAGACGACGGGGCCGATCATGCCGTGACCGTCTCCGGCGTGCTGACCCGCATCGAAGCCTGCATTCCGGCGCTGCGTCGCTACGCCGCCGCGCTCCTGCGCAATCGCGACGATGCCGACGACCTGGTGCACGACTGCCTGGTCCGTGCGCTGGACAAGCTGCACACGCGACGCGACGACGCCGACGTAAGGGCCTGGCTGTTCGCCATCATGCACAACCTTTTCATCAGCCAGTTGCGCCGAGCCAAGGCGCGACCGGCCGGTGAGCCGCTCGACGAGACGCACGAGGCTGCCATGAGCATCCGTGCGGATCAGGAGAGCGGTCTCCAGTGGCGAGACCTGATCCGTGGGCTCAACGCGCTCCCGGTGGAACAGCGCAGCGTCATCCTGCTGGTCTCCGTCGAGGACCTCTCGTACGCCGACGCCGCCCATGTGCTGGGCATTCCCATCGGCACGGTGATGTCGCGGCTGGCGCGTGGCCGCGAGCGGCTGCGGCAGTTGACCGAAGAGGATGAGGTGCGACCGGTGCTGCGGAGGGTCAAATGAGCGACCCGGCTCTGCCGATCGCCGAGGAAGAACTGCACGCTTGGATCGATGGCCAGCTCGACCCGGCGCGTGAGCCCGTGGTGCTGCGCTACCTTCAGGAACAGCCCGACGTCGCGCGACGGGTCGCGGCATGGCGCGAACAGCGCGCGGCGTTGCGCGCCGCATTCGCTTCGGTGGCGGCCGAGCCGGTTCCGCCGCGACTCGGCCTGGAGCAGCTGATCCAGCAGCGGTTGGGGCGGCGCCGGCTGCCGTGGCGGGCGGCGGCGGCTGTCCTGCTGGCGTTCGGCCTTGGCGGCGTGGGGGGATGGTTCCTGCATGGCGGCCAGCCGACGCAGGCAGGCACGATGACGCTGCTGGCGCAGCAGGCAGTGGCCAACCACGTGGTCTATACCGCCGACCGCCGGCGCCCGACCGAACTGGGTGCCCTGCAGCGTGACGATCTGGCGCGCTGGGTGTCGAACCGGCTGAACCACCAGGTGGCGCCGCCCGACCTGTCCGCCGATGGTTACAGCTATATGGGCGGCCGCCTGGCTGCCACCCCCGACGGACCCGCCGGTCTGTTCATGTACGACGACCCGCAGGGGGTACGGCTTACGGTGTTCGTGCTGCCGCTGAGCGAGGCGGCGACCATGCCGATCCAGCATGTCGACTTCGCTCACGTCGATGGCTGCGCCTGGATCGACAAGAGTGTCGGCTACACGGTCGTGGGAAAGCTGCCGCCGCCCGAACTCCGCCGCATCGCTGAGCTGGTGCGCAAGCAGCTCGGCTGATCCAGATCAAAGCGCAACCCGCGACGGTGGCGCAGCATGACCTCCGGTAAGGAGGCAGCAATCATGGCAAGACCCCTGACCCTTCGTATCGTCGTCGTCGACGGGGAACATGCGCGCTTCGTCCAGCCGGACGAGGACAATGCGCTGCGCACAGTCGGCTCGATCGATTCGGCGTCCGCGCATCGGCGCTCGCGCGATCTGGGCTCCGACCGGCCCGGCCGCTCGTTCGAGAGCGGCGCGAGCGCGCGCCACGCCCTCGGTCAGCGGCACGACCTGCACGCAATGGAGAAGGCGAAGTTCATCCGGCTGGTGGGCGAACAGATCGACGCCGCATCGGTGCGCGACGAGTTCGACGAACTGCTGCTGGTGGCGCCCGGCACGTCCTGCACGAGTTGCACAAGGCGGTGGATCCTTCGACGCAGGCGAAGCTGGTCGGCACGCTGGACAAGGATCTGGTGAAGACGCCCGACCACGAACTCTGGCGGCATGTGCGCGAATGGGTAAGCCCGGTGCGCCGCCCGGTCGCCTGAGCTACGCTCGCGGCTGCGATCGCCAACCGGCGCGCGGCGACAGGAGCGATTGCCGCCGCGCGCCGCAGGCGACCCTCAGCTGAGCTTTTGGCCGCCCATCGCCTGCTTGATGAGCCCGATGATCGCCATCAGGACGCCGCCGCCGACTCCGCCGGATACGATCTGACCGATGATGGAACCGATATCGAGACCGCCGCCGGCTGCCGCGCCGCCGCCGACAAACTGACCGATGATCTGCGCACCGACGCCGCCGCCGATCACGCCTGCGATCGTGTTGCCGACAGTGCCGAGATCGAACTGCTTCAGCATCGAGCCGGCAACGTTGCCGCCCACGCCGCCAGCGATCAATTGAATGATCAGACCGATTATTCCGCCCCACATTGCGAGTTCCCTCCTTATTCACGTTGACGTGATCAGTACAACGGAGCCTTATCGCCCCGCACCATAGAATAATTCTACGCTGCCAAAATAACGCGCACGTGAACGTGATTGCCTCAGCCCCCGGCCTGCGTTAACCTTTTGGTAGGTAATTCGTGGGGTGGAAGAAATGCTTCGTTTCGCTTGCGGGCTCTGTGCCCTCGCAATGGTCGCCGTCGCGCCGGCGCTGGCGGAACAGGACAAGGCTCCGACGCCCGCACAGGCGGCGCAGCAGCAGCGGATGACGACCTGCAACGCCGATGCGTCGCAAAAGAGTCTCAAGGGCGATGCGCGGCAGAACTACATGAGTGCCTGCCTGAGCGGGAAGATGAATCAGACCACGCTGATGAAGGTCTGCAATGCCGAGGCGACGCAGGAAAAGATGACCAGCGACGATCGCAAGGCGTATCTGTCGACTTGCCTCAAAAAATCCGCCTGACGCACTGATGCTGCTCCGCGCAGCCTGCTTCTGCGCGGCGCTGACTGCTGCACTGTGCGGGGCGTTTCCCGCAACACCGACAAGTGCGCTCGCCGACAGCGGGGGCTACCGCCGTCCCGCGATGTCCACGCAGTATGGTGCGTCGTTCGGTGGGGGCCGAGCGGTCTCTTCCAGTGGCGGCTATCGGCGCCCGTCAATCACCGGCAGCGGCTTCGTCTCGGGTTCGGCCGGCGACATCGCGATCTCGCGGGCGACCTCCGCGCAGGCATTGCAGCAGTTTCGCGCATCCCAGCAGCCCCGCCGCCCGCCGGTCGCAGCCCCGCCACCGCCCGACGCGGCCGGGCGATACGGTGGCTACGTCCCTCGCCGTCCGCCAAGCTACGCGATGCCGGTTGGAGTTGTCGGCGGGTCGGGCGGTTTCGGCACCGCGGCGTTCTGGGCCATGCTTGGTGCGTTGTCGGCATCAGATCGCGCCGCATACTTCCAGCAATCTCAGGCCGATCCGGCCTACCAGCAATGGCGCCGCGAGGTCATGCGCGACCCCAACGCGGCGGCGCGGCTGGCGGCGCTTGGCGCGCCGGCATCGGCGGCACCTGGCGACGCGGGCCAACCGGTTGCCGCCGCGTCAGGCGGTTCGGGCCTGGTATGGGTGGTGCTGTTCGTCGCGGCCGCGGTGTTCGTCCTGCTGTGGCTGGCGCGCCGCCGCGCGGCGCGACCATCCGTCGCAAGCCTGCCACCGGGCATCTCGGGCAGCGCGGCGACGCGCTTCCGTGTCGGACAGACGATTCCGCTCGATCCGGCGCCTTTCCTGCTCGCCGCGGGCGTCACCAAAGTGCAGCCGCCGCCAGGAAGCGGGATGATCAGCGTCGATGCGGTCGGACTGCTGGAGGATGTCGGCGCTCGATTGCACCGCCTTTACCTGCCGGGCCGGACCGGTTTCTTCCAACTCCATCTCGGCGCCGACGGCGCGCCGGACGAGTGTCGCTACTTTTCCCGGCTCGACGAGGTGCATCCGGCCAGCCAGGACGAGTGGGGCGAGTGGCTCGATCCGGCGCAGGGGATGATCGGCTGGCCGGCGTTCCAGACCAAGGATGGCAAGAATTACGACCGGGCGTGGGGGCCGGGGCAGACGAAGATCCCGCCGCGTCAACAGACCGAGACCGTCCAGGCGCTCGGCGGCGTGACGCAGCGCCGGCTACAGGCGATGCTGTATGCAGGTCCGACCGGCGCCGCGCCGCCGGCGCCATCGAGCGAATACGTCATGGTTGCGGCGGTCGAGGACGGGAGTCAGGCCTGGGTGGAAATCCACGCCGGCATCGACGTGAATCCTGCCTCCCTGACACTGCCGTCCGTTTCCCCTTGAGAGATCGCGGAGCGCCTCATGTACGAAACCCTGTCCTCGAGCGTTGCCGGCGCACTCGGCAGCGGATTGCCGGTGTTGCTGCTGCAATTCGCCACCTGCATAGTGCTGCTGGTGGTCGGCGTGGTGGTCTACACGTTCGTTACGCCGTTCCATGAGCGAGAGCTGCTGCGCGAGGGCAACGTCGCGGCGGCGACCGTGCTGAGTGGCGCTGTGGTTGCGTTGGCCATCCCGCTGGCGGCACTGCTGGCGACGACACGGGCAGTGCTCGACATCGTTGTGTGGGGTATCGTCGCACTGCTGCTGCAACTGGTCACGGTGGTCGTCGCGTCGCACGTGATGCGGGGGTTGAAGCTCAGGATCGATGACGGAAGCATCGCGGCGGCCCTGCCGATAACGGCGGCACAGCTCGCGATCGCACTGCTCAACGCGGCCGGGATGATTCCGGTCTGATCGCACGTCGAGGCAACAAGGAGGACCACACAATGCTGCAATTCATGCGCAACCTGATCGGCGTGAAGGCGGACAAGGCGGTGCAGGCCGGCGTCGACGCGCTGGTCCGATGGGACCCGCAATCGGCAAGCGAGGCCGAGATGCGCTCGATGGAGCAGCATCTCGACGAGCTCGGCCAGCAGGTGGCGCGGGCGCGGCAGAGCTACGACAAGGAGACCCGCGAGGCCGAAGCCATCCAGACCCTGTCTACACAGCGGATGGCTGCGGCGGAACATCTCCAGGCACAGGTTGCGGCGGAAACCGATCCGGCGAAGAAGGCCGAACTCGAGCGCAGCCTGACGACGCTGGTGACGATGCTGGAGCAGATGGCGCCCGAAGTGGACCGCGAGAAAAAGGACGTCGTCGATGCCAAGGAATTCCTCGAGATGCTCGAGAAGACATACACGGATGCCGGCGGCAAGCTGCGCGAAGGCCGCTCACAGCTCGAGCGCGCCCAGCGCGACATGGCACGTGCCGGTCAGCAGCGGCAGATGGCCGAGCAGCAGGCCGACGCCGCGCGTCGCGCCGCCGGGCTGGGCACGACCACCAGCGGTCTGAACGTGGCATTGCGGTCGATGCAGGATGCCGCGGCGCGCGACCTTGCGAACGCAGAGTCCGCCAACATGAAAGCGAAGCTGCTGACGCCGACCCAGCCCGAGAAAGATGACGCGAACATCGCGGATGCGATGCGCATCGCCTCCGGCAAGGGGGCGGCCCCGACCAGTCTGACGGACCGGCTGGCGGCGCTGCGTGCGCACTGAGGGGTATTAGGCGCGGCGCCGGCACGGATCACGTGCGCCGCAAAGCCGGCTCGTTGTCTGCCTGGGCCGCGGGCAGTTGCAGCAGCACGACGCAGATCGCGGCGATAGCGGCGGTGAGGCAGGCGCACAGCAGGATGTGTGGCGCCTGCCAACCCTGCGCCAGCAGGAAACCGCCCAATCCTGGGCCGACGATACCGCCAAGCCGGCCGATGCCCAGCGCCCAACCGACGCCGGTGTTGCGGATGCGCGCCGGGTATTTCGCGGCGGAGAGCCCGTTCGCACCCAACTGACCGCCGACCACGCATACGCCCATGACGAAGATCGTCGGCAGCAGCACCAGGTAGGGAAGGTTGCCGAGTGCGACCGCCGCGATGACGACGATCCCGCATGCCAGGCAGGCGGTGAGCACGCGATCCGTCCCGAGCGTGGTCGCCATCGGTCCGAGCAGCAGTACGCTGAGTGCGCCGCCGGCACTGTAGAGGCTGGAGGCGAACACTGCATCGGCTGGCGAGAGGCCTTCCAGATGCAGAACCGTGGGCAGCCAGAAGCCGATCAGGTACAGGCTGAGCAGGCTGGCGAAGAACATGATCCAGAACAGCACGGTGCGCAGGGCATATCCGTTGGAGAACAGTGCCGTGACCGGATTGCCGCGGGCCACGTCGACGTGCTGCACAGGACCCACGACGGCGGTGGTGCCGGGATCGATGCCCAGCCTGGCAAGGATGCGGAGTGCTGCGGGTGACCGCCTGCCGTGCGCCAGCATGAAGCGCGGCGACTCCGGCAGCCAGATCAGCAGCACCGGAAACAGCAGCAGCGGCAGTGCGCCGCCGATGTAGAAGATCACCTGCCAGCCGAACATCGGCAGCAGCGCAGCGATGAGCTGCCCGCCAAGAAAGCCGCCCAGCGGATTGCCGGCGAATACCCACATGGTCATGGTGGCGCGCAGCCGTGCCGGCGCGTAGTCGGAGGTCAATGCAACGGTTGACGGCATGAGTGCGCCGATGCCGATACCGGTCATGAAACGCAGGAACGCCAGCATCGCGATCGACCCGGCATAGGCGCTGGCAAGCGAGAACACGCCCAGGAACAGCAGGCTGGTCAGGATGACCGGTTTGCGTCCCAGGCGGTCGCCGGCGGGACCCGATGCCAGCGCGCCCACCATCACGCCGACGTTCGACATGACGAAAGCACTGGCGAACGCCGCCGGCGTCACGTTCCAGGCGTGCGACAGCGACGGCGCGGCCATGCCGATCGAACTGATATCGTAGCCGTCGAAACCCTGCGCCAGCGCGCACAGGATGGCGACGCGGATCTGCAACGAGCCGATCCGTTGGCCTTCCAGTGCCGTCTCGGCGGCGGAGGCGTACGCACCTGACATTGCTGGTTCCCTCCAGTGATCCCTCGGTGACGGACTAACCCGATATCTCCGCCGCAGCCGGCACCCGCGTCACATGATGCGCCTGCACGATCGGCAACACGTCGCGCGCGAAGCGGCGGATCTGTTCGAGGAACATCTCCTGCGGCATGGCACCGCGATTGAAGCCGATCTGCACGCTGCCCGCGCCCGTGTGATCCGCCAGTGCGATGATGCGCTGCGCCACCTCCTGTGGTGTTCCCCAAGGCAGCCGTTCGGCCAGCCGGGCCACATCGTCCATCGTGGTGTTGCGGAAGTCCTCGCGCGCATGCTGTGCGGCATGCAGGTTCTCCGGACGGACATAGTCGGTCGAGGCGTCGGAGGTATAGCCGAACTGCCGCTGCAGGCTGGTCTCGGTGAAGTTGCCGTGGCTGAACAACGTGCGGTTGAAATACAGCAGGTACGGGCCGCACTCCTTCACCGCCTGAGCCTTGCTGTCCGCGACATAGACCGACAGGCCAAGCGACAGGTGGTCCGGCGTTATCGCATGTCCGCTCGCGGCCAGACATCTGGCGTAGTAGCGGATGATGTCATCCTGCAATCCACCTGGTGCCAGACCGGGCGTGATGCGGATGTTGTGCTTCGCGGCAAACTCGATGGATTCCTTGCTGCCGACGATCGGCACCCAGATCTCGGGATGCGGCCGCTGCACAGGGCGCGGCCATAGCGCGACGTCGCGGTAGGACCAGAATCTGCCCTGGTAGGAGAAGACGTCCTCGGACCAGGCGCGGGTGACGATGTCGTAGGCTTCCTCGAAACGGGCGCGCGATTCCGACAGGGGGACGTTGTGCACCTGGTATTCGCGCGGGATGCCGCGGGCGAAGCCGGAAATGAGCCGTCCGTTCGACAGGCAGTCGAGCATCGCCAGTTCCTCTGCCAGGCGCAACGGCTCGTGCAGCGGCAGCAGGTTGCCGTAGATCAGCAGCTTCACGCGCTTCGTGCGCTGAGCGGCGGAGGCGGCCATCAGGTTGGGCGAGTTCATCAGGCCGTAGGGCGAGCAATGATGCTCGTTGAAGCCGAGACCGTCGTAGCCGAGGCGGTCGATCTCTTCCCACGCATCAAGATGCTCCGCGTAGGTGCGCACCGCCACGTCGGACTTGAAATGGCGTGAGGACAGCGGATAGGGCAGCTCGTTGCCGACCTTCAGATGATCGAGATGTTCGCCATAGGCGAGCAGGTCGAAGACGAAGACTTTCATGGCGGCGTCCGCATTGTAACGCCGGTCAGTATGGGAACCTGCCCGCCGCCGGGCAAATCGTGCCCGGCTCCGCTACTTCGCCGCGACGTCGAAGAGTTCGGGCGTGAAGCCGCCGGACTGGCGATGCCAAAGCTGCGCATAGGTGCCGTTTTGCGCCAGAAGCTGTGAGTGCGTGCCGGATTCGGCGATCCGCCCGTGGTTCAGCACCACCAGCCGATCCAGCCGCGCGATCGTCGAGAGCCGGTGCGCGATGGCGATCACCGTGCGGCCATCCATCAGCCCATCGAGCTGGCTCTGGATCGCCGCCTCGACCTCCGAGTCCAGTGCCGAAGTCGCCTCGTCCAGTACCAGGATCGGCGCGTCCTTCAGGATCACCCGCGCCAGCGCCACGCGCTGCCGCTGCCCGCCAGACAGCTTCACGCCGCGCTCGCCGACATGGGCATCGTAGCCGCGCCGGCCGTGCCAGTCCTCCAGGTTTAGGATGAACTCGTGCGCCTCGGCGCGACGCGCGGCCTCCTCGATCATCCCCTGCGTCGCCTGTGGCCGGCCGTAGCGGATGTTATCGCTGATCGAGCGGTGCAGCAGCGACGTGTCCTGCGTCACCATGGCGATCTGCGTGCGCAGGCTCTCCTGCGTCACCGTGGCGATGTCCTGGCCGTCGATCAGGATGCGCCCCCGCGCGGGATCGTAGAAATGCAGCAGCAGATTGACCAGCGTCGACTTCCCCGCCCCCGATGGCCCGACCAGCCCGACACGCTCGCCGGGTGCGATGCGCAGGTCGATGCCGTGCAGAACGCCGCCGCGCCCCGGATACGGCACGCGGCCGTAGTCGAAGTGCAGGCCCTCGAAGCGGATTTCGCCGCGCGTCACGCAGAGTTCGCGTGCCTCGGGCGGATCGGGCATCTGCCGTTCGACCGCGATCGAGCGCATGCCGTCCTGCACGGTACCGATATTTTCGAAGATCGACGTGACGCTGCGGGCCACCCAGCCGGCCATGTTGGTGATCTGCCAGGACAGCGGCAGCACCATCGCCACCGACCCCACCGAGATGCGCCCGCTGTTCCACTGCCAGATCGCCAGTGACGCGGTGGAGACGATCAGCGCCGCATTCATCAGCGACAGCATCACGACATAGCCGGTGATCATCCGTGTCTGGTCGCGGAATGCCCCGGTGTGCTGATTGATCGCCTCGCGCACGAACGCGTCCTCGTCTCGCGCGCGCGAGAACAGCTTCACCGTCAGGATGTTGGTGTAGCTGTCCACCACGCGCCCGGTCAGGTTCGAGCGCATCTCGGACACCGCGCGCGAACGTTCGCGCAGGCGCGGCACGAAATAGAAGAGGATGCCGGCGTAGCCGCAGAACCACAGCAGGATAGGCGGCGTCAGGCGCCAGTCCACCGAGGCGAGCAGCACCAGCGCGCTGCTGCCGTACACGATGATGTACCAGGCGGCGTCGAACGCCATCACCAGGCTCTCGCGGAGCGACGGACCGGTCTGCATCACGCGGTTGGCGATGCGCCCGGCGAAGTCGTTCTGGAAGAACGTCCAACTCTGCCGCACCACGTGCCAGTGGTTTTGCCAGCGGATCATGTTGGACATGCTGGGATTGACGATCTGGTTGATCAGCGTCACGTGGCCCATGAACACGAGCGGGCGGGCGAGCAGCACCACGCAGGCCATCGTCACGAGCTGCGGCCAGGTCTCGCGCAACAGATCCTCGGGGCGGTGGGTGGAGACCAGGCCTACGACTCGGCCGATGAACGCCGGGATCGTCACGTCCAACATCGCGATCAGCCCGCCGAACACGAACAGCGCCACGACGATCCAGCGGACCTGGCGGATGAATTGCCAGTAGAACGGCCACAACCCTTCGGTCGGCGGTGGTTCCGGCGACCGGGCGGTTGGATTCAGCAGGGCTTCGAGGCGACGCAGCATGGTCAGCCACACATGAACCCGCCGGCAGCGTCTGCCAAGTAGGTGCTACGCCGCCGCGGCCAGTATCATCCTGGAGGCCTTCTCGCCGATCATGATGGACGGCGCATTGGTGTTGCCGGAGGTAAGCGTCGGCATGATCGACGCATCAGCGACACGCAGGCCTTCCATGCCATGCACGCGTAGCTGATCGTCCACCACCGCCATCGGGTCCGAGCCCATCTTGCAGGTGCCGACCGGGTGGTAGGTGGTCTCGGCGTTCTTCCGCACCCAGTCCAGCAATTCATCGTCGGACTGGAAATTCACGCCGGGCGCGACCTCATCGGTGGCGATGTTCCGCATGGCGGGCGCGGTCATGATGCGCCGTGTGATGCGCATCGCCTCCAGCGTGACATCGCGGTCGAGCTGGGCGGTCAGGAAGTTGAAGCGGACGGCCGGCGGCGTATGCGGCGACTTCGACGCAACATGAATGCTGCCGGTGCTCTCCGAGCGCAGGATGTTCGTGATCGCGGTGACGCCCGATTGGCTGGCCAGCCGGAAATTCGTATCGGACAGGAACGGAATCCACGAAATCGCGGCATCCGGCGCGTCCAGTCCGGCGCGGGTGCGGACATAGGCGCGGATCGGCGACGCCGGCAGGCCGAGCAGCCCCTTGTGGGTCAGCGCATATTTCAGCGCCTGCTTCACCATGCCCAGCCCGCGTCCCTTGTCGTTGTAGGTCATCCCGAGCGAGGCCGGCACGGTCCACTTCATCCGTGGCGAGTAATGATCGCGCAGGTTCTCGCCGACGCCCCTGAGTTCGTGGCGAACCTCGATGCCGAGGCCATTGAGCAGGTCCGGCTGGCCGATTCCCGACAGCTCCAGAAGCTGCGGCGAATTGATCGAGCCGGCGCTGACCACGACCTCCCTTCCCGCGCGGGCTTCGTGCTGCCGGCCATTTGCGGTGTACCGCACGCCGACACAGCGCTTGCCTTCGAGCAGCAGGCATTCGGTCAGCGCATTGGCCTGAATCGTCAGGTTGGGCCGGTCACGCGCGGGGTCGAGGTAGCAGAAGGCGGTGCTCATGCGGCGGCCCTTGCGGATCGTCGCCTGCGTCATGCCGATGCCGTCCTGCTTCGCGCCGTTGTAGTCCTTGGTGTAGGCGATGCCGACTTCGCCGGCTGCCTTGATCAGCGCATCGTAGAGCGGTCCGGTCTCGAAGCTTTCGGTGACCTTCAGCGGGCCGTCACGACCGCGGTACTCCTCGTCGGCATCGCCCTGATAGCTTTCCATTTCGCGGAAGATCGGCAGCACCTCGCGGTAGCTCCAGCCGCGATTGCCGAGCTGCGCCCACTGGTCGTAGTCCTGCGACTGGCCACGCACGAACACCATGCCGTTGATCGAGGACGAGCCGCCCAGCAGC
Organism: Acetobacteraceae bacterium; assembly: GCA_025452005.1. GTDB lineage: Bacteria > Pseudomonadota > Alphaproteobacteria > Acetobacterales > Acetobacteraceae > JAMXLO01. The sequence continues at coordinate 22,296 of JANWJK010000340.1, read as the reverse complement.
TTGCCACGCGGAATGGGTATGCGGCGGTTGCCGGTGCCTTCGTCCGGTTCCGACGAATAAAGCCAGTTGGCGGCGGGGTTGTTGATCAGCCTGGCGAAGCCGACCGGAATGCGCGACCAGGGATGGCTTTCGCGACCGGCTTCCAGCACCAGGACGCGATGCCTGGGGTTGGCGCTGAGGCGGTTGGCGAGGACGGATCCGGCCGAGCCAGCGCCCACCACGATGTAGTCGTAGATGCGGGTCTCCATTTTTGCTGCGCTCAGGAATTCACGACCGCAACAGCCTCGATCTCGACCATGAAGTCAGGACCCGCAAGGCGGGTGACACCGACTGTCGTGCTGGTCGGGGTCGCAACGCCCAGATAACGCATGCGGACATCGCCGCATTTCTGGAATTCGTCGAAGTCGGTGACAAAAGTATTGGTCTTGACGACGTCGGCCCAGGTCGCGCCGGCTGCCTTGAGGCAGCGGTCGAGGTTCTGAAACGTCTGCTCCATCTGGGCGCGCATGTCGCCCTTGCCGACGCAGTTGCCGTCGATATCGCGGGCCAACTGGCCGGCGGTATATACCAGCTTGCCGGTGCCGCTTACCGTCACGACGTGTGAATAGGAAGGCTGCCCGCCGGACATCCTTACATTCATTCCCTCCGGCTGGAACCGTTCGATCTTCAGCGCCATTGTCATCCTCCCGGTCGTGTTCATCTGCTTGCGCGGCCACAGTGTGGCCCGCACCCGCGACCTCGGCAACGGCAATGCCACGGCCGGAGCAGACTATGCGACCGGACGTTTCTGCGCGACAAGGACCGCACGACGCCGTCATTACTGGCGCGGTCGATGACGATTTGGCCTCGCTGCATCCGAGGTCGGTGCTGACGGGGGCCAGGTGAATGCTCGACCGCCTGTACGATCTCGACCTGGTTGTCCTCTATCCCGCACTCATCATTCTCATCGCAGGAGCCGGGGAACTTGGCGCCTGGCTCGACCGGCGGATACGCGGAGGCGCCAGCGGGGAAAGCGACATCAATACCTTGGCAGGCGCCGCTCTTGGCCTGCTTGCGCTGCTGCTCGCGTTCAGCTTTTCCCTCGCACTATCGCGTTATGAAGCGCGCCGTCTCCTGGTCCTGGAGGAGGCCAATGCAATCGGCAGCACGGCGAACTTTGCCCTGATGCTGCCGGACCCGGCGCAAAAGCCGATCCTCGGCATGCTGCGCGATTATGCTGCCGTGCGGACCGGACTTGGCATGTCGTACGACCCGGAAAAATTTCAACGCGATGTTCGCCGATCGCTGGAGCTTCAGGCCAGGCTGTGGCAACAGGCCGTGGCAGTCACCGCGGCGGCCCCGCAATCGCTGCCGTCTTACCGTTTCGTGGGCTCGCTGAACGAGATGAACAACATCCATGAAAGGCGAGTGACGGCGCTCAACCAGCACGTGCCGGGCGCGGTGATGTTCTTGCTGGTCGGCGTCGCGATGGTGGCGATGGGCTTCACCGGCTATCACACCGGCGCTATGGGACTTGGACGACGCGTGGCTGCGCTGATTATGTCCATCACGGTGGCCGTGGTGATCATGCTGATCGTCGACCTCGACCGCCCGTCGCGCGGATTGATCCTGGTGCCTGTGCAGCCGCTCGTTGACGCGGCGCGAGGCATTCCGCCGTAGCGCGCCATCCGTTATCGCAGGCGCGAGCCTGGATCCATTCCCAGGTACACCCGGCCGCCGATCGGATACCACTCCGGCGCGACCGTGACCGTCTGACCGACCACGTGCAGATCGCGCCAGCACTCCGCGAGGCGGCCCTCGCGTTTGAACGACGTGCTGCCGCCGTGGCGGTACACCAGGTCCATCGCCTCGCGCGCGCTGTCGGCAGCATAGGTCGATGCCAATCGGCAGCGTGCCCGTTGCTCGAGCGTGGTTTCCGCGCCGGCAGCCATCGTGTTCCACAGCTCGGCGATCATCGCGCTGCGGTAGACGCGCCCGGCGTTCAGGATTGCATCGGCCCGACCGACCGCGTCCTGTACCTGCGGGTTGTCGCACAGCCGGAAGGTCCGTCCACGCGGCGTCTTTTCGACCGCCAATGCAATCAGTGCGTCGATGCCGGCGCGTGCGATGCCGGTGATCACCGAGCTGTGGTGAGGTCCGACCCAGGCCTGGCTCGGCAATGCGTAGGTGATCCCGCTCCAGCGCGACCACTGATTGTCCAGCGGAACGCCGACATGCGGGCACGTCCGTCGCTCGGGCAGGAAGACGTCGCTCACCGTCCAGTCGAAGCTGCCGGTTCCGCGCAGCCCGGCCACGTCCCAGCTTCCCGGCACGATCTCCGCCTCCGCGCGCGGGAACACGCCGCGCCAGTAGAGCGCGCCGCCGTCCGGACGGCGACGCGGTTCTCCGCCCTCAAGGATCTGGAAGCTTCCCAGCATCCAGGCGCTCTCCTGGCAGCCGCTGCCGAAAGTCCAGTGCCCGCTGACGCGGTAGCCGCCCGGAACCGGCACCGCCTGTCCGCCACCCTGTACGGCGGTGCCGGCGATGACCGACGGCGTTCCCTGGCCGTGGATCTCCTGCACGCCCTCGTCCGGCAAGCCGAGCGTGACGAGCTGACCGATGCTGTTGTTGGCAAGGTTCCAGCCGACCGAACCTGCGCCCTCGGCCAGCACTTCGACGACGCGAAGATAGGTCAGCGGATCGACCTGCAAACCACCCAGCGAACGCGGAATCACCATTCGGTAGAAGCCGGCGGCGTGCAACTGCTCGACCAACGCCGGCGGCAGGCGCTGCTCGCGCTCGATCTCGTCGTGGCAGTCGCGAAGTACCGGTTGCAGGGCGATCGCGGCCTGCACCAAGGGTTGCGCATCGATATCGGCCGGCAAGCGCGTGTCTTCGGCTATCGCGTCCATTGGTTCCTCCTGCCGCCGTCGTTACACGCCGCGTGGTGCCTCTGTCCCGACGACGCTCTTATACGCGGCTCTGACGTCGTCGGAGACCGCCTGCGTGTCCTCCCGCAGGTTGCGTGGCGTGATGGCGATGAACGCGATCTCCCAGTTGTCGGGGACCGCTTTGCCCACTTTCGGCACGAACGCGTGCGGCGCGCCCGGCGCGTTGTGGAAGTGGTCGCCCCCGGTCACCGGGGTCAGCACCGGCTGGGCGTTCTCGCTTATGGAAAACGCGTCGGCCTCGCCGACGACATACATGGGAAACTGGTCGGTTCGGCTTCTTGCGTGCTTATGCAGCTCCACTTTCGGCAGGAAGACGGCGGCGACGCCGCGGCCATGGCGGTTCTGGCCGAGCCGCCAGGGTCCGGGTCCGGACAGGTCCACGGACGTCGCAAATCTGTGTTCCTCGCGGCCGAGGACTTCCCGCAGTGCGTCCTTCGGATCGGCATAGCCGGCACGGGTGTTGCTGAACGCCGTATAGACGGACTGCATCCAGGCCAGTTCGTCCTCCGCAAGGTCGTGATCCAGCAGCGGAATGGCTGATTGCTCGGTCATCGATGCTTCCTTCGTGTTTCGCTATCTATGCCTGCGCCGCCGGGGACGCCAGACCATCGGGCGGCCAGACCTTCAGCCCCTCGGCCAGCGGGATGCGCAGATTGCGGAACAACATGGAGAACGACATCCAGTTGCCCATGGCAATGATGAATTCCACCTGCTGGCCCGGGTCTGTGACATGCTTCGTCACCTCGGCCCAGGCGGCATCCGAAATCGATTTGCCCGCGAGACATTCATCGGTGGCGGCAAGGATCCCCTTGTCCGCCGGCGTCAGCCGCTCGGACTTCCGCCAGTCGCGTACTGCGAGGATATCCTCGGGCGGGATCCCTGCCGTGGTCGCCACCCGCCAGTGCTGCGTCCACTCATAGGCCGAGCCGGTGACCCAGCCGATCCGCATGATCATCAGCTCGCGTAGCCGCGTGTCGAACTTGTTATTCTCCAGGAGCTGGATCAGTTGGCCGAACGCCACGCGTGCCACGCCGGGATTGTTGGCCACCACGCGGAACGCCTCGCTTTGGGTGCGCCGCACCGGCATGCCCATCGCATCGCCGAGTTCACGGGCGCGCTCCAGCGACACCATCGCCACACGTGAGGTCATTGTCTCTCTCCGTTTGCCGCTTTTCCGATCGTCCTTCGCCTCGCTTCGCGCCGCAATCCCCCGCGCTCCCGGGGCGTGCCCCGGCCGCGCCAACGAGTCATAATCGTGCCGCGCCGGCAGCAGGGAGGAAAAAGCAATGAAAGCCAGCCTCGATCATATCGCCACCAGCCATGTCGGCAGCCTGCCGCGTCCAGACGGATTGATCGCGGCGTATCGTGCCCATGAAGCCGGTGAGACGACCGACGAGAGCGTCCTTGGGCAGACGCTTCGATCGGCGGTGGCGGAGGTCGTCCGCCATCAGCGCGATATCGGCATCGACATTCCCGGCGACGGCGAATTTGGCAAGCCGATGGCTCAACGCGTGCAATACGGCTCGTGGTGGCGCTATTCATGGCAGCGCCTCGGCGGGCTGGAATTCGCCGGGCCCAGTCCGTTCGATACGGAGCCGCGACGGTCGCGCCCCGGTCAGGTCGTGCTGACCAGCTTCGGCGATCGCCGCGATCGCAGCCGGTTCGCCGCCGCCTACGCCGACCCCGAGTCCGGCATCACCACCGGGCCGCGCGCGCCGGCGCCGGTCTGTGTCGCGCCGATCACCTATACCGGCCACGACGCGATCGCGGCCGACATCGCCAATTTCAAAGCGGCGATGCAGGACGCCGGCATCGACGAGGGGTTCATGAGCTCGGTCGCCCCCGGCAGCGCCTCGCGCATCGCCAATGCCTACTACAAGACCGAAGAGGAACTGCTGTACGCCTGCGCCGATGCGATGCGCGAGGAGTACAAGGCGATCGTCGACGCCGGGCTGATCCTACAGCTCGACGACCCGGCGATCGCCGAGAATTGGGACATGGTCAACCCGGAACCGACAGTGGAGGAGTACAGGAAGTTCTCGATGATCCGCGTCGAGGCGCTCAACCACGCCATCAGGGGCCTGCCGCAGGATCGCATCCGGTTTCATCTGTGCTGGGGAAGCTGGCACGGCCCACACATGACCGACATCTCGATGCAGGATATCGTCGGCGTCATGCTGGCGATCAACGCGCATGCGTATTCGTTCGAAGCCGGCAACGTGCGCCACGAGCATGAGTGGAAGGTGTGGCAGGACGTCAAGCTGCCCGACGATAAGCTGATGCTGCCGGGAGTCGTCAGCCATGCCACCAATGTGGTCGAGCATCCGGACCTTGTCGCCGAGCGGATATTGCGGTTCGCCAATCTCGTCGGCAGGGAACGGGTGATCGCCTCCACCGACTGCGGTCTCGGCGGCCGCATCCATCCGGACATCGCCTGGGCGAAGCTTGAAGCACTGGCGCAGGGCGCGGCGCTGGCCAGCCGGCAACTTTGGGCGTGAGGGACAGTCATGAGAGCCAGTTCGGATCGCATTCTCACCACGCATGTCGGCAGCCTGCCGCGTCCCGACGACCTGATCGAGGCGAACCGGTCGCGTGAAGCCGGCGAGCCGGGCGACGAGGCGGCTTTTCAGGCGAAGCTCCGCGGGGCGGTGGGCGACGTGGCAGAGCGCCAGCGCACACTCGGCATCGACGTTGCGGGCGATGGCGAGTTCGGCAAGTCGATGGAACACCGCGTCAACTTCGGCGCATGGATGAGCTACGCGTATCACCGCCTGGGTGGCTTGGATCTCGGCGGGCCAGACATGCACGATCTGGCGCCACGGCGGTCCGGCCCGGGGCAGCTCGTGCTGACGAGCTTCGCCGACCGGCGCGACCGCGCGCGGTTTGCCGCGGCGTATGCCGATCCTGAATCGGGTGTATCGACCGGTCCTCGCCCCACGCGGGGGCCGGTATGCGTCGGTCCGATCCGCTACGTCGGTGGCGATGCCATCAGGGCCGACATAGCGAACTGCAAGGCGGCGCTCGAGGCGGTGGGCATCGCGGAGGGGTTCATGACCTCCATCGCCCCAGGTAGCACCACGCGGATGGGCAACGCGTACTACAAGACCGATGAGGAGTTCCTGTTCGCCGTTGCCGATGCGATGCGCGATGAATACAGGGCGATCGTCGAAGCGGGACTCATTCTGCAGCTCGACGATCCGGCGCTCGCCACGAACTGGGACATGATCAATCCCGAGCCTACCGTGGAGGACTACCGGAAATTCGCAACGATGCAGGTCGCGGCGCTCAATCATGCGATCCGCGGGCTGCCTCGCGATCGCATCCGGTTCCATCTGTGCTGGGGAAGCTGGCATGGTCCGCACACGACGGACATCCCGCTGCGGGACATCGTCGACGTGATGTTGACCATCAATGCCGGTGCCTACTCATTCGAGGCGGGGAACGTCCGCCATCAGCACGAGTGGAAGGTGTGGCAGGAGGTCAAGCTGCCCGGCGACACGCTGTTGCTGCCCGGCGTGGTCAGCCATGCCACCAATGTGGTCGAACATCCGGAGCTGGTCGCCGAGCGCATCATGCGTTTCGCCAATGTCGTCGGCAGGGAGCGGGTGATCGCGTCCACCGACTGCGGGCTCGGCGGGCGCATCCATCCGGATATCGCATGGGCGAAGCTCGATGCGCTGGTACAGGGAGCAGCGCTGGCCAGCCGGCAACTGTGGGGGTGAACTGGTGCCGCTCAGTCGAACAACGTCGCCAGGCGTCGCTTCATGTTGTCGGCGACGTACAGCGCCAGCGCCTGAATGGTCGACGTGGGATTCACGCCGCCCGATGTGACCCAGATGCTCCCATCGACGATGAACAGGTTCTTCACGTCGTGGCAGCGGCCCCATGAATTGACCACGGACCGTTCGGGGTCGTTGCCCATCCGCGCCGTGCCCAACAGATGTCCCGGGCTGTTCAATATCGTGCGCGATGTATAGAGATCCGCGGCGCCCGCGGCGGTCAGGATGTCCTCCGCCCGTGCGATCCCGTGTTCCATCATGCGCCGCGTGTTCTCGCTGATCGCGTAGTCGATGCGCGGCGCCGGGATGCCGTGGCTGTCCTTCAGCACGGGATCGAGCGTCACGCGATTATGTTCTTCCGGCAGGTCCTCGCAGGCGATGCCGATCTGTAGGCGGCGGTACATCTGCCGGCGGTAGACGCGATGATGATCCTTGCCCCAAGGCAGACGTCCAGCCGCCGCGCTGGAGATCGCCTCGCTGACCACGCCGGCGCCGCGGGCGAATTGCAGCGTATAGCCACGCACAAAATCGCGGGCCGGGTCGGTCTCATAGAACTCCTTGCTCCACAGGCTCAGCATCGGCGCGCGGTCGCCATCCATCTCGTCGTCCACATAACCGCGAACCTGTGGCCACGGATGCAGCATGAGGTTCTTGCCGACCAGGCCGCTCGAATTGGCCAGACCATTGGGGAATCGCGACGAGGCCGAATTCAGCAGCAGCCGTGGCGTGCCGATGCCGTTGCAGGCCAGGACGACCACCTCCGCCGGTTGAAACCGCTCGGTGCCGTCGGCGTCGTAGTAGATCGCGCCGGCGGCCATGCCATGTTCGTTGGTGGTGATCTCCCGCACCCGGCAGCGCGTGCGCAACTCGACGCCGGCGCGGATGGCGTGCGGCCAGTACGTGATGTCCGTGCTCGCCTTGGCCCCTTGCGCGCAGCCCGGCGTGCAATGGCCGACATTGATGCACGGCGCACGCCCGTCGTATTCGGTCGTGGCGATCGCGCTGTCCGACGGCCACCAGTGCCAGCCCAATTTGTTCATCGCCTGGGCGTAGCGCGTGCCGGTTCTGCCCAGCGGCAACGGCGGCATCGGCGGTTGCCTGGGCGGATAGGCAGGATCGCCGGCCAGGCCGGAAATGCCCATGATGCGGTCGTTCTCGGCAAAAAACGGCTCCAGCGTCACGTAATCGATCGGCCAGTCGTCGGCGACACCGTCGAGCGTGCGCACGCGGAAGTCCGACGGATGCATGCGTGGGAAATGCGCGGTGAACAGGATGGTGCCGCCGCCGACGCCGTTGAAGTTGGCCACCTTCATCGGCGAGTTGTCGTCGTTTATCGGGTAGTCCGTCGGTCGCGCCCGGCGGTTCGGACTGATGTCGAAATCGGCGAACCGCCGCGCCTCCCAATCGCGTCCGTGGCTGGGGAAGTCGGCGTGCAGCATCCAGTCACCCTGCTCCAGGCACAGGATCTTCATCCGTGTTTCGGCCAGGCTCCACGCCACTGCCGCTCCGGACGCGCCGGAGCCGATGATCAGGACATCGACGATTTCGTTACGGATGGTCATGGCGCGTCTCCCGACCCTCAGAACAGTCCGAACAGCCCGCGCAGGAACCCCGGCGTGAGTGCGGCGAGCGGATTGATGGACACGTCCGGGTCCGCAAGCCGGCCGCGCAGCGTGTAGCTGGCGGCGAACACGCCGCCGCCGCGTTCCGGGCTGAACAGCTTTCCCACCAGTGGGATGTTGCCCAACAACGAGTTGAAGAAATATGCCGGCACGATCGTCCCCTGCATGTCGACCCTCTCCGCATTCAGATCCAGCCGACCCTTCATGGTGAGCCCGAGCGACGGGCTGAATGCGCGCGCATCCGTGAGGTCGAGTGCATCGTCGGTCAGCCGGAACGGTGCGACGAGCCGGGAAAAGCCGAGACCCGGCCCTCGCATAACGTCCACCAGCCCGTACAGCGTCATAGCCTGCAAAAGCTTGCCGAGTGCCGGCGCATCATGAATGCGGAATCCCTCGATATCCGCGGTACCGGCCAGGGGTCGGTCCGGCTGCGCATCGTCGTACTGCGCCTGTATCGACAGTTTTCCGCCCTGCATGCTGCGCAGGTAATCCAGTTCGCGCAGCAACTCGCCGGCATCGTCCGCGCTGGCGGTGAAGCGGCGTCCCGTGCGATCGGGAACAATCTGCACAAGGAATGGTGCCCGCTGCCCCAAGCGACCTTCCAGGCGCAGTTGCCGCACAATGCGGCCGTCGTTCTCCACGTGCGCCACCACGCCGTTCGCGGCGCGTCCTTGCGTCATCAGCACGCGATCGAATTTCGCATCCAGCCTCCACGGCGGCCCGGGCGGCGGCTCGGTCTTTGCCGCAGGACCTGGCCCGGAAGACCGCGCCGGCGGAGCCTTGCGTTCGAGACGCGGACCCAGATCGAGTTGCGCGCCACTGAGATTCGCAACGATCGGGCCATCCGCGGGCAGGTTCAGTGTGCCTTGCGCGGCCGTGCGCCCCAGCATCAGCCGTTCCGCGCGGAACACCGACAGCCGGCCGCCGCTGAACTCCGCCCGACCGCGCAGGACGAGGCCCTCGCCATCGAGCTGTATGGCGTCGATGCCGGTGAGCCGGTCGTGGTCGAGAAGCACGCGGGCCGAGCCTTTTGCCGGCGCATCGCGTGCCTTGCGCCACTCGATCGGTTCCACGACAAGTTCTGCCGCGGTCAGATCGGCGGTGACCGTCAGATCGCCCTGGCCGTTGCGACGCTCGCTGAGCGCCGCCTGGACCTGGGCCGCTCCGCTCAGCACAGACGTTGCATCCAGCCCCAATGCCGCGAGCTGCCGTGCGTCCGGCTGGGCGGATACCGTCACGCTCTGCAGGACCTGGGTCGGCGGGCCGGCACGGAAATCCATCGTCGCGTCCAGCTTCGCCTGGATCGATGCCAGCAGCGCGCGGCCGCTCAGCTTCATCCCCTGGGTGTTCGCCGACAGATCGAACGCGCCCTGATCCAGATCGTGTCCCGCCACCAGTGCGCCGAGATGCACGCCATCGAGGCGCGCCTGCACCTGAATGGCGATATCATCCATCCGCACGGCATCCTCCAGCGGCACGGTGATATTGCACTTCACGGTCGTCTGGCCGGCCGGGTTCTTCAGGTCTATCGGATGCCGGGAGAGCAAGGAAAGGCGTGGCTCGCGCAACAGCGCCAAGGCGTCGGGCACCGGCCCGGCAATGTCGGCCTCGATCACACCGACCTGGCGCGGCTGCATGATACCGGTGATCCGCACCTTGCCGCCGCGGATCTGCAAGCCGGCGGGACTGGTTTCCTTCTGGTTGCGCAGACGCTGGCGTCCGCCGGTGACAATGATGTCCAGCGTGTCGGGATCGACGATGCGCAACTGTGCCTGGCCGTTGTCGATCGGCGGAATTGGCCGCAGCCAGTGCACCTGCAACCCAACGCCGTCGAGGGCGCCGCTCGCGCGCGTCAGCTCGACGGAGGTCAGGCCCACGGGCGCCGCAACGCCCAGTTCGAAGTGGCCATTGCGCGCGGTGCCGACCGGGATGTTCGCCAACAGCCAGCGCCGCGCGCCGACGCCGACTCCTTCCGGCCAGAATCGCGCCAGGTCGGCAAAATCGAGCTGGTCGAGGTCGGCCGAGACATCGGCGCTGATCTGATCGGCATGGCGTCGCACGGTGCCGCTTGTCTCGACATGCGTCGGCGGCGCATCGGCATGGCCGGGCAGGCTTACGCGGAACGCCTCTACAGTGAGCTCATCCGGCGTGCCCGAAGCCACCAGCGTGGCGTCGAGGAAAGGCACGTTGCTGTCGCCGACATGTACCTGGCCGCTGCCGGCGCGGAGGCTGAACCGAGCGCGGCGCAGAGCCAGGCTGGCACCGAGATCGAGCGTGGCCTCGCCGCCGACCGGTGCGTCCAGCGTGGCCAGCCCAGCCAGCGACGGTGCGACGCGTGCGATCACGCTCGGCGTCACCGGCGACAGTCTGGCGCGTAGATGGGTCTCGCTGGCTCCCGCCGCGAGCGTGGCTGACAGCGTCAGCCGCGCCTCCTGATCGCCAACCGCCAGACTGAATTCGGCAGTGCCGTCCACCCCGCCTTCCCGTCGCCGGGCAAGATCGATCTCCGCATGCGGCGCCCGCCAGGTGACGCCAAGCTGGCGATCGATCAACGCGGCGCGCCCATCGTGAACACGCACCAGACGGAGCTGCCCCAGCAGCGCGTCCGATCCGCGTGCCCGATCGTTGCCCGGCGGCTGCGCCAACTCCGCCAGCAGGTCGGCGACCGGTGTTGCCTGAGCTTCGGACGCCGGCTCGCCGCTGTCCGCCGTCTCGGTCAGGCTGCCGAGATCGAGGCTGAGCGTGCCGTCGGCCGCGCGGATCAAGGTGATCTGCGGCGAATCCAGTGTGACCGCCCGCGGCACGACACGCCCGAACAGCAGTTGGTAGATCGACAGCGAGACCTCGGCCTGCGGAATGTTCATTCGCCGCACGCCTGCCGGGTCCACCACTCTGACATTGGTCAGCAGAAGTTCGAGCGGCCGATCGGCTCCCATGCGGAAGCCTTCCCAGGCGAGTGCGGCTGAGCCGATCGTCAGGCGGGTCGGACCGCCGTTGGCATTCGCGGCGTCCTCGAGGCGGCGGGTGAGCCAGCCGAGGTCGACCGGCCCCTGCGACAGCCGCCAGGCGATCGCCGCGAGGCCGACACTGCCCAGCACGACCAGCGTGATCGCCAGCGTGACCAGCCAATGCAGCACCATCCCGGCGCCGATCGCCGCTTGACCGGGAAGACGCCTCACGGCCAGCTTTCCCATGGATGACCGACACGCAATTTCGCCTGCCAACGACTTGGCCGTGCCCATTCGACGCGGGCGCGGCGGACCGGCTGGCCGAGCGCTTCGCCGAGATCGGTCGCGCCGAGGCACGGCTGGCGGCGCGACCGCCGGTCGCGGCGTTGCTGCGCTCGCTGGGCGGCAACAGCCCCTACCTCGCCGACCTCGCGGTTCGCGAGGCAGCCAGCCTGCGCGCACTGGTCGCCACGGGACCGGATGCGCTGGTCGCCACGGCGATGGCGGAGCTGGCGGCGATCGCGCCCGCTGTCCGGCGCGACCGGATCGCTGCCGCGATGCGGCGCACCAAGCGGATCGTGGCATTGGCCACCGCCATCGCCGACATCGGCGGCATCTGGCCGCTGGAGCGCGTCACCGCGGCGCTGAGCGATCTGGCCGAGGCCACCCTGTCGCTCGCCATGGCGCATCTGCTGCGCGCCGCCCACGACACGGGCGAACTTCGCCTGCCCGATCCCTCGGATCCGGCTCGCGGCGGTGGGTTCACGGTCCTCGGCATGGGTAAGCTCGGCGCCCGTGAACTGAATTATTCGTCTGATGTGGACCTCGTGCTGCTCTACGACCCCGCCGCGGCAATATACACCGAAGCGACCGAGGGGCACGCCATGGGCGGCTTTGCGTCCCGCATCGCCCGCGGCCTGGTGTCGCTGATGGAGGCGCGCGACGCCGACGGCTACGTGTTCCGCACGGACCTGCGCCTGCGTCCCGACCCGGCGGTGACGCCACCCGCCGTCGCCCTGCCGGCAGCGATCACCTACTACGAGAGCATGGGTCAGAACTGGGAGCGTGCCGCGATGATCAAGGCACGTCCGGTGGCCGGTGACCTCGCGCTGGGCGCCGGGTTCCTCGAGGCGATCCGTCCCTTCGTCTGGCGCCGCGACCTCGACTTCGCCGCGGTCGCCGACATTCACGCGATGAAGCGGCGGATCGACCAGCACAAGGGCGGCGAGTTGGCCGATGGCGCGGACCCGTTGGCGCGCATTGCCGGCCACAACGTGAAGCTCGGGGAAGGCGGCATCCGCGAGATCGAGTTCCTGGCGCAGACGCTGCAACTCGTGTGGGGCGGTCGCGACCCAGGGCTGCGGGTTCCGACGACATTGGGCGCGCTGCGCATGCTGGTGCGCGCGGGTCATGTGCCGCGCGATGCCGCGCGGGAACTGGGGGCCGCCTACCGCTTCCTCCGCCGCGTCGAGCATCGGCTGCAGATGACCGCCGACCGGCAGGTCCACGATCTGCCGCAACGGCGGGAGGATCTGGCACGGTTCGCCACGTTCATGGGTTACGACGACGCGGCCGGATTCGCCGCTGAACTGCTGCGACACCTGCGCCAGGTGCGGGCGCGCTACGCCGAGGTGTTCGAGTTGGTGCCTGAACTGCTGGCACCCGTCGAACCCGGGTTGGAGTTGGACTTCAGCGGAGTCGATATTGCGCCGGAAGCCACCGGCGCCGCGCTGCATGCCCTTGGCTTCGGCAGCCCTGATCGCATCGTGGCGGCGGTACGCGGATGGCAGGCCGGCCACGTGCGGGCGCTGCGTTCGGCGCGTGCGCGTGAACTGCTGGCGCAGTTGCTGCCCCGCATGCTGGACGCGCTCGCCCGTCAGCCACAGCCGGACGTGGTGTTCAACCGGTTCGATGCGTTCCTGGCGCGGCAGCCGGCCGGCGTGCAGCTATTGTCGCTGTTCCAGCGCAACCCGGGTCTGCTCGATCGCATCGCCGCCGTGCTGGGGGCGGCACCGTCGCTCGCCAACCATCTGGCGAGCCATCCGGCCGCGCTCGATGGCCTGTTGAGCCCGGAGGAAAATCCCAACCCCGCCCGTCTGCTGCGCGGCCGCCTGCGGGACGCGCGCCTGCTCGAGGATGTCATCGAGATCACCCGCCGTACCGTGCGCGAGGAGGATTTTTCCACCTCGGTCGCCACCATGGAGGGCAGAATCAACGCCGACGAGGCCGGGCTGCGGCGTTCGGCGATCGCGGATGCGGCGCTGAGCGCCCTGCTGTCGCCGGTGCTGACTGACTTCGCCTCGCGCTTCGGTCGGGTGCGCGGCGGATCGATTGCGGTGGTGGCCATGGGCAAGGCCGGCGGGCGCGAGATGATGGCCGGCTCCGATCTCGATCTGATGCTGGTGTACGACCATCCTGTGGAGGTCAGCGAAAGCCGTGGTGCGCGGCGCCTGCCGGTCAGCCAGTGGTTCGTCCGCGCGGCGCACGCCTATGTCGCGGCGGTGACCGCGCCCGGCGTGGACGGTCCGCTTTATGAGGTGGACATGCGGCTGCGGCCGTCGGGCAACAAGGGACCCGTGGCGGTGTCGCTTGGCGCGTTCCGTCGGTATCACGCAGAAGCGGCGTGGACGTGGGAGCGAATGGCGTTGACGCGGGCCCGCGTGGTCGCCGGTCCGCCGGCGCTGCGCACGCGCATCGAGGAGGCGATAGGCGAAGCGCTCGCAGAGGCCGGTGGCGCCGACCGCATCCGCGGCGACGCCGCGTCGATGCGTGCGCGTATGCTGCGCGACCTGCCGCCTGACGGCGCGTGGGACGTGAAGCTGCGTCCTGGGGGTCAGATCGAGGTCGAGTTCATCGCCCAGGTCCTCCAGCTCATCCATGCCCACGAAGCACCTGGGCTGTGTTCACCCACGACGCGCGTGGCGCTGACGCGGCTCGCCGATGCCGGGAAGCTGCCGCCAGACGATGCGGCCATGTTGATCCATGCCGACCATGTCTGGCGCACCTTGCAGGGCATGCTGCGCATCACCGTCGGCCGGGGCGCGCGCGACGAACTTCCGGATGCGTCCGCGCTCGCGCTGCTGCGCGCCGTCGGGGGTGCAGTTGACTTGGAGACATTGCAGGCCACGCTGGACGATCTGGCGCAACAGGTCCGCGCCATGTTCGTTCGACACATAGGGGAGATTCCTACATGAGCGTAAAGGAAGGCGACGTCGCACCCGAGTTCGCGATGCCGGCAAGCGGCGGGCGCACCGTCAGCAATGCGGCGCTGCGCGGCAAGCCGTACGTGCTGTATTTCTACCCGAAGGCCGATACGCCCGGCTGCACCAAGGAGGCCTGCGCCTTCCAGGAGGCGTTGCCCCAGCTCGGGCGGATCGGCATCGACGTGATCGGGGTGTCACCCGACAAAATGAAGCCGATCGAGAAGTTCAGCGAGAAATACCAACTGACATTCCCGCTGGCGTCCGACGAGTCGCATGCGGTGGCGGAGAAGTACGGCACCTGGGTCGAAAAGTCGATGTATGGACGCAAGTATATGGGGATGGAGCGCAGCACCTTCCTGGTCGACAAGGCGGGGAAGATCGCGCGGGCCTGGCGCAAGGTCAGCGTCACGGGCCACGCAGCGGAGGTGCTGGCGGCAGCACAGGGGCTGACATAGGGTCGCCTCGGCGCGGGAGACCTCGGCTAGCGGGGGGTACTATGGCCCGTAAGAACGCGTTCTATGCTCAGTCCGGTGGGGTTACCGCAGTGATCAACGCCTCAGCCTGCGGCGTGCTGGAAACCGCGCGCCAGCATCCGGACCGCATTGCCAAGGTGTATGCTGGCCGCAATGGTATCATTGGTGCTCTGACCGAAGATCTGATCGATACCAGCGTGGAATCCGAAGCCGCGATCGCCGCGCTGAAACACACCCCGGGTGCCGCGTTCAAGTCTTGTCGCTACAAGCTTGGGTCGTTTCACGAGAACCGCGCTCAATACGAGCGCCTGATCGAAGTGCTTCGTGCGCACGACATCGGTTTCTTTCTCTACAATGGTGGCGGTGACTCGCAAGACACCACGCACAAGGTCAGCCAGATCAGCGCTGAACTCGGTGAGCCAATCGTGTGTGTGGGAATCCCCAAGACAGTGGACAACGACCTGCCCATCACCGACTGTTCGCCAGGCTTCGGCTCAGCGGCCAAATATCTTGCCACCTCGCTTCGCGAAGCGGCGTTCGACCTGGCGGCGATGAGCCGTACTTCGACCCAGGTACTCGTGCTGGAAGTGATGGGCCGGCATGCTGGCTGGACCACGGCCGCTTGTGCGCTCGCGGCCGAACAGGAAGGCGATGCGCCACACGTCTTGCTGATGCCTGAGGTTGCGTTCAATGAGGACCGGTTTCTGGCGAAGGTCACCGACGCTTACAAGCGATACGGGAACTGTGTTGTCGCGGTCTCTGAAGGAGTCAAAACGCCAGACGGTCAGTTTCTCTCCGCTGGCTCAAAGGACGCCTTCGGCCATGCGCAACTTGGAGGGGTCGCGCCGCTCATTGCCAGTTTGATAAGCGCGAAGCTCGGTCTCAAATGCCATCGGGCGGTTCCCGATTATCTACAGCGGTCAGCTCGCCACATTGCCTCCAAGACCGATGTCGAACAGGCCTACGCGGTCGGTCGCGCGGCGGTGGAATTCGCAATCGCCGGAAGGAGCGCGGTGATGCCCGCGATCCGTCGGATCAGCGACGCGCCCTATAGATGGGACATCGTGGAAGCGCCGCTCTCCAAGGTTGCCAACCAGGAGAAGCTGTTGCCTCCGGACTTCATCAGCCCGGATGGCTTCGGGATCACCGAGGCGGCCCGCCGCTACCTGGCGCCGCTCATCATTGGTGAATGCTATCCACCATTCAAAGACGGCCTGCCCAACTACGTGAAACTGCAGAACGCCGCGGTGCCGGAGAAACTTGCCAGCACATTTACCGTCCAGGCGCTGACGACTGCCGGTGGCTGATCCTTTTGGGGATCGGCAACCGAAATCGCGTTGACACCGTTGCGCGCCGGAACGAGTCGATTGTCCGCGAACTCATTGCCGGTCGAGCGCCCTGGATTCCATAGGCAGGTTTTGGGCTGCAGTCTTCCTAGAACCGGCTCTGCCCGTTCTTGTAGTTTGAAGTCCACCGCGCCATGATCGAGGCGCGGGTGGGAGTAAAGCGAGCCCCGTCTACATAGATCCGAGGGGCCGCGACCACCGGCCGGATATACTGGATCGGCTGCGGCTAATCGCGGCCGATGATGCGAAGAAATTACAATCCTAGTACTCCGCCATCTCCGCTGGCGAATCACGCTCAAAGCAGCGACATTCGAGATCGCAGAGGCGGATCAAGTAAAAACGGGGGGTTACCATGAACATGCGATACGAACCTGACCACGAACTCGAGGATCGACTGTCGGGCCGCTTGCTGGATGTATTCATTCGGGTGGGACTGGTGGTGGTGCTTGTGCTGCTGTGCTACCTTATCTTCTCGCCATTCCTGACGATGATGTTGTGGGCGTTGATCCTGGCGATCACGATCTACCCTCTCCATCAGATGTTGGCCACCCGGATCGGTGGCAAACAGGGCCTGGCCGCGACTCTGATCGTCCTGCTCGCCGTCGGCGTGATCGTCACGCCGACCATCATGCTGGCCAGCGAGTTCGGCGATTCGGTCCAGGGCCTGATCAAGAACGTGCGCGACAACACGGTTCAGATTCCGGCGCCATCGGAAAAGATAGCCACTTGGCCTGTCGTCGGCGGGAGGGTGCATGCTGTCTGGTCGCAGGCGCATAACGATCTACCAGGACTGGTCCAGAGCATGCAGCCCAAGCTCGGGGAGCTGGCGACCAAGGCGCTGGGTATCGTCGCCGCGCTGGGAGGTAGCTTGCTGATGTTCCTGTGCTCGTTTGTCGTCGCCGGCATTATCATGGCCTACGGTGAATCGGGTGCGCGCGTGATGCAGGACATCTTCGAACGCATCGCCGGCATTGCCCGTGGCGAGGAGTTTACCAGGCTGTCCACCGCGACCGTCCGCGCCGTCGCTTCCGGGGTCATTGGCATCGCCTGTATCCAGGCGTTGATCATCGGCGTCTTGCTGATGATCGCCCGCGTCCCGTTTGCCGGCGTGCTGGCCGTGGTCGTCCTCGTGTTCGGCGTCGCGCAGTTACCGGCGCTGCTCGTCACGCTGCCGGTGATCGGCTGGATCTGGGCAAGCGGCGAATACGACACGGGCCCAGCGGTCATCTACACTGTACTATTGTTTGTCGGTGGCCTGGCCGACAACGTGCTGAAGCCACTCATGCTCGCCCGCGGCGTCGATGCACCGATGCCAGTGATTCTGATCGGCGCGCTCGGCGGCATGGCGACCAATGGCATCCTCGGCATGTTCGTCGGCGCGACGGGACTCGCGGTAGGCTATCAGATATTCATGCGCTGGGTACGTGAGAACCCGGAGCGGGCGCGGCAAACGGCTGCCGGCGGTTCCCCCTCCACTGCGTGAGCCTATGCGGCGCCGATTCACCGGCTCGCCTGGGACAAGCCTGTCCGCCCTCGCCGCCGCGCTGCTCTTTGGGGGCTGCACCGTTGGGCCGGACTTCAAGCAACCCGAGGTGCCCTGGCTGGCCGGCTGGTCGAGCGGCTCGCTCGATTCGCTGATGGCCGAGCAGCGCGGCTTGCCGAAAGCGCAAACCGAGGAGTGGTGGCGCAACTTCAATGACCCGGTGCTGGACCGCCTGGTCGCCGAGGCCCAGCGCGTCAATCCCGATGTGCGTACCGCGGGGATGCGCATCCTGGAAGCGCGAGCGCAGCTTAAGATCGCAGGCAGTCTGCTCTACCCGCAGCAGCAGCAAGTGACCGGTAGTGTTCTGCGTACCGGCCAGGTGCGGTCGTCCGGGAAGAACGTCGCCCTCACATTCGGCAACGGCGGTATCGGCGTCGGGGTGGATGAGTCGTCCGGGCGGAACTTCGCCCTCACGGCCTACGACGCCGGTTTCGGCTTCGGCTGGGAAATCGATTTCTGGGGCAAATTCCGGCGCAGCATCGAGGCTGCGGATGCCGGGTACTTTGCCAGCATTGCGCAGTTTGACGACTTACAGGTGCTGATGGCAGCGCAGGCCGCCAACTTCTACTGTGCGATCCGCACCATCGAACTGCGACTGAAGATTGCTCATGAAAATGCTGCGCTGCAGAAGCGCAGCCTGGAGATCACCGAGCGGCTGTTCAAGCACGGCAACGAGTCGGAGTTGGACGTGCAACAGGCCAAGGCCCAGTACCTGGAAACCCTGTCCACCATTCCGCAACTCGAGGGCAGCCTTCGCCAGAACCAGAACGCACTCGGCGTGTTGCTCGCCAGGCCTCCCGGGCCACTGCCCGAAATCGCCGAAGGCAAGGACACGATCCCGCAGTCTGAACTCGGGGTTATCGTCGACCTGCCGGCCGACCTGCTGCGTCGCCGCCCCGATGTCCGAGCAGTCGAAATGCAGTTGGCGTCGCAGTCGGCTCAAATCGGAGTACGGCAGGCTGACTTCTATCCGTCGATTTCCTTGCTCGGCTCGCTCGGCCTGTCGGCCACCTCGCTCGCCGGATCGCCTCGGACCTTTGCCTGGGGTATCGGTCCCAGCCTCGTCTGGAACGTCTTCGACCATGGCCGGATGACCGGCGAGGTGCTGGTGCAGGACGCACGCTTCCAGCAACTCTACGAGCAGTATCAGGCTGCGGTATTGAAGGCAGCGCGCGAGGTCGATGACGCAGCAGTAGGTTTCGCCACAAACCGCGCGCAGATCCCGATTCTGAAGGACGCGGTCAACGCCGCGCAGCGCGCGCTGGAGATCGCCAGCATTCAGTACCAGGAAGGCATATCCGACTTCCAGCGCGTCCTCGACTCGCAACGCACGCTGTTCAGTCAGCAGGAGTTGCTGGTAAGCACTCTGAGCAATGTCGCACAGAGCCTGATCGCCTTGTACAAGGCGATGGGCGGCGGCTGGCAACAGGGCCGTGGCCGTCCTCTTCTGGACGACGCAACGCGCGAAACGATGGGCGGCCGCAGCGACTGGGGGAAGATACTTGTGGCGCCGCTGCCGCCGCCCGCTGCCGGCCCGAAACTTATCATGCAGAACAAGTAAAGAGCCATGAGTCAGGAGCTAGCCGAGCAGGATCAGCCAGCCGTCGACACCGATCCGGTCGCGCCCAAGCCGGGGAAGGGAAGCCGGATTGGTGCGACCATTGTACTGGCGCTGATCGTTGGCAGCCTTGCCTGGTATTTTGCTGCCGACCGCCTGACTCCGCACAGCTCGCAGGCCCGGGTCCAGGCCTTCGTCGTGCCGGTGGCAGCGGAGGTGGCGGGCAAGGTGCTGGCGGTTTACGTGAGGAACAACGATGACGTCCAGCGCGGGCAGCCGCTGTTCGATATCGACCCCAGCCAGTACCAGATAGCATTGCAGCGCAGCCGCGCTGACTACGAGTCCGTGCGCCACTCGGTCAACGCCTCCGTGGCCACGGTGGAGGCAGCGCGCGCCTCTTTGCAGGCCGCACAGGCCAATCGCGTCAAGGCCGACAAGGATGCGACGCGTCAGGAAGCGTTGTACGCCGAGGATCGCGGCGCCATCTCGGTACGCCGGTTGGAGATTGCGCAGGCCACCCGGATCGAGGCGCATAGCAAGGAGCAGGCTGCCGAAGCCGACCTGCGCAAGGCGCAGGAAGCCGCCGGCGAATCCGGCGACGACAATGCCCAATTGCGCAGCGCGCGTTCGGCGATCGAGAAGGCCGAGCTGGATCTGGCACGCACGAAGGTGGTCGCCTCCGGCAGCGGTCTGGTGACTGACCTGCGCACCGACGTCGGCCATTTTGCCCAGGCTGGCGCGCCGGCAATGACCCTGATCGCGATCCATGACATGTGGATCAGCGCTGACATGACCGAAAACAACCTCGGCAACATCGATCCCGGCGACGATGTGGCGATCGTCCTCGACGTGTTGCCCGGCGAGGTACTGAAGGGCCGGGTACGCAGCGTTGGCTACGGCGTCAGCTCGGGTCAGGAGGCACCGCCGGGAACACTGCCGACGATCCAGAACAGCCGCGACTGGCTGCGCCAGGCTCAGCGCTTCCCGGTGGCGATCGAGTTCGACGCCTCCGACGCCGAACGCCTGCGCAAGGTTCGCATCGGTGGCCAGGCAGAGGTGATGGTGTTCACCGGCGATAACTCTGTGATGAACGCGCTCGGCGCCTTCTACATCCGTCTGAAGAGTTGGCTTTCCTACCTCTATTGAATACTGACGATGAACCCTGCAGACAAGGCGGTACTGCGACTGACACTCGGCCTTGGGCTGGCCGTCCTGGTCGCATATGGCTTTGCGTTGCCGATGCCCTTCGTCGTCTGCCTGATGTCAGTCCTCGTACTTTGCAAACCGGGACCGCCATTGCCACCGACAAAGGGCTTGGTCATCGCCGTGATCTTTGCGGCATTGGTTGCGTCCGGCGTGTATATGGTTCCCATTCTAGAGCATTATGCCGTGAGCGGCATCCTTCTCACCGGGGCAATTCTCTACGGGGTATTTTTTGTCGGCCTGGCCAGGGCAAATCCTCTCACGATGGTGCTGGTCATGTCATTTGCGCTGATACCGGTGGTCGGTGTCGCCGATCAGGCGATCGTGGGCGTGCTGAGCATGACGCTCGCCATTGGCATTCTCATTGGGGCCTTGGTCAGCGGTGTTTCACACGCCTTGTTCCCCGATCAGCCAACCCGCGTCGCAAATCGTCCAGCCTCAGCTCCCGCCAGTCACGACGTCGCCCGCTGGATTGCCCTCCGGGCAACGGTAATTGTCATGCCAGTCTTTGTACTGGCCCTCACCAACCCATCGTTTTATGTTGCGACAATTATGAAGACAGTGGCATTGAGTCAGCAAGCTGGAGACGTCGATGCTCGCTCTGCTGGCAGCGAACTGGTTGGATCAACTCTGATGGGTGCGCTCATTGCAGCTGTCGTGTGGCTCGGCCTGTCACTTCACCCCAACCTGTGGATGCTGACGTTGTGGATGATGGGCGCTGCGCTATGGACTGGCAGCGGTATCTTCGGTACGCGGTCAACCTCGTTCCGGCCTTCGTTCTGGAGCAACGCACTGCTCACGATGTTGATCCTGCTTGGCCCGGCGATCGAGGATAGCGCAAGCGGCAAAAGCGTTTTTGAAGCGTCTGTGGTCCGCATTGGTCTCTTCGTTGCCGTCGCACTCTATGCATGGGGAACGGTCTGGGCACTCGAACGCTGGCGTAATTCGAGACGACCCGGGTTGCGTTCAGAGCACGCATGATTACGGAAGACACATGATACTCGCTAACCTCATGGTCGGCTTTTTCGTAATGTTGGTGTGCCTTATCGTGCAAGCTGCGGTCGCGTTCTGGAGCGTGCGCTACTACATACGACAATCATCTGGCGCGGCAGCACCACACAAGATTTTCGTCGGTATACGGCGACTCCTCGTGTCCATGCTGGCCATGATGATCGGAAACTTCATCCAGATCACCTTATGGGCAATTCTTTTCCTGTTGCTGGGAGAATTAGACGAACTCTACGAGGCCATCTACCACTCGGCTGTCAATTTCGCCTCGCTTGGGTACGGCGACTTCGTGATGAGCAAGAACCGCAAGCTGCTCGGTCCGCTCGAAGCCGTCAATGGCGTAATCATGCTGGGCATGACGTCGGCTGCGCTGATGGTGATACTCCAGCAGGTCATAAGGGATCAGCGAGACGAGATCATAGCCCCCTCACGAGGGGATATCGGTCGCGATGGTGACGCCCGCTAGCTCAGCTCGGACATCCCCATGCCGGGATTACGTCAAGGCGCCCGTGCGCTATGATTGCACTGCAAATCTCTGGGCAGGAATCTCCTCATGGCCGACCTCATCATCATCGCTTACGACACAGAAGCGACTGCGGAAGCCGCACGGAAGAAGCTCCTTGAGTTGCAAAAGGAGTATCTCATCGAACTTGGCGATGCTGTCGTGGCGGTGCGCCAGCCCG
>JANWJK010000339.1 GCA_025452005.1 Acetobacteraceae bacterium | reverse complement strand
TTGACGCCGACATTCATCAGCTCCACGGCATCGAGCGCACTGCGGCCGAGATGCGGCGCCGCGGCGGCGTGCGAGGCACGACCGTGGAAGGTGAAGTCGATGCGTGTGTTCGCAAGCGACACCGCCTCGTTCACGCCGGAGAACGCCGCGGGATGCCAGGAGATCGCCACATCCACATCGCTGAACGCACCGGCGCGCGCCATGAAGCCCTTCGCCGCGCCGCCCTCTTCGGCCGGGCAGCCGTAATAGCGCACGCGGCCCTTGATCCCGTGTGCCGCGAGGTAGTCCTTCACCGCGGTTGCCGCCAGCATGGACGCCGATCCCAGCAGATTGTGGCCGCAGCCATGGCCGTAGCCGTCGCCCGGCAGCGGCTTCGGTTCCGCCACGCCGGCTTCCTGGCTCAGGCCAGGCAACGCGTCGAACTCGCCGAGAATGGCGATCACCGGGCCGCCTTCGCCGGACTCGCCCATCACCGCGGTGGGAATGCCGGCGACGTTCTGCGTGACGCGGAACCCGTGCCGCTCCAGCATCGCGGTGTGCTCGGCGCAAGAGCGGAACTCGCCATAGCAGAGCTCCGGCATACCCCAGACGCGGTCGCTCAGTGCCTCGAAGTCTTCCTTCCTGGTGTCGACCAGACGCCAGATCTCTTCAGTGTTCTGCATGACCGGACTCCCCGTATCTGAAGCAGGTGACCAGATGATCGTTCACCATCCCGGTCGCCTGCATGAATGCATAGCATATGGTCGAACCGACAAAGCGAAACCCCCGTTTTGCCAGCGTCTTGCTCATCCGGTCGGATAGCTCGGTCTTCGCCGGCACCCGTTGGCCTTCCAGCCAGCGGTTCACCTGGGGCTTGCCGTCAACGAACGACCACAGATAGGCATCGAGGCTGCCGTGCTCGCCGATCACCTCAAGCGCCACGCGCGCATTGTCGCGCACCGAATAGACCTTCAGGCGGTTCCGGATGATCCCAGAAGAGGTCAGCAGTTTTTCCAAAGCGCTGTCGCGCATGCCGGCGATGCGTTTGATGTCGAACCCATGAAAGGCCAGCCGATATTCGTCCCGTCGCGCCAGGATGGTCCGCCAGGACAGCCCCGCCTGCGCACCCTCCAAAGTCAGCAGCTCGAACAGCGCGGTATCGTCGTGATGCGGCACGCCCCATTCTTGGTCGTGATAGGCCAGCATCGCCGCATCGCCGCCCTCCGCCCAGGAACAGCGTATCGTCACTTCACCGGCTTCACGTTGACCAGTTGCAGGTCTTCGCCGACCGTCGGCACATAGGTGAAGCCGGCGCGCGTCGCCCAGATGTTCTTCTGGATGTGCAGCGGAATGAGCGCCACATCGTCGAACGCCAATTGCTGCGCCTTCTGCAGGATCTTCTCCCGCGCCGCATCATCCGTGGTTGCCAGCGCCTCGTCGATCAGCTTGTCCAGCTCCGGATTGGAATAGCGCCCGCGGTTCGACGCGCCCCGGCCCTTGGCCGGATCGAACGTCGCGTTCTGCGCGATCAGCGGATCCGACGCTTCGGCCGTTCCGGTGCCCCAGCCGAACAGGAAGGCCGAGAACGCCTGCTTGTTGGCCTGACCGACATAGCTGCTCCATGGCAGCGGATCGACCTCGGTCTGCACGCCGATGCGCGTCCACATCTGGCCGATCGCCTGGATGATCTTCGCATCGTTGACGTAGCGATCGTTCGGGCCATGCAGCGCGATGCGGAACCCCTTCGGATAGCCCGCCTCGGCCAGCAGCTTCTTCGCCTGCTCCGGCTCGTAGGGCGGCGGCTTGATCTCCGGCGTGTAGCTGTAGACCCCTGGCGGCAGGTACTGGCCGGACGGCACCGCCGCACCTTCCATCACCCTGTCGACGATCGCCGCGCGATTGATCGCGTGCGACAACGCCAGGCGCACGCGCCGATCCTTCAGCGGGTTCTTGTCCAGCTTCTCGCCGTTCGGCCCGGTCACGAACGGGCTCGCCGCGTCGCGCGAATGATCGAGGCCCAGGAAGATCAGCCGCAGACCGAGCGACTCCCACAGCTTGACCTTCGGATCCTTGCGCAGCTTTTCCAGGTCCTCGGTGGGCACGAAGTCGATGAAGTCCACGTCGTTGGCGAGCAGCGCGGCCGTGCGCGAGGCATCGTTCGTGATGAAGCGGTAGGACACCTTCTCCCAGACCGGCTTCGGTCCCCAGTAGGCGTCGTTGCGCTCAAGCTCGACGCGATCGCCCGGCTTGAACGATACAAAGCGGAACGCCCCGGTGCCGATCGCCGCCCTGCCGCTGTTGAAGTCCTCGGTCGCCATTCCTTCGTCGGTCTTGCGATTGATGATGAAGAACTGCGCCAGGTAAACCGGCAGCAGCGGGAATACGCCCTTGGTGTGCAGACGGATCGTGTGAGGATCGACGATCTCGGTACTGGTCACCGGCTTGGTATAGGCGGCGAAGTTGCTCGGGCTGTTCGGCACCTTGGGGATGCGGTCCATGGTGAACACCACATCGTCGGGAACGAACTCATTGCCGTTCTGGAATCTCGCATCGCGCAGCTTGAGTTCCCACGTATCGGGCGCGACCAGCTTCCAGGAGGCGGCAAGTCCCGGCACCAGATGGGCGTGCTCATCCATCTCGATCAGCCGGTCGAAGATCTGGGTCGACAGCGAGATGTTGGGAGCGAGATTGTGGTAGTGCGGATCGATGCTCGTCACCGGTGAACTGACCGCGACACGCAGCGTCTGTCCCGCGGCCGGCAAGGCGGATGCCGCCAGGGCCACGCAAAGCGCCGCTCGCGCGCTGTGTCTCATCTGTGGCTCTCCGCGCTGGTGACGTCCAGTGGGTTATACCGGCGCGCGCCGAACCGCGCTACATGAGGCAGCCATGAACATCCTCTCCATCCAGTCCTGGGTCGCCTACGGCCATGTCGGCAACGCCAGTGCGGTGTTCCCGCTGCAGCGGCTGGGCGCCGAGGTCTGGTCGATCAACACCGTGCAGTTCTCCAACCACACCGGCTATGGCCACTGGACCGGGCAGGTCTATACCGGCGATGCGGTGCGCGATCTCGTGGACGGCATCGCCGCCCGCGACGTCCTGCGGCACTGCGATGCCGTGCTGTCAGGCTACATGGGCGACGCCGGGATCGGCGAGGCGATCCTGCACGCCGTTACCCGCGTGCGCGAGGAGAACCCGCGCGCGATCTATTGCTGCGACCCGGTTATCGGCGACACCGAGGAAGGCGTCTATGTGCGCGAGGGCATCGAGGAGTTCCTGCGCGATCATGCGCTGCCGCAGGCCGATATCGCCACGCCCAACCGGTTCGAACTGGAACGTCTCACGGGTCTCGACTGCGGCACCCTGACAGGCGCCAAGGACGCGGTCGAGCGGCTCGCTGCGACGATGCGGCCCGATGGTTTGCGTTGTGTGCTGCTGACCAGCCTGGAGACAGAGCTCACACCGGGCGATCATATGGATCTGCTGGTGGGGGAGGGCGGCAGCTTCCATCTGCTGCGCACGCCGCGCCTGCCGGTATCGGTCAACGGCGCCGGCGATGCGGTCGCGGCGCTGTTCCTGTTCCATCGCCTCGACACCGGCAGCGCGGTGAAGGCGATGGAGGCGGCGGGGTCGGCCGTGCATGGGCTGTTGCGCCGCACGGCAGAGGCCGGATCGCGCGAAATCCTGACTGTGGCGGCACAGGATGAGTTCGTGGCACCCGCCACACGCTTCGTCGCGCATCCCTGCTGAATGGCGAAGCACGTCTCGTGCGGCGTGATCGTGACCGACGGGAAACGCGTGCTGCTCGGCCATGCGACACGATCGCCGCGCTGGGACATCCCCAAGGGTCTGGCCGAACCAGGGGAGCCGCCGGTCGCGGCCGCCGTGCGCGAACTGGCGGAGGAGACCGGACTTGCCGTCACGGAGAGCCAATTGCGTTCCCTCGGCGTGCACGCCTACCTGCGCGACAAGGATCTCGCGCTGTTCGTCTGGATGCCGGCGCACATGCCGTCACCCGACCAACTGATATGCCATTCGACCTTCGTGCTGCCTGGCGGCGCGATCGTCCCCGAATTCGATCGCTTCGGCCTGTTCGAATGGCCTGAGGCTCTCGGCAAGGTCGGCAAGAACCTGGCGCGCGTGATGCGCGCCGTGTCCGCCCTTATGCTGGCGCAGTGACCTTGGCGCGCCCGATCCGCCGCGCACGCTCCACCGCGTTGCGCGCCGCCTCGTGCTGGGTAAGCATTTCCATCGTTTCCGACTCGTCCTCGCTTACCTCGCTCAGCGCCTGGTCCGTGTAGTTCCGGCACTGCGGATCCCGCAGGATGCTGCGGCGGATGAAGTCGAGCTCGAACCACCGATATGCCATGCGCGCGTGCTTGGCGACGACCTCCCCCCAGTACTTCGGATAGAACGCCCAGACCGGCTCCATTGGCAGGCTGGGCCGACGGTCACGCCGGTACTTCAGTCGGAACAGGCCACCCTGTATCGGGTGCAGCTTCTCGACCGCCTGATAGCTGGAGAAGAAGAACAGCACCGCCGCCAACCGGTGCATCGCCGTCCCGAGTGCGGCCGATCGCCGCAGGATCGTTCGCATGTGCTCGCGCGTATAGTAGATGTCCCAGGCATCGAGATACACCCGATGCCACTCCTCCTGGGTCATCACCTTGTGCTCGGCCACGACATGCTCGAGGTCGTACTTGTTCATGTCGGGATCCATCCAGACGCCCTTCTGCGTCAGCACCTTGTGGTCCTCGGACCCCGGCAGCGGCGTGAGGCAGAAGAACTCCAGCACGTCGAGCGGCAACTCCTTCTTGATGATCTCTATATCGCGCCTGATCGCCGCCGGCGTATCGCCTGGGAAGCCAAGGATGTAGCCGGCATAGGTGATGACGCCCGCCTTCTTCCACGCCAGCAGCATCTTCCGATACTCGGTGATGCGGTTCTGCTTCTTCTTCGCCTGCAGCAGGTTCTCCGGGTTGATGTTCTCCAACCCGATGTAAACCCGTGTGACGCCGGCGCGCGCCGCCTTGATGATGAAGTTCGGCAGTTGGTGGCATAGCGTGTCGACCTGGATGATCAGGTGCACCTTGATCTTGTCACGCTCACGGATCTGGATGATCCGATCGAAGATCGGCTCCCAGTCCTTGTTGCGGGCGAAATTGTCGTCGGTGATGAAGAATCGGCGCACGCCCTCCGCCCAGTGCTGCTTGATCAGCCGCTCGACATCGTCCGGCGAGCGGCGGCGCGACTTGCGGCCCTGCACGTTGATGATGGTGCAGAACGAGCACTGGAACGGACAGCCACGGCCGGCATCGAAGCTCGCGTGGTGCTTGATCACGCGGCCGATGGTCGCGCGCGGCAGGAATGGTGTGGGCGCATCCTCGAGCGGCGGCAGGTCGTCGAGGTAGTTGTAGATCGGTTTCAGCGTGCCGGCGGCTGCATCCTGTAGCAGCGCATCCATGCGGCCTTCCGACTCGCCGGCGAACAGCGTGACGCCGATATCCATGGCCTGTCGAAGGTCCGCCTGCATCTCGGGCAGCATGGCGAGGCAGCCGGAAACGTGGAACCCCCCCGCCACCACCTGGATGCCTGCCGCGCGCAGTGGCCGGGCGATGTCGAGCGCGCGCGGAAACTGGTTGGACTGCACGCCCACCAGACCCACCATGCCGAAGCCGCCGTGACGGCGGATCTGCGCCACGACCTGCTTCACCTTGACGCGTGTGTTGGTCTCGTCGATCGCGGTGATGTCGATCGCCACATCCGGCCCCAGCACCTGCCGTTCCGCGGCGTCCGCGGACAGCGTGTACATCACCGCCAGCGAATTGGACGGAATGGATGAGCGGAGCCACTGCACGACGTAGCCGTCGTCATCGTAGTGCGACGGCTTGATCAGGACGAGCTGAAAGCGGCGCATGAGGATCCCCGGACCCAGGTTTCGCGCCTGACGATACCCTGGGTTGCCAGTATCGGGAAGCGATTCGCCTCAACCTCGAATCTCCCCCTCCCCTTGCGGGAGGGGGCGGGGGGAGGGGCCCGTGCTCCCCACGCCGAAGACCGCTGCCTTTCCTTGACAACACGATGCTGCGGCATTAGCTAACTATCTAGCTAATGGAATGCCCAAATGGAACACAAAATCAACATGCACGAGGCGAAGTCGCAGCTATCGCGGCTCGTCGCGCTCGCGCAGCAGGGCGACACAGTAATTCTGGCCCAGAATGGCAAGCCGGTTGCGCGGCTGACGGCGATCGGATCAGCAAGCTATCCACTTTCCGTGACATTCGGTCAGTTCAGGTGCCGCAATCGGGACGGACTTCACTTCACCGTCGAACAGCTCAGCGAGGCGATTGCTGATAGCCGGGCTGGCCAACGGTGAAGATAAGCGCCGACACCAGTGTGCTGCTGCGAATTGTGGTGGATGACGACGCTGAGCAACGCAGGATTGCCGAAGCCGAGTTGGCCAGTGCCGAGATCATCGCAATCCCTGTAGTGGTCCTGTGCGAGTTGGTATGGACGCTTCTGCGTCTCTACAGGCAGACCCACGAAGATGTGGCCGCCGACGTGCGTCGGTTGATCGGTGCCTCCAACGTCGTGGTGAACCGGGGTGCGGCCGAAGCTGGGCTGGCCATGCTGGACGATGGGCGTGATTTTGCCGATGGCGTGATCGCTCATGAAGGCCGCGCCCTAGGAGCTGATTGTCTGGTATCGTTCGACAAACAAGCAGTGAACCGGCTGACTGCGCGTGGCGAAGCAGTAAGGTTGCTGACCAGTACAGCCACCCCATGACCTTCGGTCATCCACGCTCCGCGGGGAAACGGGCACCACGTTCCCGCGCCTTCGTCGCCAACCGGTCCACCCGCTCGTTCATCGGATTGCCTGAATGCCCACGCACCCAGCGCCACTCGATCCGGTGCGCCTTCGCCGCCTCTAGCAGGCGGCGCCACAACTCCATGTTCGCCACCGGGTCGCCGGACGCGTTGCGCCAGTTGCGCCGCACCCACCCCTCGTGCCAGCGCGTCACGCCGTTCTTCACGTATTGGCTGTCGGTATGCAGCACCACCCGACACGGCCACTTCAGCGCCTCCAGCGCCATGGCGGCAGCGGTAAGCTCCATGCGGTTGTTGGTGGTCGCCTTCTCGGCGCCCGACAGTTCCTTCTCCACGCCGCGGAACCGCAGGATCGCAGCCCAGCCGCCGGGACCGGGGTTCGGCTTGCAGCCGCCGTCGGTCCAAATCTCCACCACTTCGGGGGCCGGCGGTCCCGGCGTGACCGTGACCTGTTCAGATCCCATAGGCGTGCTCGTCGCGTGCAAGCAGATGAAAGCGTAGCCTGCGCAGATACTCGAGCGGGTCCTTCCGCACCACCAGGGCGCCCGGCGGCGTGTTCAGCCAGTCATAAAGGCGGGTCAGCAGGAACCGGATCGCCGCCCCCTGACACAACACCGGCAGCGCCGCCCGCTCGGCCTCCGACAGAGGACGCGTCGCTTCGTAGGCGCGCAGCATGGCCCGCGCCTTGGTGACATTTAAGGAGAAATCCGGCTCGAAGCACCACGCATTCAGGCACACCGCGACGTCGTAGGTCAGGATGTCGGTCGCCGCGAAGTAGAAGTCGATCAGGCCCGACAACCTGCCGTCGAGGAAGAACACATTGTCCGGAAACAGGTCGGCGTGGATATGACCGATCGGCAGTCCCTGCGGCCAGGTCGCCAGAATTCCGGTCAGCGCGCTGTCCAGTTCTCGTGACAGACCGTCCAGCACCTCGTCCGCCCGCGCGCGGGACCGCTCCAGCAGCGGCCGCCATCCGTGCGGCCCGAGCGCATTGCGTCGCGCCTGCGCATAGCCCTCGCCTCCGAGGTGCAGGGCCGCCAGTGCCGATCCCACCGGGGCGCAGTGCTCCGGTCGCACGCGCCGTGGCCAGACCCCTGGCAGGAAGGTGGTGATCGCCGCATGACGTCCAGATAGAGAACGCAGCGCTGCGCCATCGCGTCCATGCACCGGCAACGGGCAGACGATGCCGCGCTTCGCCAGATGCTCCATCAGGCCGAGGAACCATGGCAGCTCTGCGGGGTCTACCCGCTTCTCGTACAGTGTCAGGATGAAATCGCCCGACGTTGTGCGCAACGAGTAGTTGCTGTTCTCCACGCCCTCGGCGATGCCGCGGAACGCCACCACGCTGCCAATGTCGAAGTCCGCCAGGAATGCCGTCAGGGCCTCGTCCGTGACTTCAGTATAGACCGCCATGCCCCGCTCAGGCCGCGGGGGGAAAATACTGGAAAATGATGGCCTCCTGGCGTGTTGTCCATTCCACCGGCGGCGCGCACTATGCCCGCCCCCTCTCTTGCCGGCAACGACCGCGGTGTCGCAAGAAGCGCCCGCTCGCATTCCGGAGTGCCTGATGTCAGATCGACCGCCGAACCTTCGCTGGGCGCAGCGCGCCGCCCTGTCTGCCATGTTGCTGCCGTTGCTGGCGGACTGCGGCCCGCCGCGCAACCAGTTCGCGCCACCCTGCCCGGGCCAGGCGATCCTGGGCGACGTGGCGGACTACGATGTCCATCGCGTCGCCGGTGCAAGCGATCTGACCGATCTCGTGCTGCACGGCAGGATCGTCGGGATCCAGGGAAGCTGCCAGGAGGGCGACCGGAAGAACCAGCTCGCCGTCACGGCCAACGTCGTGGTCGAACTGACCCGTGGGCCGGCGATGCCGGGGCGGGAGACCGACGTGCCGGTGTTCGTTGCCGTGACCGATGGCGATGCCATCCTGGACAAGCGCGTCTACCTCATGCACGTCGCGTTCCCGTCGAACGTCGACCGCGTCACGTTGAACGCGGGTCCGGTGCAACTTGCCCTGCCGGTGACATCGACGAAGTCCGGTGCCGCCTACACCATCCTCGGCGGATTCCAGATCGCGCCGGACCAGATGCGCAGGTCATGACGCGCACCGCTCATGGCGGTCTGCCGTCGATCGCGGCGAGGATGGCAAGCTGCACGTCGCGTGGCTGCCTGTCCACCGCGTGGAGCAGGGACTTCAGCCGGCTGCGCAGCTCGTAAACCTGGTCGAGCAGCGACAACACCAACGGAATCGCATCCTCGCCGATGTCCATGCCGTGGCGGAGGTCGTGGATCAGGCGTACCCTCGCGACATCGATTTCGTGGAACTCGAAGGCGGATCCGGCGGGGTCCGGATGCACCCAGCCGCGCTCCACCCAGGTGATCAGTTCCACCTGCGAGAGGTCGGCGAACAGCGCGGTGACCGCGGTGATGTCCATTACTCGGTCGCCATCCCGGCGCGCGGATCCTGCGGATGGCGCGGCTTCCAGGTCTTGAGGAATTCGGCCAGCTCCGGTTCCTCGGCCGGCGGCAACACCGGATGAAGCTCGACGAACTGATGCCCCCTGCCTTCGATCCCGCGACCGCGCAGCCGCAGCCGCGTGCCGCGGCCGGAATTGGGCGGGATGGTCAACCGCACCGGACCCTTGATCGTCGGCACCTCCAGCGTGGTCCCGAGTACCGCCTCCTGCAGCGTCACCGGCAACTCCACGATGATGTCGTCGCCCTCGCGGCGGAATGTCGGATGCGGCGCGACGTCGACCTCGACAAGCGCGTCGCCCGGCGCGCCGTCGCCGATCCCCGGCATGCCCTGGCCCTTCAACCGGATCACCTGCCCGTCGTGCACGCCGGCGGGAATGCGCACATCGAGCGTGCGCCCGTCCGGCAGGTTGATGCGCCTTGTGGCGCCGTTGACGGCATCGAGGAAGTCGAGCGTCAGCTGATAATGGGCGTCCTGGCCGCGCATCGAGAACCGCCGCCCCCCTCCCGTCCCCGCCCGGCCGCCAAACGCCTGGGCGAAGATGCTCTCCAGGTCCTCGGGGTCGATGCCGGCGTCGGCGCGATACTTTTCGCGCCCGGGGGCATCGCCGAAATCGCGGTAGAACGGCCGCTGTGGCGGCACCTCGTTGCCGGCGGCATCGATCTCGCCACGGTCGTAGCGGGCGCGCTTGTCCTTGTCGGACAGGATGTCGTAGGCGGCGCTGATCTCCTTGAACAGCTCGGCTGCTTCCGGCTTGCCGGGGTTGACGTCCGGGTGGTGGGTTTTGGCGAGTTTGCGATAGGCGGAGCGGATCGCCGCTTCGCTGTCGGTCTTCTGCACGCCAAGGACTTCGTACGGATCTTTCATCGATGACCACTGATCAGTGATCAGTGACCGGCAAAATCAAGTCCCGCTCCACACGGGCCGTCGCTTGCCGAGGAATGCGTCGATCCCCTCGGCGGCATCGCGTGCGAGCATGTTCCGGGTCATCACCTCCGAGGCGTAGGCATAGGCGTCGTCCAGACCCATCTCGGCCTGGCGATAGAACGCCTCCTTGCCGATCGCCAGGGTGAGGGGGCTCTTGGCCACGATCTGCCCGGCGAGCGCCGCGACGGCGGCATCCAGCTCGGCTTCCGGCACCACGCGATTGATCAGGCCCAAAGCGCAGGCGCGCGGCGCGTCGATCAACTCGCCGGTCAGCAGCATCTCCATCGCTGCCTTGCGGCCGACCGCGCGCGACAGCGCGACCATCGGCGTCGAGCAGAACAGGCCGATGTTCACGCCCGGTGTGGCGAAGCGGGCGGTTTCCGCCGCCAGCGCCAGATCGCAGCTCGCCACAAGCTGGCAGCCTGCTGCGGTGGCGACGCCGTGCACGCGTGCGATCACCGGCTTCGACAGGCGCACGATGCTCATCATCAGTCGCGAGCAAAGCTCGAAGGTGGCCTGATAGGATGCCCGCGCCGGATTGGCGCGCAGTTCGCGCAGGTCGTGGCCGGCGCAGAACGCCGGGCCGGCGCCGCCGATCACCACCACCTTCACCGCAGGGTCCGTCCCAATGCCGGCCAGCTCGTCCACCAAAGCCTGCATCAACGCCATCGACAGTGCATTTCGCGCCGCGGGACGGTTCATCGTCAGCCACGCGACGCCATGCGTGTCACGCCGTTCCACCAGGCGCTGCGTCACGCCCGCCTGCTCGTTCATGCCTCGCCCTCCGCGGCGTTCCACCGACGATGCCCGCGATCCTAGCAGGAGACGCTGCCATGACGAATGCCGGGACGCAGCCCGGATGCGTTCCATCGGGAGCTTGCGCTTCGCATTGTGGCGAATGCCCGCCGATATCGGCGACGGCGGCCGAAATGCCCCGGCACCTGGCTCGCGTTTCCTAGGTAGCGAGCCAAGTGCCAGGGAGCGCCATAGGACGGCGGCATCTCGACCGGACCCGTCCTCTGATTGCGGGCACATTCATTGCGTGTGTGCAGCTTCTTTGCATTGATCCAGATCAAGGTGGGCTGAAATCGGTTGCGGCGCGGTGGGCAGGCCGCGGACACGCAAACGTATCCGCGGCCTGCGCCGTCACGCTGCCTTGAGCTGCGCCTCGGCGAATTCATAGTTCGCCAGCTTGTCGACCCAGTTCTGCAGATAGTCCGGCCGCCTGTTGCGGAAGTCCAGGTAGTAGCTGTGCTCCCACACGTCGCAGCCGAGCAGCGCCTTGCCCTCGCCGGTCGCCAGCGGGTTGGAGCCGTTCGGCGACCGCGTCACCTTCAGCTTGCCGTCGGAGCCGACCACCAACCAAACCCAGCCGGAACCGAACTGACCGACGCCGCCCGCCTTGAACGCGTCCTTGAACTTCGTCACATCGCCGAAGTCCTCCTTGATCTTCTTCTCGAGCGCGCCCGGAATGCCGCCGCCGTGCGGGCTCATGCACTGCCAGAACAGGATGTGGTTCCAGTGCTGGCCGGCATTGTTGAACACCGGCGCCATGTCGGGCTTGTTGTGCGACAGCTTGACGATGTCCTCGAGCGACTTGCCCTTCAGCGCGTCATTGCCGTCGACAAATCCGTTCAGCGCTGTGACGTAGGCCTGGTGATGCCGGCCGTGGTGCAGGTCGAGGGTTTCCTCGCACATCCCCTTTGCCCCAAGTGCGCTCTTGGCATAGGGGAGGGTAGGAAGTTCGAAAGCCATGGAGTGTCCTCCGCTGGTTGCAGTGAAACGATGCCGTTCGACGGGAGTGGCCTCTAGCCGTGACCCGTGCCGTAACGCGTCAAGCTGGCACGGGTTGACGGCGGACGCCACCTCGGGCGCATGAACGAGGCCATCGTCGCGCTGGTGCGCCGACACGATCCCGATCGCTTCCTCACCGCGCTGTTCGCGCCATCCGAGAAGCGGAATGCGCTGCTGACGCTGTATGCGTTCAATCACGAACTGGCGCGGGCGCGCGAGGTGGTGTCCGAACCACCACTGGCGCTGATCCGACTGCAATGGTGGCGCGAAGTGGTGGAAGGCGCACACCGCCACCACGTGGTGGCCGGACCGCTGCGCGCCGCGATCGAGGCCGGGGATCTCGTTCGCGGCGATCTGCTGCCGTTGATCGATGCGCGTGAAGCCGAGGTGGAGCCGGCGTTCGAGACCGTGGCGGACTGGCGTGCGTACGTCTGCGGGACTGCCGGCGGCCTGGCAGTGGCCGCTGGCCGACTTCTCGGCGCACCCGAACCCGAGGCGCTGCGGCCGTTGGGTGCCGCCTACGGCATTGCCGGTCTGTTGCGCAGCATTCCAGCCCACAGCCGCCAAGGCCGGTGCCTGCTTCCGGCGGACAAGCTGGCTGAGCACGGTCTGACCCCGGAGGGCATCATCGCCGAGCCCTCGTCCGTCACTGCCGCACGAGTGATGCAGGAGCTTGCCCACGAAGGTTTGATGCTGCTTCGACGGTTTCCGCTGCCCCGGCGGGCCATCGCAGCGGCGCTGCCGGCCGTGCTGGCGAGGCGCGATCTTGGACGTGCGCCCGCATTGTCGCCTCAGCGCGGCATCGCCGACCGGCTGGCTGTGGTGCTTGCCGGGCTTGCCGGTCGCGTCTGATCGGTACCAGGCCCGCAGCAGGAGGGCGTCAGGTCACAATCCCTGTTTGACCTTCTCGGCGGTGTTGGTCACGGCCTTGCCGGTTGCGCTGACGTCCTGACCAGACCGGCGGTGGTGTTGGAGCCCCCGAAGTGGTGCGCGGGCGGCAAAGCAAGGTTCCACACGGAGGTCACCGAGTTTCAAAGCCACTGAGAGCCACCGAGAAGGGAAATGGCGCTCCGCGCGAAGCGCATAGTGATCTCGGTGGCACTCGGTGGCTCTCCGTGATCTCCGGTGCGTCCCCGAAGGGCGCGATCACCTTGTGGGTGGAAGTCCCACCCGGGCAATGGTCGGTTGG
>JANWJK010000338.1 GCA_025452005.1 Acetobacteraceae bacterium | reverse complement strand
GCCGGCGATGGCAAGCTGCGCGCGTATGATCCCGAGGGGCACAAGTCCGCCGAAAAGGAGCCGGCGCCGGGCCAGCGGCCATGGGGCCTGGCGGTGTCGCCGGATGGCAGCCTGCTCGCGGTCGCCTACGAGAATGCCGATAGGCAGGGGCGGCTGCGGGTCGATGTCGTATCGACACGCAGCCTCCAGCCGTTGTTTGCCCCCGACGCCGTTGGGCTGAAGGGCGATGGGCTGTGGGCGGTCGCGTGGGCCGCCAACGACCATGGCGGCGTGGCGCTGCTGGCCGGCGGCTATGCCCGGTCCGGACCGGCGAACGTGATCCGCCGCTGGGACGATTTCGGCTTCGGCCCCGCGACCGATCTCCCTGCGTCGCGCGACACGATCCTGGATATCAGGCCGGTGCCGGGCGGCGGTGCGGTGTTCTCGGCCGAGGATCCCGGCTGGGGGCGCATTGCACCCGACGGCAACATCGCGTCCCGCCCCGTCCCGCCGATGGCGGACCTGCGGCCGGCGCGCGAGCAGCGCCTCGCGGTATCCGCCGATGGCACCGTGGTCGAGTTCGCCACCGCCTCGGGCGTTCAGCGCTTCGACGCCGCCGGCGGCCGGATCGCCAGGATCACGACACAGGACGACGCATTGGCTATCGCGCGCACGGCCGCGCCGGGGCTGACGCCGTCCAACTGGAAGGACTCATCGGCACCGCGGCTGAACGGCGTGCCGCTCGCCCTCGACCGCGCTGAATTCAATCGCAGCCTCGCCATTCTGCCCGACACCTCCGCCGTGCTGCTCGGCACCGACACGCATCTGCGGCTGTTCTCCACCCGTGACGCACACCAGATCGCCGCCGTCGCGGTGCCGGCCGCCGCCTGGGCGGTGACGGTGAATGCCGCCGGCACGGTCGCGGTCGCGGCGCTGCTCGACGGCACGCTCCGCTGGTACGGCCTGTCGCACGACGCGCCGCTCGATCCGCGCGTCGCGCTGTTCGCGCATGCCGACGGCACGCGCTGGGTAATGTTCACCCCCGAGGGCCTGTTCGACCACGCCGACCGCGGCGGCAAGGACCTTGTCGGCGTGCACCTCAACCGTAATCGCGACCAGCAGCCGGAATGGACCAGCTTTTCGCAGGCCTATCGGGCGCTGTACTCCCCGGCGGCGGTGCGCGCGCGGCTGGCAGGCGATGCCGCCGCGTCGCGCGCGCGCCTTGCGGAGCTTGGCGATCTGCGGGGCCGGCTGGCACGTCAGCCGGCGGTCGACATCGCGGAGCTTTGCGTGCCGCTTGCGGAGGGGACCTGCACCGCGCTCGACCCGCGCGCCGCAACGATGCCCCGTCTGCCGGCGCAGACCGGCAGGTTGCGCATCGGCGTGCAACTCGCCGACCGCGGGCTGGGCATCGGCGCGATCGACGCCTTCGTCAACGACCGCAACGCGGGACGCTTCACCGCACCGGCACCCGAGGGTGGCAAGGCCAGCACGACGATCGATGTGCCGCTGGACCCTGGTCAGAACAGCGTGCAGCTTCGCGTCTACGACAAGTCCGACACGGTGTTCGCCGAGACCACGCCGCTGGAGCTGACCACGGCGGACAGCGGCGCAGCCGAACACGGCAGGCTGTTCGTGCTGGCGATCGGCATCGATCATTTCGCCGCGCCGGCACTGGCGTTGAACTTTGCGGTGGCCGACGCGGAGACCTTCGTCCGCACCATCCAGCGCGCTGGCGCCCATTTGTTCTCTGCGATCGACGTGACACAGCTCACCGACCAGCAGGCGACGCGATCGGCCATCCTCGATGCGTTCGATCGCCTTGCGGCACGCATCCGGCCGAACGACACGTTCCTATTCTATGTCGCGAGCCACGGCGTGCGCAGCGAGGGCGATGGCCGCTTCCTGCTGATCCCGCAGGATGTGGCCGATATATCGTCCTGGCAGGCGTTGGGCAGTGCGGCGATCGACGAGACGACCCTGATCGGGGCGCTGTCGCGCATCCGCGCCCGTGACGCGCTGCTGTTCCTCGATACCTGCTATTCGGGAGCGGTGACCGCGGATGCGCTCGCCAATGTCGGGCACGAGACCGGCCGCTACCTGCTCGCCGCATCGAGTTCGTTGCAAGAGGCGCTGGACAGCTACGACCGCAGCACCGGCGTGTTCGTCTACGCGGTGCGCGAGGGGTTGCAGGGCCGCGCGCCGCACGGCTCGGACGACGTGGTGAGCGCGCTGGCACTGGGCGAGTATGTCTCGGCGCGGGTCGGCCAGTTGGCACGGCAGAAGGGGCACGACCAGGATGCGGTGTTCAAGACCGCGCAGGAGGAGCTGCACTCGTTCCCGATCGGCGAGGTGATCGGCGTCGGCCAGTGACCGGACGCGGGCATCCGACGTCTGTCCAGCAACCGCCGAATCGGGCACAGTGGCAGCAGGCCATTCGTGGCAACCGAGGAGCTCAGGGCTTGGCAACAGCCAGTTCGACGCAGCGGCGGCGCTTTCGCCTGTACCTGATCAAGCCGTCGCATTACGACGACGACGGCTACGTGATCCAGTGGCATCGTTCCGCGATTCCCTCCAACACGCTCGCGGCACTTTGCGGCCTTGCGATGGACTGCCGGCAACGGCAGGTGCTGGGCGCGGATGTCGAACTCGAGATAACCGCGCTCGACGAGACCAATGCCCGCATCCGGCCCGAACGCATCGCGCGCGCCATCCATTCAGACGATGGACTGGGCATGGTCGGCATCGTCGGCGTGCAGTCCAACCAGTTCCCGCGCGCCCTCGACATCGCTCGCAAGCTGCGCGCAGCCGGCATCCAGGTGTGCATCGGCGGTTTCCACGTGTCCGGTTGCCTGGCGATGCTGCCCGAGATGCCGGCCGATATGCGTCACGCGCAGGAACTCGGCATCTCGCTGTTCGCCGGCGAGGCGGAGGACCGGCTGGACGTCGTGTTGCGCGACGCGCTCATCGGGCAACTGAAGCCGCTCTACAACTATATGGACGATTTGCCGGGCTTGCAGGGCGCGCCGCCGCCGATGCTGCCCGCCCAACGGATCGAACGCACCGGCGGGCGGCTGACCAGCTTCGATGCCGGTCGCGGCTGTCCGTTCCAGTGTTCGTTCTGCACCATCATCAACGTGCAGGGACGCAAGTCGCGCTACCGGTCGCCCGACGATATCGAGGCGATCATTCGCAGCAACCTGGCGCAGGGCATCGATCACTTCTTCATCACCGACGACAACCTGGCGCGCAACAAGAACTGGGAGCCGATCTTCGACCGGCTTATCGAGCTGCGGGAACAGGAGGGCCTGTTCTTCCGCTTCGTCATCCAGGTCGACACCCTGTGCCACAAGATCCCGAACTTCATCACCAAGGCGGCGCGGGCCGGCGTGACGCGGGTCTTCCTCGGACTGGAGAGCATCAACCCGGACAGCCTGATCGGGGCGAAGAAGCGGCAGAATCGCATTTCCGAGTACCGCAAGATGCTGCTCGAGTGGAAGCGGGTCGGCTGCTTCACCTATGCCGGCTACATTCTCGGCTTCCCGACCGACACGCCCGAGACCATCGTGCGCGACATCACGATCATCCAGCGCGAGCTGCCGCTCGATCTGCTGGAATTCTTCTGCCTCACGCCGCTGCCGGGATCGGAGGATCACAAGCGGCTGTTCCTGTCGGGCGTGCCGATGGACCCCGACATGAACAAGTACGATCTGGAGCATGTCACCACCGCGCATCCGCTGATGTCGAAGGCGGAGTGGGAGCGGGCCTATCAGCTCGCCTGGCAGACCTACTACACGCCGGAACACATGGAGACGGTGATGCGTCGCGCCGTGGCGACACGGATCAGTCCGGGCAAGATGATGTTCCTGCTGCTGTGGTTCTATGGTTGCGTGACGATCGAGAAGATCCACCCGCTGGAGGGCGGTTACCTGCGGCGCAAGGTGCGCACCGACCGGCGACCGGGATTGCCGGTCGAGAGCGTGCTGCGCTTCTACCCGAAATACCTTGCCGACCTGGTGATGAAGCACCTGAAGCTGACGCGTGTCATCTGGCGCATGGCGCGGGTGCGGCACGCGATCAAGCGCAATCCGCACGCGCGCGATTACATGGATACGGCGCTGACGCCGGTGACCGACGACGAGATGGACGTGCTGGAGATGTTCACTGTGACCGACGCGGCACGTGCCGCCGGCGTCAAGGCGCGACGCGACGCATCGGCAAGAGCGCGCACGGAAGCTGCATCGGCATAACCGCACGAAGGAGACAGACCATGAGCGATCCGGTTCGTAGTGCGCTGTGCGAGGCGGTCGATGGCGCGATCCTGATGGGACATATGCAGGAGCTGGCGCGCTGGGTGAAGCTGTCCGGCACTCCGGACGAGCTGCAAAGCCTGCGCTACTTCCAGGCGCGGCTCGACGAGTACGGCTACCGCACGAAGCTGATCATGCACGACGCCTATATCAGCCTGCCGGGCAAGGCGCGCGTCGATGTGGACAACCATACGTTGACCAGCATCACGCATTCCTTCTCGCGCAGCTCGCCGGCGAATGGCGTGACCGGACGTCTGGTCTATGTCGGCGA
The DNA here is from genome assembly GCA_025452005.1 of Acetobacteraceae bacterium. Lineage (GTDB taxonomy): Bacteria > Pseudomonadota > Alphaproteobacteria > Acetobacterales > Acetobacteraceae > JAMXLO01. The sequence goes on along the minus strand of JANWJK010000338.1, from coordinate 11,227 downwards.
CGGCGACGAAGCCGACTTCACCGGTCGCGATCTGCGTGGCGCGATCGTGCTGACGGAGGGCATCGCCAGTCCCGGCCAGGCAGCACGCGCCTCGCGCGCCGGCGCGGTGGGTCAGGTGCAGATCAGCCCGCACGAGCATCTGCACGAGATGTGCGTGTCGCCGGTGTGGGGCAGCCCGTCAGGCGAGACGCAGTCGGAACTGCCCACCACCGTTGTGTGCACCGTGTCGAACGCCGATGGCGGCGCGCTGCGCGAACGGCTGGCGCGCGGCGAACAGCCGAAGGTGACGCTGCACGCCGAGGTCGATACCGGCTGGCGGCCGACGCCGATCCTCGAGGCGGAGATCGATGGACCGGACATGGACGGACCGTTCATCCTGTACTCCGGCCATCACGACACCTGGCACTACGGTGTGATGGACAACGGCGCGGCCAATGCCACCATGCTGGAGGTGGCACGCGTCGCGGCGCGCGAGAAGGCGAAGTGGCGGCGCGGGCTGCGCCTGTGCTTCTGGTCGGGCCATTCGCATGGCCGCTACTCCGGCTCCACGTGGTATGCCGATCGGAACTGGGACGAGCTGGAACGGCGTTGCGCGGTACACGTCAACGTCGATTCCACCGGCGGCGTCGGCGCGGTCGTGCTGAAGAACGCCGCGGCGGCACCGGAACTTGTCGGGCTGGCAGGCGATGCGATCGGCGAGCAGGCGGGCTCGGACTATGCCGGCAAGCGCATGTCGCGTTCGTCGGATCAGTCGTTCTGGGGCATCGGCATCCCCGCGATGTTCGGCGCGCTCAGCGAGCAGCCGGCGGCGCCGGTGAAGATGCGCAACGCACTCGGCTGGTGGTGGCACACGCCGCACGACCTGCTGGACAAGATCGATGAACAGCACCTGGTACGCGACACGCGCGTCTATGTGCACACGCTGTGGCGGCTGCTGACCGATAAGGTGCTGCCGCTCGACTTCGCCGCGCATGCGGGCACGCTGCTGGAGGAACTGGACGCGCTGCGTTCGTCGCTGGGCGAGCGGTATTCCGTTGATGGGCTGACCGAAGCGGCGACGATGCTGCGCGACAAGGCGGCAGCGGGTGGGCATTCGGATGCGGCCTTGATGCGTGCGTCGCGTTCGCTTGCGCCGGTGTACTACACGTCGGGCGACCGGTTCGCTCACGATCCGGCACTGCCGCTGCCCGCCTGGCCGGTGCTCGATCCGCTGCGCAGGCTGGCGAAGATGGCACCCGGCACTGACAGCGCGCGGTTCCAGGCGGTCAGCGCGACGCGCAGCCGTAACCGGCTGGCACACGCACTGCGCGAGGCGACCGAGGCGCTGGGGTAGACTCTGTCATTGCGAGGAGCATAGCGACGAAGCAATCCCCACGCCTCGATGGGGATTGCCGCGTCGCTTCGCTCCTCGCAATGACAGGTGCTAACCCACCAATCGCGTCGCGGCCTCCATTGCCGCCAGGTAGCGGTTCTGCCCGCGCATCAGCTCGACCTGCGCCGGCTTGCGCAGCGCCTCAGGCAGGTCTGGCAGCTCGGCCGCCACCGCGAGCGTCGGCAGCGGCGGCACCGTGTAGGCCGGATCGTGCCGGAAGCGCGGCTCCCGCGTGTAGTTGATCGGCACCAGGATCCGCCCCAGCGCGTGCAGCACCGCATTCTTCGTTGCCGCCGGCGCGTTGCCCAACCGGCCAAGCGCCGCCTTCAACCTTTCCGTCGCCTCGCGCGCCGCCGACAGATCCGCCATTCCCTGCGACGCCTTCTCATACCGTGCGATCGTCGCCAGGAACTCGTCGCATGTCGCCGACCAGTCGAACGGCAGCACCTCGGCGTTGGCGATACGCAGCGCCGACAGCAGATAGATCTTCATATCGGCGAGCAGGATATCGCGATCGGCGATCTCCAGCGTGTCGTTCTCGGTGTGCCAGGCGATGTTCGCACCGCATCCCGACACGTCGTAGTAGTTCTTCTCGCGACGCTCCGCTTCCGGCATGGTCGAGCTCAGCATATAGAAGCTCGGCAGCCCGATATTGTTGAAGCTGTAGTCGCCTGCCTGCGGCGGACGCATGGTCTTGATATCCGCGTCCGGCACCACATCTCGGATCGCATCCGCGGCCAGCGCCGCACTCTCGGTGAACGCACGGGTCTGGTGATAGCTGGTCGCCCAGCGGCACCCCGGGCTGTCGCAGTTGATCTGTGCCAGGCAGTTGCGATCGATATCCAGCGCGAACGCATCGGTAAACCAGGTCGAGCCAGCATAGCGTCCGGTCGAATGCCCCGGCCACCATGCCAGCTTCACCGATCGCTTCAGATCGCGCCGCCCCTGCCACAGCACGCGCGCCAGCTCCATCAGCGTCGCATCGCCGGTCGCGTTGTCGCCGACGCCGACGTCCCAACTGTCGTAATGCCCGTGCACCAGCACGTATTTCTCCGGCTCCTGTGTGCCCGGAATGGTCGCCACCGGCACCTTCTGCATGAACCAGCCTTCCAGCATCTCGGTGACGATGGTTGCCTCGCCGCCGCGATCGGCCAGCGCCATCAGCACGCGCCCGTCGGGATTGTTCACCGCCACCACGGGGATCTTCGGCTTGCGCGGCAGATCGGCCAGATCCGGGCTTCCCCAGATCGTCGTGCACGTTCCCCAGTGGATGTCGATACCGGGATTGACCGCGATCAGCCCGACGCCGCCCCACTCCTCGATCAACGACGACAACGCCGGATTGCCGAAGCCCGAGATGATCGCAATCCTGCCGCCGACCATGTCCTTCGCCTGCTCGACCGAGCGGATCGATCCGCCGAACAGCGTGGCGATGTCGCGATTGTAGCTGCGCAGCGCATGTGGATTGGCCTCCAGCCTCACCAGCTTCGCGGTGCGTCCCCGCGGCATGGGCAGCGCCGACGATGGCGGCTTGGCACGGATCGTCCTGCCCTCGGCGCGCACCTCGGCGCGCAGCGGGATCGAGAGACAGATTTCAGGCTCGTGCACCTCGATCGGCACGCCCGCGCCGCGCAGGCGCTGCACGATGACGTCGGCGGAGCGGTTCACATCCTCCGGCATCCAGCGCGGCATCGTTGCGAATGTCTCGACCAGGCCCCATGGCAGGTCGAGGCTGACCGCGTCCAGGAAGCGGCGTTCGGTATCGCTGAGCGGCATGGCGGAAATCCTCCGATGGCTGATGGCGCGGCCGGCGATGCTACCCCTTTGCCGCACCCACGGTCAGCCCACCGACCAACATCGGGGTTGAGCGATCCGTCCGCACCGCGCACACTTGCGCGCCTGGGAGGAAACAAGACGACAACGGGGAGTGCGCCATGACTCATGTCTCTCGACGGGTGTTCCTTGCCGGCGCTGCCGCCGTGGTGTCGGCTGCCTCGCCACGCGCCGCCGATCCCGGCGATCGCATCCGCAAGCTGGTGATGCTCAGCGCGCCGCAGAGCAACGATCCGCAGGAGTTCCAGGCCGCGCAGCTTCTCGCCCAGGCCTGGCGGCAGTTGGGGCTGGAGATCGAGGTTCGCCCCCTGCCCCGCCCGCAACTCGCCGACATCGTGTGGAACCAGCGCGATAAGTGGGACATGTCGATGTGGCGCATGGTCGGCCGCCCGGAACGCAGCGATCCCGACGAACTGGTGTACTCGCTGTTCCATTCGTCCACCGCGAACGGCGGCTACGACTTCGTCACCTACATCAACAAGGACTACGACCGCGCCGCGGAATCCGAGCGCCAGGAGATCGATCCGCGGAAGCGCCAGGTGTTCATGTACCAGGCGCAGGACATCATCGATCGCGACCAGCCCTACATCTTCCTGGTCTTCCCGAAGAACACCTTCGCCTACTCGTCGAAGGTGTGGAAGCCGGAGTCGATGGTCGAGCAGAGCGGCATCGGCATCCGCTGCTTCTGGACGTTCGTCCGCGCCGAGCCCGCGAGCGCGCAGAAGGACATGATCGTCAATGCCGCCGAACCGCTGGTGGCGCTGAACCCGCTGTACATCGGCGGCGCGGTGGACAGTTGGATGACGGAACTCGTGTGGGACCGGCTGATGCGTGTCGGGCCCGATGGTCTGCCGGTGCCGTGGTCGGCGTCCAGGGCGGAATGGACCGACGCCACCACGCTCGATCTCGCGCTGCGCCCCGGTCAGACGTGGCACGACGGCGAGAAAGTAACCATCGATGACGTGCTGTTCTCGTTGCAGGCGCCGGCCAACGGCAATTTCTCGCCGATGTACAAGCCGTTCGTCGCCAACATCGCCGAGGTGACGGCGACCGGCGAGGACACCGTGCGCATCAAGCTGAAGACGCCGAATGCCGGGTTCCTGACCGCATCGCTGGCGAAGCTCAATCTGGTGCCGAAACACATCTGGGGTCCGCTGATGGACAGCCAGATGGCGAAGGGACAGTCAGCCGAGCAGTACCAGGAGCCGAAGCCGATCGGCTCCGGACCGTTCCGCATGGTGAGCTTCAACCTGCAGGACCAGGTGGTGCTGGAGGCGAACGAGAAGCACTGGGCGGCACCCAAGATGGCGCGCTGGATCCTGCGCGTCGTGACCAACAACGACGCGGCACTGGGCATGCTGCAACGTGGCGAGATCAACTTCCTCACCGACTACCGCGGCGATCCCAAGGTGCTGGTGGACATGGCGAAGCAGGATGCGGCGATCCAGGTGGTGTCCACCACCGACATGGGATTCCGGTTCCTTGCGCCGAACGGAAGGCGACCGCCGTTCAACGATCCAACCTTCCGGCGTGCGCTGTCATCGGCGACCAACCGTCAGATGCTGGCTGCGGCGGCGTGGAACGGCTTCGCCATCCCGGCCAATTCCATGGTGGCGCCGTCGCTGACGTTCTGGGCCAAGCCCGGCATCAACGACCTGAAGGTCGACATGGGCGAGGCGAAGAAGCTGCTAACGGATGCGGGATACACGGTGGTGGATGGGCACCTGCACTATCCGCCCGGCGTGAAGGAGACGCTGACAGGCAGTTGAGGTGCCGCGGCGCCTATGACCCACGTCCTCCGCCGCCTCGTCCTGATGCTGCTGGTGCTGTGGGCGATCGCGTCGATCCTGTTCCTCATGTTCCGCCTGATGCCGGGTGATCCGACCACCGCGTACATCGATCCCACGTTCACCGCCGAACAGCGCCAGGTCGTGCTGCACCAGTTCGGCCTCGATCTGCCGCTATGGCGACAATATGCGATCTACATCGGCAACCTGCTGCACGGCGAACTCGGTCTCTCGTTCCGCTACCGCGCGCCGGTGGCCGGCCTGATCCTCAACGTGCTGCCCAACACGCTGCTGCTCACGCTGACCGCCCTCGTCATCGCCTACATCTTCGGCGCCCTCGGCGGCGCGCTGCTCGCCATGAAGCGCGGCACATGGGTCGAAGCTGTTACGATCCCGCTGGTGCTCGCCACGCGCGCGGCGCCGGAATTCTGGCTGGGCATGCTGCTGCTGGCGGTGTTCGCCTTCGCCTTCGGCTGGTTCCCGTCCGGCGGCGCCGTCACCGCCGGTGCCGCTTTCCCTTCCGCGCTGGCACGCGTCACCTCGGCCGACTTCGCGCACCACCTCGTACTGCCCGCCGCGACACTGGCGATCTACCTGCAAGGCCTGCCGCTGCTGCTGATGCGCGCCAACATGCTGGAGGTGATGCAGGAAGAGTTCATCACCATGGCCCGCATGAAGGGCTTCGGCGAGTGGAGCATCATGCTCCGCCACGCCGCGCGCAATGCGCTGCTGCCGCTGGTGACCGCCTTCGCTCTCGGCTTCGGCGCATCGGTCGGCGGCAACGTCGTGGTCGAAACGGTGTTCAGTTGGCCCGGCATCGGCCGCATGCTGGTCGATGCCGTCGCCTCCAGCGACTATCCGCTGGCACAAGGCGCATTCCTGCTGATCGCCGCCGTGCTGGTGGTGATGAATGCGGTGGCCGATATGCTGTACGGCGTGCTCGACCCACGGGTGGCGCATGCCGCCGGCTGAGACGGTCGCGCTCGCCGCGCCGCGCGGCCTCGCCTGGCGACGGCTGCCGTCGCTCGCGATCGTCAAGCCGTACGCCACCGTCGGAATCGCCATCTATCTTGTGTTCGCGCTGATCGCGCTGTTCGCCGGCCGCATCGCACCGTACGATCCGCTGGAGATCCTGTTCGCACCTGATGGTCAGCTCGCCGCCAGCCTGCCGCCAAGCGCGCAGCACCTGCTCGGCACGACAAACCTCGGCCGCGACATCTTCTCGCAACTCGTGCTGGGTGCGCGGCCGTCGCTTGCCGTCGGTATCACAGCCGCGATCGGCGTCGCCTCGATCGGCACCATCGTCGGCCTGCTCTCGGGTTATTTCGGCGGACTGATCGACACGATCCTCATGCGCCTTGCCGACGTCGTCGTCGGCATACCCTTCCTGCCATTCGTCATCGTGCTCGCCGTGCTGCTGCATCCGAGCCTCACCAACATCGTGCTATCGGTCGCGCTGCTGCTGTGGCCGAACGCCGCGCGGGTGATCCGCTCGCAGGTGCTCACGCTGCGCCAACGGCAGTTTGTCGAAGCCGCACGCATGTCGGCCGCGAGCGAGCTCCGCATCCTGTTGATCCACGTCGCGCCGAACGTGCTGCCGCTGTCGTTCCTGTATGCCTCGATCGCCGTCGGCTGGGCGATCCTAACCGAGGCATCCGTCAGTTTTCTCGGCTTCGGCAGCGCCGACACGATCTCCTGGGGCTATATGCTACAGGACGCCTATGCCTCGCAGGCGCTCAGCCGCGGGCAGTATATCTGGTTCGTGCCGCCTGGGATCTGCATCGTTCTCGTCGTGCTCGCCGGCTTCCTGGTCAGCCGCGGCTACGAGGAACTGCTCTTCCCGAAGCTGAAGGACTGACGAAGGCCGGTGATGCTGCTCTCCGTGGACGATCTCGCCGTCGCCTATCGCACCTCGCGCGGCGATGCACGTGCGGTCGACGGCGCACGGCTGGACCTCCCGCAGGGCGCACTGCTGGGTCTGGTCGGCGAGTCCGGCTGCGGCAAGACGACGCTGGCTCGCGCCATCATGGGCGTACTGCCGCGCAACGGCAGCGTCCGTCGGGGCCGCATCGTGTTCGACGGCATCGACCTGCTGTCCTTGCCGCCCGAACGGCGGCGCGCTCTGCTGTGGCGCGACATCGCCTTCATCCCGCAATCGGCGATGAACTCCCTCGATCCCGTCTATACGCTCCGCGCGCAGTTGCGCGAGGTGCTGTGCGGCCGCGGCGGCCTGTCGCGAGGGGCTGCCGACGACCGCGCCGAGGAACTGTTTGCCGCCGTCGGCCTCGACGCGGCGCGGCTCGCGCACTATCCGCACCAATTCAGCGGCGGCATGCGCCAACGAGCTGCCATCGCGCTCGCGCTCGCGCTGAAGCCGCGGCTGATCATCGCCGACGAACCGGTGACCGCTCTCGACGTGATCGTGCAGCGACAGGTGCTGAACACCTTCCAGGACCTGAGCCGCGATCTGCAACTTTCCGCCATCGTGGTCACCCACGACGTGAGCGTGGTCGCCTTTCTGTGCGACCTGACCGCGGTGATGTATGCCGGCAAGGTGGTGGAATACGGCGCGACGCGCGACGTTCTGCGCGCACCGGCGCATCCCTACACCATGGGGTTGATGCAGGCGTTTCCCGATCTCGACCGTGACGCCGAGACGCTGGTGTCGATCGAAGGCGCGCCGCCAAGCCTGCTGGATCCGCCACCGGGCTGCCGCTTCGCACCGCGGTGCTCGCTTGCCGAAGCGGCATGCCGCACCGCAGATCCGCCACCACTTGGCGATGCCCATTGGGCAGCCTGCATCCGCGCATGACCGGACTGGTCACCGCCGACGGTCTGTCGCGCTACTTCAACGCACCGCGCAGCGCGGGCGACCTGTTGCACGGACGACAGCCGATCGTGCGCGCCGTCGATGCCGTCGATCTGGCGATCGATCAGGGAGAAAGCGTTGGCCTGGTCGGCGAATCGGGCTGCGGCAAGACCACGCTTGGCCGCCTGCTGCTGCGCCTTACCAAACCCACCGCCGGCACCGCGCGCTTCGCCGGCGAGGACATCCCGTCGATGAACCGCGTCCGCGTGCGCCGCTTCCGCCAGCAGGCGCAACTTGTGTTCCAGAACCCGTTCGAGGCACTGAACCCGCGTTTCTCCATTCGCCGCGCGATCGCCGAGCCGCTCGCCAACACCGGCGTGCCGCGTGCCGAACATGCGGAACGCATCGCGCGTGCCTTGTCGCTGGTGCATCTGCCGGTGACGCCCGGACTGCTCGAGAGCTTCCCGCATCACCTGTCCGGTGGCCAGTTGCAGCGTGTCGTGCTGGCGCGCGCGCTGGTGTTGCGGCCGAGTTTCCTGATTGCCGACGAACCGGTTTCGATGCTCGATGTCAGCGTGCGCGCCGGCGTGCTGAACCTGCTGCGCGAGGTGCGCGACACGCTCGGACTCACCAGCCTGACGATCTCGCACGATCTCGCACTGGTGCGTTATGTCTGCGACCGCGTGCTGGTGATGTATCTCGGCCGCATTGTCGAGGACGGGCCCGCCGATGCGGTGATCCGCGGGCCTGCGCATCCCTATACGCAGGCATTGATCGCCGCGGTGCCCCGACCGCATGTGGAGCAGGAGCGCGGGCCGTTGCCGATCCGTGGCGGCGCCGGCACAGCGATGGCCCCGCCATCAGGCTGCCGCTTCCGCGACCGCTGCCCGCACGCGTTCGCCCGTTGCGCCGAAGTCGTGCCGCAACTGCGAGAGATCGCCGCCGGCCATCGCGTCGCGTGTCACCTGCACGCCAGATCGGACGGGAAGCATGGTCCTGTCGGCCTGGCGCATGCGTAAGAAGCCCTGCAGGAAAGGCGACGTGACGAGGTGGCCGCTGTAGCCTTTACAGTAAGGTGCCGCCGATATTGTGGAGAACTCGCATGCCCAATCGCGCGTCGGCCATGTTTCGGTTGCTGGCGGTCTTCCAAGCCTTTCTCTGGTTTCTTGCCGTCGATCACGCGGCCGCCGAGGAATGGATTCCCGACCACATAGTTATCGTGATTGAGGAGAACCTCTCGTACCGCAACCTGGTGCCGGAACTCCAATACCTGACGGAACTGATGCGCCATCATGCCAATTTCACCAACGCTCATGGCGTCGACCATCCTTCGCAACCCAACTATCTTGCGTTGTTCTCAGGAAGCGCCCAGGGCACCGGTTCGGAGGCCAAGCGAAATCCGGATGGTTCGAATCCGATTATCGACGGCCGCACGCAGGTCGGCAGCAACGAGATGATCAAGGATACACCGCTGACGACCCCTAATCTCGGGGCTGCGTTGATACGCTCCGGCCGCAGCTTCGCTGGCTATTCAGAGGATCTTCCGCATCCGGGGTTCATCGGCAATTCCCATGTGGGTCCGCCGGGAAGCGGGGTTGACTATCAACGCAAGCACAATCCGTGGGTGAACTGGCAGGCCGTCAATGACAATACCATCGGCAGGAACCAGCTAGCCTCGACCACCAACCTGCCGTTCAGCGCCTTTCCCAGGGAGGATGCGGGGTTCGCAAATCTGCCGACCGTTGCCATCGTGGTGCCAAACCAGATCAATGACGGACACCAGTCATCGGCCGCTCCGCCGGAGACCAACTATGGGCAGGCGATGGATGCGTGGCTCAGGCGCAATATCGAACCCTATCGCCGGTGGGCAATGTCCCATAACAGCCTTTTGATCATTACCTGGGACGAGGACGAAGACGACTACACGCCGGTAAATGATGCGAACGGCAAACGCGTCGCCAAGCGCTACCTCAATCACATCCCGACGATCATGGCCGGACAAGGTGTGATCACCGGCACCTATGATGAATATATCGATCTTTACAGCATACCTCGAACCATCGAGACTTTTTATCAGCTCCAACCACTTGCTTCAGGTGATACCGCGGCAAGGATCATTTCATCTCCGTTTCGCAAGCCCTGAAGACCAGTTGGATCGAACAGGTGTTTACCTAGCTCGGACAGCGGAGTGACATCCGTGGGGTAAGTACTCACGGCGTGGAGGGAGCGAGCTTGCCAACAGTCCATTGATTTGATCACCTGGGCCAGCGCGTGCCAAACATTCACGACTTACTGTAGGCCATGCGCAAAGCACCGCGCGACTATCGGGATATTCACTCCATGGCTATGCAAACCGACACCTTCTCGCATGACGTCCCGGACCATGCCGATGGTGGGCGGTGGATGACACATGACGAACTTGCGGCCGTGCGCGGCATTGACCGCCCTTCAGCCGTCAAGCTTGCCCTGCGCCATGGCTGGCCGAGGCGACGCGATAGGGACCGCGTCACGCAGGTTCGGGTGCCGGCCGAATGGGCAGTTCGGCGCCGGGTCGAGGGAGGAACTGGCACGGGAGCGAACACACCGCTCGACACTGCTCCCTTCGAGACCGAACAGGCCAGACGAGCCGCTGAAACACAGGCCAAACAATCTGATCATACCCGTGCCGTAGAGCGTTCAATGTGGCAAGAGCGACTCGCGCACGAACGGGAACGTGCCGAGACCGCGGAACGGGAGCGCGACCGGCTGCAGACCATGATTGACGGCCTCGAGACCCGTCTCGCCGCTGCCGAAGCCCGCGCCGATACTGCCGACGAAGATCGCCGTACAGCGGAGGCCCGCGCCGACGCCGCTGTATCACGAGCGCTCGCCGCCGAGGGCGATCGCCGTTCGGCAGAGGCTCGCGCGGAAGACGAACGCGCCAGAGCGGATGTGCTGGACCAGTCAATCGCGGGCGCACGCGCCCGTGGGGATGCATTAGCCGAGCAGGTGGAGGCGGCCGAGGCGGCACTTGCCGATGAGCGCGGCCGTGCCGATGCGCAGAGGGGCCGCGTCGATGAGCTGAAGAGGCTGTTGGCCAGCATTCTTCGAGCCCAGGGTTGAAGTCCGTAACGGCGACTTCGTGGACGGCCTCGGATTGCCAGCCTGGCGAACCAGGCGTCAGGCCTTCAGGGCTTCCTGCAGCTTGGTTTCCTGCTCGGTCGTTAGGCTCGTGTGCAGCACCTTGCCGCCGAAGGTCGCCATCGCGGGCAGCACCTTATCGGCCGTGACCTTGCGCACCAGAACGCAGAGCGCCGCCTGCCCAGGCGTCAGTGCCCCCGCAGCTTGCTTCATGAATTTATCATCGATGCCGATATCGGTTAGCCGGCCACTGATGGCGCCAGCTCCTGCGCCAATGGCTGCACCGAGCAGCGGATTGAGGAACAG
>JANWJK010000337.1 GCA_025452005.1 Acetobacteraceae bacterium | reverse complement strand
TGCCGCTTCTCGCCGGCGTTCCCATTCGGCGACGGTCCAGCCCTTCGGCAGATAGCCATTGGCCGGATCGTGCGCCGATGTCTGATCGGTCACCATATCCGGACGCACACCGCGACGCACCAGTTCCGGCAGCACCTCGGCCGCGTTGCCCAGCAGCCCGACCGATACGGGCTTGCGATCGCGACACGACCGCTCGATCACCACCAGCGCCTCGTCCAAAGTGTCGGCGCGCATGTCGAGATAGCCGGTCTGCAGCCGCATCTCGATGCGGCTGGCCTGGCATTCGACCGCGAGCAGCGAAGCACCGGCCATCGTCGCGGCCAGCGGCTGCGCACCCCCCATGCCGCCCAGGCCGGCGGTCAGGATCCAGCGCCCGGCGAGGCTGCCGCCGTAGTGGCGCCGCCCGACCTCCACAAACGTTTCGTACGTGCCCTGGATGATCCCCTGACTGCCGATATAGATCCACGAGCCCGCCGTCATCTGGCCGAACATCATCAGCCCCTTGCGGTCGAGTTCGTTGAAATGCTCCCAGGTCGCCCAATGCGGCACCAGGTTCGAGTTCGCGATCAGCACGCGCGGCGCGTCCGCATGGGTCCGGAATACGCCGACCGGCTTGCCCGACTGCACCAGCAGCGTCTGGTCCTCTTCGAGCCGGCGCAGCGTCGCGACGATGCGGTCGTAGCTGTCCCAGTTGCGCGCCGCGCGGCCGATGCCGCCATACACGATCAGCTCGCCCGGCCGCTCCGCCACCTCGGGGTCGAGGTTGTTCATCAGCATGCGCATCGGCGCTTCGGTGAGCCACGACTTCGCGGTGATCTGACCGCCGCGCGGGGAGCGGACGGTGCGGGCGTTGCTGATCGCTGTCATGTCACCTCCGGCAGGCCGGCCTCCTGCGCTGCCGCGATGAGCCGGCGCGAACGCACCAATTCGGTCGCTCTGGCGATATCCGGCGCCATCTCGCGGTCGTCGTCCAGATGCGGCACTGCCGTGCGCACCAGTGCGCGGACCCTCTCCAGCATCGCACTGGATGAAAGCGGCGCATGGAAGTCGCAGCCCTGCGCCGCCGCCAGCAGTTCGATCCCGAGGATACCGGCGACGTTGTCCGCCATCGGCAAGAGCCGACGCGCCGCATGGGCCGACATCGACACATGATCTTCCTGATTGGCGGACGTCGGCAGCGAGTCCACGCTCGCCGGCGTCGCGCGTTGGCGGTTCTCCGCGACCAGCGCCGCTGCCGTGACCTGCGGCACCATGAACCCCGAGTTCAATCCGGGTTTCGGCGTCAGGAATGCCGGCAGCCGCGACAGCGAGGGGTCGATCAACATCGCTATGCGGCGTTCGGCAATGGCACCGATCTCGCACAGTGCGAGCGCGATGATGTCGGCCGCGAAGGCCACCGGCTCACCGTGGAAATTGCCGCCCGACAGCGCTTCCGGCGGATCGCCGCAGATCAGCGGATTGTCCGATACACCGTTGGATTCAGTCCGCAACGTCGCTGCTGCGTGGCGAAGAATATCCAACACAGCCCCCATGACCTGCGGCTGGCAGCGCAGGCAATAGGGATCCTGCACGCGGTCGTCGCCGGTGAGATGCGAGGCACGGATGGCGCTGCCGGCGAGCAGCGCACGCAGTGCACGGGCAACGTCGATCTGCCCACGATGGCCGCGCAGCGCCTGGATGCGCGGATCGAACGGTGCATCGGACCCGCGTGCGGCATCGGTCGACAGCGCGCCGGCGACGAGTCCGGCGCACAGCAGCGTTTCCGCCTCGAACAGTCCGGCCAGCGCATAAGCGGTGGAGAACTGCGTGCCGTTCAGCAGCGCAAGGCCCTCTTTGGCGCCAAGCACGACCGGCGACATGCCGGCCCGTGCCAGTGCCGCCGCGGCGGGTAAGTGTTCGCCTGCCTGCATGACCTCGCCGACGCCGATCATCGCTGCCGCCATGTGCGCCAGAGGTGCGAGATCCCCCGACGCACCGACGGAACCTTGTGTCGGCACCACCGGCAGCAGACCACGCGACAACATTGCAGCCAGGAACTGCACCGTATCCAGCCGAGCGCCCGAGGCCCCCTGCCCCAGGCTGGCCAGCTTCAATGCGAGCATGAGCCGCACCAGCGGTGCCGGCATCGGCTCGCCGACGCCGGCCGCGTGCGACAACACGATGTTGCGCTGAAGCGTGGCGAGGTCCGTCGCTTGGATGCGGATGTTGGCAAGACGACCGAAGCCGGTGTTGATCCCGTAGACCGGTTCGCCTTTGGCCAGGATGGCCTCGACCGCCTGCGCACCGGCGACGACGCCGGCGTGACAGGCAGGATCGAGCGTTACGCCAGCGCCGCGATAGATCGCGCGCCAGTCCGCCAGAGTGGTCTGCCCGGGCCGCAGCGCCACGTCGGCCATGTCGGCCTCACGGCTCGAGCCGCACGTCCAGCAACGCTAGGTGACCTTGCTCGAGGGCGGCAAGCGCGCGGTGGATCGCCTGTTCCAACTGCGCGGGGTCGGTCACGCATTCGCCGTGCGCACCGAACGCCGGCGCAATTGCCGCGTAGTCCGGTGTCGGCTCGATTACCCGGCCATACGGGTTGTTGTCGCGCAGCGCGTATCCCGTTGGGAAGTACTTGTAGAGGTTCCACTCCTGGGAGACGTAACCCTGGTTGTTGCAGATCACCGCCAGGATCGGTACCCCGTATTGCTGCGCCAGTCCAAGGCACGCCGGCACGGGATTGTAGTTGAATGCGCCGTCGCCGATGACGCACACCACCACGTCCTTTGGCCGCGCGAGCTTCACGCCGAGTGCCGTCGGCAGTCCGGTGCCGAGCGCGCCTGCCCAGCCGCGGATGTGGGTAAAGTCGCGCTCGCGGAATAGGTGGTGGATCATCGCCGGCACCTGCGCGATGATCTCATCGACGATCACCGACTTGTCGGGCAGAAGACGGTGCAGCGTGTCGAACAGCAGCGCCGCATGGATGCGCTCGCCGGAGCGCGCCCCGTCGCGCTCCTTCGCCGCCTCGGCATTGCTTGCGGCGTTGTGCGCATGCCAGCGCTCGGTGCGGGCGGCTATCTCCGCTGTCTGCGATCGTGCCTTCAGCAGCGTGGCAAGTTGGGCTAGGTTGCGGCTGATATCGCCGGCGATGCAGTAGTCGGTGCGGAAGCCCCAATACGGCGCGCGCGGACGCAGCGGGTCCTCCTCGACATGGATGACGGTGCAGCCGTCCGGCAAAGGTGTCTCCTGCGGGTGCCAGGGACCGTGCGCCCCGATGACGAGGATGCAATCGGCGTCCTTCAGGTGCGTCTCGACCGGATCGGTCGCGTAGAGCGGATGCGCGCGCGGGAAGTTCGCGTACATCGGCATCCAGTACTCGAACACCGGCGCGCCGATATGCTCGGCGATCGCCACCAGGGCCGCCTGATCCGCCGGCGTGCGCGCCCCGTGCTCGGTGACGATCAGCGGCGCGCTGCTGCGCATCAGCAGGTCGGCCACTTCGCTCAGGCTGTCGACCGGGGCGACCAGTGCCGAGGCCTTGGTCTTCTCGCCGTGCGGCTCCGCCACCTGGCTCATCAGGATGTCGAACGGCACACCGAGAAGCGTCGGACCGCGTGGCACGCTTTCAGCGAAGTACCAGGCGCGACGCACATCGGCGGCGAGGTCGCCGCCAGTCTTCACCTCCTTCGCCCATTTGGTGACCGTCTCGGCGTTGCGCACCGGACCGGCGAGGTCCACCAGCAAGGTCGGCCATTCGGGGCCGGGATCGAGACCCGGCACAGCGCCGTGCGTCAGCGTATCGGGCGAGACGATGACCATCGGGATGTGCTCGTGAAATGCCGACCGCATCGCCATTGCGCCGTGCAGCACACCGAGCCCGGTGGGAAGCAGCACGGCCTGTGTCCGGCCCGTCGCCTTGTAATAACCGGACGCCAGACCCACCGCGAGGATCTCGTGGCGGCAGTTGAGGTATTGCGGTGTCTCGATGTTGGTCGTGACCTTGCGCTTGGCGAGCGCTTCCCAGAGCGGCGCCCAGGCCGCGATCGGCGAGCAGAAAATGTAGTCGGTGCCCTGCGCGCGAAACAGTTCGAGCAGCGCCTCCGCCCCGTTCACGGTTGCCGTCTCGGTCATTGCTCCCTCCGCATCGCAGACGGTACGTTGTCCGCGTCATAGTGCCCGTGGAGGCGTCCTTGGTCCATCCGATGTACGGCCCGAACCGGTTCAAGCTGGGGATCTTCTCGGCTAATGCCGATGGCGGTCTGACGTTGACGCGGGTCCCCGAGCGCTGGCCGGCGCACTGGAACGAGGTGGTCGAGGTCGCGCAGATGGCCGACCGGGCCGGCATCGAGTTCTTCCTGCCGATCGCCCGCTGGAAGGGCTTCGGCGGCGAGGTGAACAGCCGCGAATGGAGTTTTGAAACGCTGACCTATGCCGCGGCGCTTGCCGGTTTCACCCAGCGGATTGCACTGTTCTCCACGGTGCATGTGCCGATGGTGCATCCGGTGTTCGCGGCGAAGGCGCTGGCGACGGTGGATCACGCCTCGGGCGGCCGTGCCGGGCTCAACATCGTCTGCGGCTGGAGCCCGCAGGAATTCACGCTGTTCGGCCTGACGATGATCGAGGACCGCTATGCGCAGGGCGTGGAATGGGCGGAGATCATGGAGCGGATCTTCGCCGGCGGACCGCCGTTCGACTACGAGGGACGCTTCTATCGGCTAGGCCAGGTGTCCGGACAGCCGGTGCCGTTGCAGCGGCCGCGACCGGTGACGCTGAGCGCCGCGTTCTCACCTGTCGGCCGCGACTTCGCGGCAAAGTGTGCGGATTTCCTGTTCACCACCTTCGTCGATATCGAAGGCGGCCGCCCGCATATCACCGACATGACGGCACGCGCACGGGCGGCTGACCGCGAGGTGGGCGTGTTCACCACGTGCCACGTCGTGTGCCGCCCGACTCAGGCAGAGGCCGAGGACTATTACGAGCACTACGCGGTGCGCATGGAGGATACCGCGAGCGTCGATTACTACATGGGCGCCAAGGAGAAGTTCTCCTCGTCGCACGACCCCGAGGCGTATCGCCTGCACCGCAAGCGGTTCGTCGGTGGCGCCGGCACCTATCCGCTGATTGGCACGCCGCGGAGGATCGCCGAGGAGATGCTGCTGATGAGCGAGGCCGGATTTGCCGGCACCACCGTCTCGTTCGTGAATTTCCGCGACGAGCTGCCGTACTTCATCGCGACGGTACTGCCACTGCTGCGCGAGGCGGGCCTGCGGGAGGCATGAGCTCGGCCTCATCGGGAAACGGCTGCCATGGCAGCGCCGGATCGTCCGGCGGCACGGCGGCGAGCAGCCGCCGCGTATAGGGATGCCTCGGCGAGGCGAATACGGTCTCGGTCGGACCCTGTTCAACGATATCGCCGCGATGCATCACCAGCACGCGCTCGCACAGGTGCCGAACCACCGACAGGTCGTGAGAGATGAACAACAGCGCTATGCCGCGTTCGGCGCGCAGGCGAAGCAGCAATGCCAGCAACTGCGCCTGCACCGATACATCGAGGCCCGACACGATCTCGTCCGCCACCAGCAGCCGCGGCACGGCGCACAACGCGCGCGCAATGTTCACGCGCTGCCGCTGCCCGCCGGAGAGCTGCGCGGGATAGCGCTCCAGCAGGTCTGCGCCAAGGCCCACCTCGGCCAGCAGTTCGCGCGCACGCTCCATGCGCCGGGTGCGGTCGAGCGGTCGGCGACCCGCCTGCAATACCTGCGTGACGATGTCGCCGACCATGCGTCGCGGATTGAGCGCCGATTGCGGATCCTGGAAGACCATCTGTGCCCAATGCAGGCGATGACGCGCATCGGCGGCCGATGCACGCGTGACGTCGCGATCGCCCAGCACGACCCGGCCGGATGTTGCACGTTCCAGTCCCATGATCAGTCGCGCCACCGTGCTCTTGCCGCTGCCGCTTTCGCCGACCAGGCCGACAAATTCTCCAGCACCGATCACGAGACTTGCGTCATGCACCGCCCAGGTCCCGGTTGCGCCCCAGAATGAGCGAAACCGCTTGCTGGCGTCGTGCAGGCGCAGCACAGGTTTGCCACTGGCGATCGCCGGAGCAACGGGAAGCCCGGATACGGCGATCCGGTGCGCGCCGTCGACCCGCAGGCAGGCCGCAACGCGCATCGGGCCGGCAGCTCGGTCGAGAGGATCCATCGTGAGGCAGTCTGCTTCAGCGATCGGGCAGCGCGGCGCGAAGCGACAGCCGCTCATTCCCGCCAGTTCGAGCAGACCGGGCATGCGATGGGCGAGCGCAAGCAACGCGCGGCGCGGGCCGGTCATGGTCGGCGAGGCAAGTTGCAGCGACCGCGTGTAGGGATGCGCCGGTTCGGCCAGCAGCGACGCTGCCGGTCCGCGTTCCACGGCACGTCCCGCGTACAGTACCACGATCTCGTCGCAGATGCGCGATGCCAGCCGCAGATCGTGGGTGATGAACAGCATAGCGGTTCCCGCGTTCCGCTGCAGCTCGGCCATCAACTGCACGATGCGTGCCTGGATGGTGACGTCGAGCGCCGTCGTCGGTTCATCGGCGACGATCACGCGCGGTCGTCCGGCAAATGCCATGGCGATCAGCACGCGCTGGCACATGCCACCGGAGAGCTGATGCGGATAGCGGCGCAGCAGCGCCGCACCGTCGCGCAGATGCACCGCGTCGAGCAGTTCCAGCGCACGTGTCCGGCGCGATGTGATGCCGAGACGTTTGAGATGCTCGCTGAACTGGGCACCGATCGTCATCACCGGATTGAGTGCGGTCATCGGTTCCTGCGGCACGAACGCGATGTCGCGGCCAAGCAGTGCGCGGCGGCGCGCCGGCGTGAGACGGACAAGGTTATCGTCGTCCAGCCGCAGGCTTCCGCCGGTGACCGCGAACCCCGCGGGGAGTGCATGAGCGATCACGCGGCCGATCATCGTCTTGCCTGCCCCCGACTCGCCGACGATGCCGAGAATGCGCCCAGGTGCCAGGTTGAACGTCAGCCGTCGGATCACCTCGACCTGCCGACCGCCTATTGCCGCGCTGACGGTGAGTTCGGCAGCAGCGAGGATGGTCAGGCACTCCGGGCGATGGTCTGGCGCACGTCGAGCGTGCGGCGCAGTCCGTCGCCAAGCAGGTTAAATCCGGTCACGGTGAAAAAGATCGCCGCCATCGGCAGCAGCAATGTCCATGGCGCCAGCGCGAAATTGCTGCGCGCGTCGGCGATCATCTGGCCCCACGCGACCTGGTCCGCCGCAACGCCCAGGCCAACGAAAGACAGGATTGCCTCGACGATCACAGCGATGCCCATCTCCAGGCTGAGCAGGGTGATCAGCAACGGCAGCGTGGCGGGCAGGATTTCGCGTATCAGCGTCTGCAAATGCGTAAAACCGGAGAGCCGTGCCGCGGTGACGTAGTCGCGTTGCGTGGTGACCAGCACTTCGGCGCGCAACACGCGGCAGAAGCGCGTCCAATCGACCAGAACGATGGCCAGCACCACCCTGTCGGCACCGGTTCCCAGGCCGACCATGAGAATCAGGCTGAGGATGACGGGCGGAAACGACATCCATACCTCGACCGCGCGGCCGATCAGCCAGTCCAGAAAGCCGCCAAAGTAGCCGGCGATGTGCGCGAGCACGGTGCCAAGGACCGCGGCGCCACAGGCCGCGGTGACAGCGACCAGCAACGCAAGCCTGGCGCCGTAAAGCAGGCGCGCGAACTGATCGCGGCCGAGGCTGTCGGTGCCGAGTGGGAACGCCGCATCTCCACCGCTGCTCCACGCAGGCGGCAGCAGTATGTTGAGCAGGTCCTGTTCACCTGGATCGTGCGATGCCAGCAATGGCGCGAACATGGCACACAGCGACACGAACAGAATGAGCGCGGCACCAACCAGGACGCGCCCGGACAGCAGGGCGTTCATCTGGCGCGCAGCCGTGGATTGAGCACCAGCACCAGCGCATCGACGGTCATGCCGATCAGCAACACCACGATGCAGTAGGTCAGGCCGACGGTCTGGATAAGCGGCAGGTCGGCGTTGCGAACCGCATCAACCATCAAGTTGCCGAGACCGGGATACGAATAGAGCACCTCTACCAGCAGCGTGCCGCCGAACAGGAAGCCGAACTGCACGCCCATCAGCGTGAGCGTCGGCAGGATCGCGTTCGGCAGTGCGTGGACGATCAGGATGCGTCCTTCGCCGATACCGCGCAGTCGCGCCTGACGGATGTAGTCCTCGTGATAGACATCCAGCAGGCCGGAGCGCAGCACGCGCATGATGGCGGGTGAGAACGCGATGCCGAGCGCGGCCGCGGGCAGCGTCAGGTGCGCAAGCGCGCTGGCAAATGCACTCCCCTGCCCTGCCAGCAGCGTGTCGATCAGCAGGAAGCCGGTGACCCGTACGACGCTGAACTGGGGACCGAGCTGGCCGATGAAGGGCAGCACCGGCAACAGCACGCCGAACAGCAGGATGAACAGTAGTGCCCAGAGGAACTCCGGAACCGACAAAAGCACGGTGGTCCCGAGATCGCCCAATGCCTCGGACGCACCACCCCGCAAATGGAACAACAGCAATCCGCCGCCCAGGCCTAGCACGCTGGCGATGACCATGGCGCAGAGGGCGAGCTGAATGGTTGCGGGCAACGCCGCCGTCACGAGGTGTCCTGCGTCGCGGCGCAACTGGATCGACCGGCCGAAGTCACCGTGCAGCGCACCGCGCAGCCAGATCGCGTATTGCGTCGTCAACGGCTTGTCGAGACCCATCTCGCGGCGCTTTGCCGCGATGTCCTCGTTCGTGGCGTTGGGCGGCATCGACATCGCCGCGGGATCGACCGGCAGAAGACGCAGCGCGACGAACATCAGGATCGAGACTGTGAGCAGGATCGGCAGCGCGGTCAGCAGGCGGCGGGCGAGCAGGAACAGGATCGCGATCACGCGTGCACCGACGTGCCGTCACGTCCACCGCATGGTCTGCGGGAGCACCCAGCCATTGGCATACTTTGTCACCGCCAGGTTCTTCTGCCGCGCCAGTGTCAGCACACTTTGCAGCAATGGGATCTTGGCACCTATCTCCATCGCCTCGCGATCGATCGCCTGCCACCCGGCGTAGCGCTTCGCGGTGTCGGCGACGTTGAACAGGTCGATGACCTTCTGGCCGATCGTCATGTCCTGCCAGGGCGAGAACGGCAGTTTCGGATTGAGCATGTAGCCAACGAAGATCTCCGGGTCGCCGGTGGCGTTGTCGAAGCTGTAGAGCGTTGCCTCCGGCAGCTTGTGCCCGCGGTTCAACTCGAAGTACTTGGGATACTCGATCACCTGGATATCGGCCTCGATGCCGACACGCTTCCACATCTGCGCGATGGCACGGGCAAGGTCGTAGTCGCTGGGGAACTGCCCATTGGTGGTGGCGAAGCCGATCTTCACCGGCTTGTCCGGACCGAAGCCGGATTTCGCCAGCAACTGCTTTGCCAGTTCGGGATCGAACCTGACGCTGAAGTCGTCCATATAGCCCGGCGTGCCCGGTGTCGCGAGCTGCGACAACGGCACCGCGGCATTGTTGTAGAACGCCCGCGACAGCGCAGCCTTGTCGATCGCGTGGTGCGCGGCGAGCCGCACGTTGGCGTCCTCGAAGCCGAGGTCGTTGCGTACCTGCAGCAGGATGATCCGCGTGATCGGATCGAGCTCGGCCGCGAGTTTGGGCTCGCCTTGCAGGCGCACCGCCTCGCGCACCGGCAGGTTGATCGCGATATCTACCTGGCCCGACTGGACCGCCGCCACCCGCGCCGACGGATCCTTGATGATCTGCACGGTGACGCGGCGGATCGCCGGTCTGGGTCCCCAGTACTTATCATTGCGCTCGAGCACGATGCGCCCGTTCACCTCCCATTCCACCAGGCGGTACGGACCCGTGCCGATCGGCTTCTGCGCGAACGCCTGCGCGCCCACCTGCTCGACATAGCCCTTGGGCACCAGGTAGCTGCCGAGGAATGCCAGCCACACCGGCGCGGTCGGCGCCGGCGAACTGAAGCGCATCACGGCCTTGGTGGGTGACAGCACCTCGATGTCCTGCACCTTGCGCCAGGAATTGGCGATGTCGAGGCCCGGCGTGGACTTGATGCGCTCGAAGAAGGTGAACCTGAAGTCGTCCGCCGTCATCCGCTCGCCGTTGTGGAACACCACATCGTCGCGCAGATCGATCGGCATCGACAGACCGTCGGCCGACAGTTCCCAGCGCGTGACCAGATGTGGCACCAGCTTAAGGTCCGGAGCCTGATCGAGCGGCTGGTCGAACACCGCCTTGAACAGCGACTGCGCATCGGGCGTGAAGCGTTGGTTGGGGTCCCAGCCTGGCACATCGCTTGGCCAGGCGATCGTCACTGCATCATCGGCCGCACGCACCAGAGACGGTGCCGCCAGCGTCGCCGCTGTCATCGCAAGAAACCCGCGGCGGGATGCTGCCGGCGTCATGAAACCTCCTTTGATATGGCGAGGGCGGCGGACAACACCGCGCGGCCCCTATAGTCGAGCTTTGCCGTGACGCGCACGCGCGTTCCGGCGGAGCAGGCTTCGGTCAGGAAACCGATGGCCGTGGGGCCTGCATCGAGGCGGATCAGTCCCACGTGTATCGGCAACTTCCCGTTGAACGCCGGTTCGTGGCTGTGGTGCAGCACCGTGCTCGCCAGAACTTCACCAGGTTCGTCGTCGGTCACGCGCCATTCCAACGTGTCGGCCAGACAGACGCCGCAGAGTTCACGAGGCGGATACTGGATGTTTCCGCATGCCGTGCAGCGCTGCAACGCCAGACGACCTTCCGCGGCGTGCGCTTTCATGCCGCCAGCACCGCCGCCGCGGTGCAGATACCGCGATCGTAGTTGATCATGCCAAAGCCGCCGATCAGCGCATGGCGCGCGCCGTCCACGCCGCGTCCCTCGGCCGCACCGGTAAGCTGCCGCACGGCTTCCACCAAGCCGAGAAAGCCGCCTGCCGCCCCGGCCTGGCCGCAGGAAAGCTGACCACCGCCGGTGTTGTGCGGGAAATTCCCGCCGGGGCCGAATTCGTTGCGTCGGATGAAGTCCGCGCCGGCGTCCTTGGCGCAGAACCCCAGGTCCTCGAACTGCAGCATGGAGATCACGGGATAGTCGTCGTAGGTCTCCACCAAGTCGATCTCATCCGGCCCGATCGATGCCCGCTGCCACAGCGCATCGGCATCCATCGCCCAGCCGCCGCGCCACTGGATCGGATCGTCCGGAAATGCATTGTGCCGTTCGATCGTCGCGAGGATGCGCACGTAGCGCAGTCCCAGCACCTCGGCGTGCACCCGACGCATCACCAGGTAGCCATCGGCCCCAGCGCAGGGCATCACGCAGTCGAGCAGGTGCAGCGGCACGGCGATCGGGCGGGCAGCGAGATACGTCTCCAATGTCAGCTCGCCGCGCAGCAGGGCCAACGGATTGCGCTGCGCCCATTGCCTCTGCGCCACGCACAATTTGCCGAAGTCCGCGCGTGTCGCGCCGGTGCGGCGCATGGCATGCTCGGTGAGCAGCGCGAAGCTTTCGTTCGGGCCGCCGGCGCCATAGGGCCAGACGCAGTCGCGCGAGAAGCTGCTGAACTGGGCGACCAGGTCGTGGAAGCTTTCGGCACCATTGGTGTCGCCGGCGATGCAGGCCACCACATCGGCGTCGCCGCACTGCACGGCGCGGGCGGCACGACGCAGCGCCATGATGCCGCAGGCGCCGCCGGTTGGCAGGAATTCCAGGAAGCGCGGCGACAGCCCCACATACTGGACGAACGGAGCGGGACCGTCCGGCGCCAGCGTAAAGCTGGAAAGGCACAGCCCATCCACCTGCCGCTTCGCGAGGCCGCTCGCTTCGAGCAGCCGGCGCAGCGCGCTGCCCAGCCACCATGCGGCGCCTTTGTCCGAGCGACGCACGTAGGGCACCGTGACCGGCGCGCAGACAACGACGTCGCCGTAGTCATTCATTGGCGGCGTTTCAGATGACGCGTGTCGATGCAATCCGGCGTGCCGGGAAGCCCCTGCGCCCATGCCTTCAGCTCGCCACGCTGAACCTTGTTCGTCGCGGTCAGCGGCAGCGCGTCAACGAAGGCGACATAGCCGGGTGCCTTGAAATAGGCGAGCTCCTGCAAGGCATACGCCACGATGTCCGCGGCTGCACGTGGCTTGTCGTCGATGGCTTCGCTCGGAACGATGCAGGTCAGTACCTCTTCGCCGCGCAGGTCATCGGGCACGGCGGCACACGCCACATCGCGCACCAGCCGGTGCTGCCGCAGTACGCTTTCGACTTCGGCGGCGGCGATGTTCTCGCCGCTGCGGCGGATCACGTTCTTCCGACGATCGACGAAGAACAGGTTCTTTTCCGCGTCCCGCTGCACCACGTCGCCGGTGTGGAACCAGCCGCCTTGCCAGGCCGCTTCGGTGGCTTCGGGATCGCCGAGATACTTCGTAAAGAAGCCTGCGCGCGGATCGTCGCCGGCGGCGCGCGCCAGCAGCTCGCCGGGCGTGAAGTCGGCGACATCGGCGTCCGCCTCATCGACGATGCGGTATTGCATGAAGGGCTGCGCACGGCCGAAGCAGGACCGGCCGATATGCCGAGGCTCGTGGCTCGCGATGACCACCGCGCCGGCGCCGGTCTCCGTCATGGCCCAGGCGTCGATCATCGGGATGCCGAACCGCTGCTCGAACGCAGCGTGGTAGCGCGGATCGACGCCGGGTGCGAAGCCGAACCGTACGTGATGCGCACGATCGTCCGGCGACGCATCGAGACCCAGCAGCATCGTCGGCATCACGCCCAGGCTGTGCATAATGGTCGCGCGGCTGTCGCGGACGGTCTGCCACCAGCTTCGCGGATGGAACCGGTCGAGTGGGATGATACAGCCGCCGGTCATAACCATGGCGAGCGTCGAATACGCCATTGCATTGACATGCATCATCGGCAGCGGCGTGATCAGACGATCCTCGCCCGGCCACAGCGAGCACAGGCCGCCAATCCTGGTGTACCAGCGGCCGCAGCGCAGGAAATAGTCATTGGACAACACGCAGCCCTTCGGCTTGCCGGTGGTGCCGGAGGTGTAAAGCAAGGCGCACTCCGTGCCGAGGCCGGGCGCTGCGTCGCGCGCGGGAGACGCTGCGCGGGGGATGCGCGCATCATCGGTGATCGCTACGCATCCGTTGAGCCGCGCGGCGTGCACAGGCGCGCAAACGGCCAGGCTGATGCCGCTGTGCTGTATCACATAGGCAAGTTCCGCCGGACGCAGGTCAGGATTGAGCGGCACGACGCTCGCTCCGAGCCTGTTCAGCGCGAGCCAATGAACGAACACCGCCGGGCGGTTCTCGAGCATGAGGCCGACGCGATGACCGGCACCATAACCGGCCTCCTGATAGCGTGCGCTGACAGCATCGACGTCGGCCGCAACGTCGCCGTAGCTCAGCGTGGCGGGCGCAATCCCGTAGTGCTCCGCCGTCTCCGCTGTGACATGCAGGAACGGCCGTACACGCCAGGTGTGCGCGGCCTCCCGGAACGCGTCGAAGACGGTGGCGCTCAAAGCGGATCCCAGTCGAACACCTCGCCCGACCGGTCGAGCGGCATATGTGCCGCCTGCAATGCCGGGGCGGCGTGCTGGGCTATGCTCTCGGGTGTCCAGCCGTCGGCGCGATGGACGATGCGGATCGGCCGTGGCGAGCTGAACAGGATGATCTCGTTCATCCGTGTGCCGAACACCTGCCCCGTCACGTCCTTCGCCGCATCGGACGACAGGAACACTGCCATCGGCGCGTTCTTGTCGGGCGTCATCGCCTGGATCTTCGCGAGCCGCGCCTGCTGCTCGGGGGTGGTGGCGGGGATCGACTGCGTCATTCGGCTCCAGGCGAACGGCGCGATGCAGTTGGAGCGGACGTTGTAGCGCTTCATGTCGAGCGCGATCGACTTCGACAGAGCCGTGATGCCGAGCTTGGCCGCCGAATAGTTCGCCTGGCCGAAATTGCCGATGAGCCCGGAGGTGGAGGAGATGTGCACGAACGTGCCGCTCTCCTGCTTGCGGTAGTGCTCGGCCGCGGCGCGGGAGACGAAGAAGCTGCCGTTCAGGTGGACGGTGATCACGGTCAGCCACTCTTCCGCGACATCCGGTGAAAGATCACGTCGCGCAGGATGCCGGCGTTGTTCACGACGCCATCAATGCGGCCATAGTGGTCGAGTGCCGCCTGGACAATCTTCTGGGCGGAACTCCATTCGGCGACGGACTCGGTGCAGATCTCGGCCGCTCCGCCCTTCTGCTCGATCAACTGCTTGGTCTGCTGGGCCGGTGTGGCAGAGCCACCCTCGCCGGACAGCGAGGCGCCGATGTCGGCGACGATGACGCGGGCGCCGGCAGCGGCCATCGCCAGCGCTATCTCGCGGCCGATGCCGCCGCCCGAACCGGTCACCACCACGACCTTGCCTTCCATCATGCCCGCCATGCCGTCCTCCTGTGCTGCGGGACTTTGACTACTGGTCGGTAGCCTGTGGGACAAGCCCTTCTGCTCACTTGCAGGGATTGACCCAGCGAAGACCGCTGAACCGCGCGAAATCCGTATCGGTCGAATACAGAATGTAGCCGCGCTCCATGGCCAGGACCGCCAGATGAGCATCCGTGGTGAGGTTGCCGGCTGTCCCCAGCCGCTCGAGTTCCGACCGGAGCCTGACGAAATGCGTATCGGACGGCTGCACGAGATGCACATGCGCCAAGGCCAGCCAATCGTGTATCCGTTGCATGACGTCCTGGACCGGAAGCGGCCGCGCCACGATCCGACGATTGGTGGCTATGCGCACGAACCCGAGTACGGCCGCCCACGCCAGCCCAATGCCCTCGGGGCCGGCGAGACAAGCGTCCCACCAGAGCAGGGCCTTTTCATGCACTGCCGAGTCAACGTTATGCGCGTGAACGAGGACGTTTACGTCGGGCAGGATCATCGAGCTTTTCCGCGTAGGCCTCGGCTTCCAGTTCGTCGGCGAGCTGGCCAAGCTTGTCGAGATCTATCCCCGGCCTGAAACCGAAGGAGTGAGGTATCGTACGCGGTGCCGGCTGGCGCTCGGTGACCGCGGTCGCGCCGAGGCCGGCACGGATCGTTCGGTTGACCACTTCCTTGAACGGGACGTCGAGTTCGCGTGCCCGTCGCTTCAACAGGCCCGCGAGATCGTCGTCGATCGTGAGCGTCGTCCGCATTGCGGCAGCGTTGATGCGTTGGGTCTTGATGTCAAGGCATCAAGTCGAAGCGGAAGGACCAGTTGCTGAACCCCTTGACGCTTACGTTCGGATACTCCATTTGCCGTCAATCAGGACCCAATTGGTCCGATTAGCTGAACGCCAGGATACAGGGGGTTTCGCAGACCATGCTGAGGCTGTCGAAGCTGACCGATTATGCGGTCGTCGTGCTGGTCCGCCTGTCGCGCGAGACCGGTGTGCAGACCTCGCCCGGCATCGCCGCGACCACCGGCATCCCGGAACCGACCGTCGCCAAGGTGTTGAAAACGCTGGCCGCCGGCGGGCTGGTCGCCTCGCAGCGCGGCGCCCGCGGCGGCTACAGGCTGCTGCGCCCGCTCGCCGCCATCCCCGTGGCCGATGTGATCGCCGCGGTCGATGGGCCGATCGCGCTGACCGCCTGCGTGGAAGGCTCCGCCGTGGAATGTGAGTCCCAGTGCATGTGCCCGATGCGCGGGCGCTGGGACCCGGTGAACGATGCGATCCAGCAGGCGTTAACCAACATTACGCTGGCCGACATGCAGGACACCGCCATCCCGCGTGCCTTCCGCATCCCGGCCACGGCCTCGCTCCCTGCCGCCGAATAGGACGAATTGATGTCAGCCGCCACCCAAACGCTCGATACGGTCCAGTCCGTCACCCAGTCCGGCTACAAGTGGGGGTGGGAGACCGAGATCGAGATGGACCTCGCGCCCAAGGGGCTCAACGAGGACATCATCCGGCTCATCTCGTCCCGCAAGGAGGAGCCGGCCTGGCTGCTCGAATGGCGGCTGAAGGCGTTCGCCGGCTGGCAGCAGATGACCGAGCCGCACTGGGCGCGTGTCGAACATGCGCCGATCGATTACCAGGACCTGCACTACTACGCGGCGCCGAAGCGGAAGCCCGGACCGAAGAGCCTGGACGAGGTCGATCCGGAGTTGCTGCGGACCTACGAGAAGCTGGGCATCCCGCTGAAGGAGCGGGCGATCCTGGCTGGTGTCGACCCGGCATCCATCGAGGGCGGCTCCCAGGTCGCGGTGGACGCGGTGTTCGACAGCGTCTCGGTGGCGACCACATTCCGTGAGACGCTGAAGAAGGCCGGCGTGATCTTCTGTCCGATCTCCGAGGCGGTGCGCGATCATCCGGAGCTGGTGCAGCAATACCTCGGCACTGTCGTGCCGACCTCCGACAACTTCTTCGCCGCGCTGAATTCGGCGGTGTTCACCGACGGCAGCTTCGTCTATGTGCCGAAGGGCGTGCGCTGCCCGATGGAACTGTCCACCTACTTCCGCATCAACGCGCGCAGTACCGGCCAGTTCGAGCGCACGCTGATCATTGCCGACGCCGGCGCGTACGTGAGCTACCTCGAAGGCTGCACCGCACCGATGCGCGACGAGAACCAGTTGCACGCCGCGGTCGTCGAGCTGGTGACGCACGACGATGCGCAGATCAAGTACAGCACGGTGCAGAACTGGTACCCCGGCGACGCTGAAGGTCGCGGCGGCATCTACAACTTCGTCACCAAGCGCGGCGCCTGCCGCGGCGCGCGATCCAAGATCTCGTGGACGCAGGTAGAGACCGGTTCGGCGATCACCTGGAAGTATCCGTCCTGCGTGCTGCACGGCGACGACAGCGTCGGCGAGTTCTACTCGGTGGCGGTGACCAACAACCGCCAGCAGGCCGATACCGGCACCAAGATGGTGCATATCGGCAAGCGGACGAAGAGCACCATCGTCTCCAAAGGGATCAGCGCCGGGCGCTCCAACAACACCTATCGTGGCCTGGTGCGCGTGCTGCCGCAGGCCGCCGGCGCGCGCAACCACACGCAGTGTGACAGCCTGCTGATCGGCGATTGCTGCGGCGCGCATACCGTGCCGTACATCGAGAGCCGTAACCCGACCGCGAAGGTGGAGCATGAGGCGACCACATCGAAGATCGCCGACGACCAGATGTTCTATTGCCGCCAGCGCGGCCTCACGGAAGAGGACGCGGTCAATCTGATCGTCAACGGGTTCTGCAAGGAGGTTCTGAAGGAGCTGCCGATGGAGTTCGCCGTCGAGGCGCAGAAGCTGCTGGCGGTGAGCCTGGAAGGCTCCGTGGGTTAAGGGGACGCATTCATGTTGGAAATTCGCGGCCTTTCCGCCGCCATCGAGGACAAGCCGATCCTGCAAGGCATCGATCTCACGGTGCCGCAGGGCGAGGTGCATGCCATCATGGGGCCGAACGGCTCCGGCAAATCCACGCTTGCCTATGTGCTGTCGGGGCGCGACGACTACGCGGTGACCGCCGGGTCCGTCACGTTCGACGGCCGTGACCTGCTGGCCATGGCACCCGAGGAGCGCGCGGCCGCCGGTCTGTTCCTGGCATTCCAGTACCCCGTGGAACTGCCTGGCGTCGGCAATGCCAACTTCCTGCGTACCGCGTTGAACGCGTTGCGTCGTTCGCGTGGCGATAGCGAGCTCGACGCGGTGCAGTTCCTCCGCCTGGCGCGCGCGGAAACGAAGCGGCTGGCGATGCCCGAGGACATGCTGCGGCGCAACGTCAATGTCGGCTTCTCCGGCGGCGAGAAGAAGCGCAACGAAGTCTTGCAGATGGCGATCCTGCGGCCTCGGCTGGCGATCCTCGACGAGACCGACAGCGGGCTCGACATCGATGCGCTGAGGATCGTCGCCGACGGCGTGAATGCACTGCGCGGACCCGACTTCTCTGCACTGGTGATCACGCACTACCAGCGCCTGCTGGAATACATCGTGCCGGATCGCGTACACGTACTCGCCGGCGGCCGCATCGTGCGTTCCGGAGGTCCGGAATTGGCACACGAACTGGAAGCCAAGGGCTATGCCGGCATGCTCACGGAGGCGGCATGACGGCTGCGTTGCAGCGGGGCGTCGCCGGCTTCCTCGCACGGTATGAAGGACTGCGGGATCGCCTCCCGGGTGATCCGCGGCCGCGTGCGGAAGCTGCCGATGCGTTTCGTCGCGCCGGTCTGCCTGGTGCAACGTCGGGACGGCGCGAGGAGGCGTGGAAATATACCAGCCTGCGTCCGGTAGCCGACGCCACCTTCCAGCAACCGGTAGCGCATCCTGCGGGCGACAGTCGCCTGCTTGCGCGCCTGCCGCCGCTCGAGGCGCCGCGCATCGTGTTCGTCGATGGCGAATTCCGGCCGGAGCTGTCCGCCCTGCCTGCCAGCCTGGATTTCGCGCGATTCGCCGATCGCGCCGAATACGGCAGGCTTGCGCGCGCCGACAGCGAGCCACTGGTCGCGCTGAACACCATGCTGGCGGAGGACGGCGCGTTGCTGTCCGTGCCGGACGGCGTTGACGCCGGTCTGCTGCTGCTGGTCAGCGTCGCGACCGATCGTGCGGCGTGCCATCCGCGGCATCTCATTCACCTTGCCCGTGGCGCTCGCCTCTCGCTGCTCGAACTGTCATTCGGTGACGGCAGCTATCTGCACAATCCGGTGCTCGAAGTGGTCGTCGGCGACGACGCTGCGCTTACCCATGTCAGGCTGCAGAACGAAGCGCCCACGGCGTTCCATCTTTCCACTGTCTATGCCGAGATCGGCGAACGCGGTGAGTACGACAGCTTCGGGCTGAACCTTGGCGGCCGCATCGTGCGCACCGAGGCGCATGTCAGGCTGGCCGGTATCAAGGGCATTGCGCATCTGAACGGCGCACAGTTGCTTGGCGGCACGCAGCACGCCGACTTCACGACCGTGGTGAAGCACGACGCGCCGTCGTGCACATCGCGCCAGACGGTCAAGAACGTCCTGGCGGGACGTTCGCAGGGCGTGTTCCAAGGCCGGATCGAGGTCGCACGCGTCGCGCAGAAGACCGACGGCTACCAGATGAACCAGGCGCTGCTGCTGTCGCCGGATGCCGAAGTCGATACGAAGCCAGAACTCGAGATCTTCGCCGACGATGTGAAGTGCAGCCACGGCGCGACGGTCGGCGAGCTGGATGCGGATCAGTTGTTCTACCTGCGCAGCCGCGGCATTCCGGATGACGAGGCGCGGTCGATGCTGGTACGGGCGTTCCTCGCCGATGCCTTGGATGCCGTGACGGATCAGGCAGTGCGCGGCGTGCTGGAGCACGCGGTCGAAGGCTGGTGGGAGCGACAGGCAGCATGAACGTCGACGCCAGAATCCCACTGGACCGCCCTGCCCTGCTGGATGTCGCCCGCATCCGCGAGGATTTCCCGATCCTGCGCCAGACGATCCGTGGCAAGAAGCTGGTGTTCCTCGACAGCGCGGCCTCGGCGCAGAAGCCGCGCGCGGTGATCGAGGCGATGCGCGAGGCGATGGAGACGCAGTACGCCAACGTGCATCGCGGCCTGCACTGGATGAGCGAGCGCACCACCGATGCGTATGAGGCGGCGCGCGACGCGGTGGCGGCGCTGCTGAACGCGCGCGACCGGCACGAGGTGGTGTTCACACGGAACATCACCGACTCGCTGAACCTGATGGCGCACAGCTACGGCCGTGGCGTGCTGCGGCCTGGCCAGGCGGTGGTGATCTCGGGCATGGAGCACCACTCCAACATCGTGCCATGGCAGTTGCTGCGCGATGACCGCGGCATCGAGCTGCGCGTCGCGCCGATCACCGACTCCGGCGAGCTCGACATGGACGCGTTCGAGGCGCTGCTGGCCGACGGCCGCGTCGGCCTGGTGTCGATGACTCACATGTCCAACGTGCTGGGCACCTATACGCCAGCCGAGAGGATCGTGCGGATCGCACATGCGCACGGCGCCAAGGTGCTGTTCGACGGGGCGCAGGCGGTGGTGCACCGGCGCGTCGATGTCCAGGCGCTGGACTGCGATTTCTACGCCTTCACCGGCCACAAGCTGTATGGCCCGACGGGCATCGGCGTTCTGTGGGGCCGTCGCGAGCTGCTCGATGCCATGCCGCCGTTTCTCGGCGGCGGCGAAATGATCTCCTCGGTATCGTATGAGCACTCCACCTGGGCCGAGGTGCCGCACAAGTTCGAGGCGGGCACGCCGCCGATCCTCGAAGGCATTGGGCTGAAGGCGGCGATCGATTACGTGCAGGCGATCGGCTACGACGCGATCGCCGCGCATGAGACTTCGCTGATCGATCATGCGCTGTCCCGGCTCGGCGCGATCGAGGGCGTGCACATCCTGGGCCGCGCGCAGGATCGCGGCGGCGTGGTGTCCTTCTCGCTCGATCGCGCCCATGCGCACGATGTTGCGACGCTGCTGGACCGCCAGGGCATCGCGGTGCGCGCCGGGCATCATTGCGCCGAACCGCTGATGCACCGCTTTGGTCTGGACAGCACCGCCCGGGCCAGCTTCGCGATCTACACGAAGCATGATGAGATCGACTACCTGGCCGACTCGCTTGCCCGCGTGCGGGAGTTCTTCAAGTGACCGACACCTTCGACGACCTGCGCGACCTGTATCAGGAAGTGATCCTCGATCACGGCCGTCGTCCGCGCCATGCGCGCCGGCTGGAGAGCTTCGACGCCACCGCCAAGGGCGACAACCCGATGTGCGGCGACCGCATCGAGGTGTGGGTGAAGTATGCCCCCGACGGTACGATTGCCGATACCGGCTTCCAGGCACGCGGCTGCGCGATCAGCGTCGCCTCCGCCGACCTGATGGCGGAGACCGTGATCGGGCGCAGCAAAGCCGATACCCACGCGCTGTTCGAGGCGTTCCGTGAGATGGCGCGTACCGGCAAGTGCCCGCACTGCGATGCGGCGCTGGCCGAACCGCTGGAACGGCTGGAGCCGCTGGCCGGCGTGCACGAGTATCCGTCGCGGGTGAAGTGTGCGACGCTTGCCTGGCACGCATTGGTCGCTGCGCTGGATGGCGGCAAGGAGGCGAGCAGTGAATGACGTGACCCAGACACACGCCTCCTGGACGCCGGACGGCGAGACATCCCCGAAGCCGACCGAGGACGCCATCATCGCCGCGATCGCCGAGGTGTACGACCCGGAAATCCCGGTGAACATCTACGAACTCGGCCTGATCTATGCGATCGAGATCGCCGACGACGGCGCGGTGAAGGTCGAGATGACGCTGACCGCGCCGGCCTGCCCATCGGCGCAGGAGCTGCCCGAGCAGGTGCACAACGCCGCCATGTCGGTGCCCGGCGTCACGTCGTGCGACGTGGAAACCGTGTGGGACCCGCCCTGGGATCCCAGCCGCATGACCGAAGAAGCGCGCCTGCAGTTGAACATGTTCTGACCGACAACGATATCGAGCGAACCATGAGCACGACCACCGCCGTCCCCCGCAAGACCCGCGCCCTACCGCCGCTGATGACGCTGACCGATGGCGCGGCCGAACGCCTGCGCTCGCTCTACGCCAAGGGCGAGCAGGGCAAGCTGCTGCGCATCGGGGTGAAGACCAAGGGCTGCTCTGGCCTGTCCTACGACATGACCTGGACCGACGAAGCCGGGCCAGGCGACGAGGTGGTCAACGACAAGGGCCTGACGGTGCTGGTCGATCGCAAGGCCAGCCTGTTCCTGATCGGCACGGTGATGGACTACGAGGTAAAGGCGCTCGCTTCGGGGTTCACGTTCACCAACCCGAACGAGAAGGGCCGCTGCGGCTGCGGCGAGAGCTTCCACGTCTGACGCCAATGTGAAGCGGCGGCCCTGATTCTGCCGCCTTGCCGCTTCGCAATCAGCGCATGCAGGCGCTGATACCGATCGGCTGGCAGGACCTCATCGGCCAAGGCTTCGACTGGCTGCATCGCTACGTGCTGCTGCCGGCGCTGCTCGCCCAATTGGGCTGCGTGGTGGTACTGCTCGGCGCGGCACGCTGGGCGTCGCCTGCATTGCAGCGCACGTGCTTCGAACTCGCCGGCCGTGTGGCAGGTCCCCTGCGTGCCATAGCGATCGCCTTTGCCCGGGTGGCGGACTGGATCGCGGTCCTGCTTGTCCTCTGGTTCGCGCGCCTCGCCTTCAACGCCGCGGGCGACCGCGCCGATCTGCTGCGGCTGGCCGAAAGCCTTGTGCTGGTCTGGGTCCTCATCCGGTTCAGCTCGCTGCTGGTGCGCGATGAACGGCTGGCACGCGCCATCGCGGTGCTCGCGTGGATCATCGCGGCACTGAACATCGCCGGCCTCATCACGCCGGTCATCGGCCTGATGGACGCCATGTCTGTGCCGGTGGGCAATTTCCGCGTCAGCCTGCTACTGGTCCTGAAGGGTGCGATCACGTTGGCGATCTTCGTGTGGATCGCCAATGCCACGTCGCGGCTGATCGACCAGCGGCTTCGGGTGTTCGCGCCGCTGACGCCCGCGGTGCAGGTGCTTGCCACCAAGCTCGTCCGCATGACCTTGCTGACGCTGGCCATTGTCCTGGCGCTCGGTTCGATCGGCATCGACCTCACCGCGTTCGCCGTGTTCTCCGGCGCGGTCGGTGTCGGTGTCGGATTCGGATTACAGAAGGTGGTGTCCAATCTGATCAGCGGCGTCATCCTGTTGTTGGATCGCTCCATCAAACCAGGCGACGTGATCGGGATCGACGGCACATTCGGCTCGGTGATCGCGCTCAATGCGCGCTATGCATCGGTGCAGACGCGCGACGGCAAGGAATACCTGATCCCCAACGAGGATCTGATCACCCAGCAGGTGACCAACTGGTCGTTCTCGGACGACCTTGTCCGATTGCACGTCAAGGTCGGGATCTCGTATCGCTCCGATCCGCATGCGGCGATACGATTGGGGCTGGAGGCGGCGCGCGACGTGCCGCGCGTATTGTCCGAGCCTGCGCCAACATGCCTGCTGGTCGAATTCGGCGACAGCACGATCGATCTGGAGCTGCGCTTCTGGATTCGCGATCCGGTGAACGGCATCACCAATGTGCGCAGCGCGGTGATGCTGAACATGTGGGATCTGTATCGGCAACACGGCATCGAGCTGCCGCATCCACAACGCGACCTGACGCTGCGCAATCCCGAGGCGCTGGTTGGGCTTTTGACGGACCATCAACCGGCAGTGAAGACGCAGACGCTCTCCAGGCGCGCCGACCAGAGGAACTGATCGATCGGCGTCGCGGAATTCAGGTCGTAGTTCGCTTGGCGCAGCAGTCGCGCGTCGCGTGACAGCGTTGCAGGGTTGCAACTGACATAGATCACGACCGGCGGCCTTGCCGCGGCGATCTGCGCCGTCTGCGCGGCGGCGCCGGCGAGCGGCGGGTCAAGCACGACCGCGGCAAAGCCACTGAGCTCCCTCGCCTGGAGCGGCCGACGTGCTAGGTCGCGCTGCGTTACCTCGATGCGGCCTGCAAGACCAGCTTTGTTGGCGGCGGCGCGCAGGGCGGACGCCGAGGCCGCATCGCCTTCCCACGCAGCGACGCGGGTGTGGTTTGCCAGTGCGAAGGTGAGCGTGCCGCAGCCGGCGTACAGTTCGGCGACGCGGCCCTTGGGGGGGAGTGCAGCGAGAACCGCCGCGACGACGGCGCGTTCGCCCGATGCGGAAGCCTGGAGAAAGGCACCGGGCGGTGGCGCGACCGCGACGTCGGCGAAGGATATCGTCGGCGGCCGCAGGATCGTGACCGGTTCCGGTTCGCTTGTGCCCTGTGCCCAGGCGATGCGCGACAGTGCATGCGCGCGGGCGAACCCGGTGAGCGCCATCCGATCGGCAAGCTGTAGCGGCGCGTCGGTACGCAGCAATAGGTCGGGACCGGTGTCGAGCAGGTTGGCGATCACCGAACCTTCGCGGCGAAGTGCCTGAAGCCGTGTCAGCAATGCACGCAGAGGCGGCATCAGTGCGACCAGTCGCTGGTGCAGTACCAGGCACGTGGTCAGATCGACGATGTCCGTGCTGCGTTGCCGGTGCAGGCCGAGCGTGACGCCGCTGCGTGTCCGCCGCGCGGCGAGGTCCATACGACGGCGCTCGCCCGGTCCGGTGCGCGCCGGCGGCGACAGGGTGACGTCGGCGAAGCCGGCACGGCGCAGGGCCGCGGCAAGCTGATCGGACTTGTGCGCGATGTAGGCGTCATCGGGCCAGTCTTGCAGCGTGCAGCCGCCGCAGGTGCCAAAATGGGGACAGGGAGCAAGTACTGCACTCCCCCTCCCCTTGCGGGAGGGGGGGTTGGGGGGAAGGGGAAGCTGATCAGCCGCCGAAAGCCGACAGCCCGGTCTGCGCACGGCCCAGGATCAACGCGTGCACGTCATGCGTCCCCTCATAGGTGTTCACCGCTTCGAGGTTCATCACGTGGCGGATCACATGGTACTCGTCCGCGACGCCGTTGCCGCCGTGCATGTCGCGTGCCGTTCGGGCGATTTCCAGCGCCTTGCCGCAGTTGTTGCGCTTCAGCAGGCTGATCATCTCGGGTGCCGCGTTATCGTCATCGATCAGCCGCCCGAGCCGCAGCACCGATTGCAGGCCGAGAGTGATCTCGGTCTGCATGTCCACCAGCTTCTTTTGGATCAACTGCGTAGCCGCCAGCGGCCGGCCGAACATGATCCGCTGGAGCGTGTACTCGCGCGCCGCCTGCCAGCAGAATTCGGCGGCCCCCAACGAACCCCAGGCTATGCCATAGCGCGCATTGTTCAGGCAGGAGAACGGCCCGCGCAGCCCCTTGACCTTGGGCAGCATCGCGTCCTCGGGCACCAGGACGTCGTTCATCATGATCATCCCGGTGACCGAGGCGCGCAGCGAGAACTTGCCCTCGATCTTCGGCGCGCTCAGCCCCTTCATGCCCTTTTCCAGGATGAACCCGCGGATGTCGCCGGCATCGTCCTTCGCCCATACCACGAACACGTCGGCGATCGCCGAATTGGTGATCCAGGTCTTCGACCCGTTCAGCACATATCCGCTATCGACCCGCTTCGCGCGGGAGCGCATCGACGCCGGATCTGAACCTGCATCCGGTTCGGTCAGGCCAAAGCAGCCGACCCACTCGCCGCTGCGCAGCCTGGGAAGGTATTTCTCCCGCTGTGCATCGGAGCCGAAATCCCAGATCGGATACATCACCAGCGACGACTGCACCGAGAAGGCCGAGCGGTAGCCTGAATCCACGCGCTCGACCTCGCGCGCGATCAGTCCGTAGCTGACGTAGTTCACACCGGCGCAGCCGTAGCCTTCCAGCGTGGCCCCGAGGAAGCCCATCTCGCCCATCTCGTTCATGATCTCGCGATGGAACACTTCGTGGCGGTTCGCCTCGATCACGCGCGGGAGAAGCTTCTCCTGGCAGTATTCGCGCGCGGCATCGCGGATCGCGCGCTCCTCCTCGGTCAACTGCTGGTCGAGATGCAGCGCATCGTCCCATTGGAAGGGCGTGAATTTCATGCCTCGCCGTCTCCGTCGTCGACCGCCGGTTTGGTCGCGCCGCGCGGGCGCAGCAGCATGAAGGCCGGCAGGTCGTTGCCGAAACCGGTTACGCCCGGCGCCCCCTCCCCAGCCCTCCCCCGCTGCGCGGGTGAGGGAACAGCAGCGACAAACTCCCTCTCCCGCGCAGCGGAGGGCTGGAGAGGGGGTGCCGGTTTCGGGGCTGCCGGTTTCGGGGCTGCCGGTTTCGGGGGTGCCGCTTTCCTGCGTGCCGGTGCCCTCTCCCGCACCGGCGCACTCGGGCGCACCGTGCGGCCGCGGCGGCGACGGCCGTCGGTTTCCGACCATGCGACCGGATCCAGACCCTCGACGATGAACGGCGGGATCGGGTGGCCGGTCAGCTTCTCGATCGCCTCGATCGCCTCGCGGTCATCGGGCATCGCGATGGTAAAGGCCCGGCCCTCCAATCCGGCGCGGCCGGTCCGGCCGATGCGGTGCACATAATCCTCGGCGTGGTGTGGCACGTCGAAGTTGAACACATGGGACAGCCCGCCGATGTCCAGGCCGCGGGCAGCCACGTCGCTGCACACCAGCAGCCGCAGTTCGTTCGCCTTGAACTTCTCCAGCGTCGCGAAGCGCACGGTCTGCGCCATATCGCCGTGCAGCGCGCCCACATCGAACTTATGCCGCGTCAGCGACTTGTACAGGATATCCACGTCGCGCTTGCGATTGCAGAAGATCAGCGCGTTCTGCACCTTCTGGGTGCGGATGAGCCGCCGCAGCGCCTCGCGCTTGTCGTGCTCGGCCACCAGGACCAGTCCCTCGGTGATCGTGGTCGCCACCGAAGCCGGGCGCGAAACCGAGATCTCCTTCGGATTGGACAGGAACGCGTCCGCCAGTCGGCGGATCTCGGGAAACAGCGTCGCGCTGAAGAACAGCGTCTGACGGTTGCGCGGCAGCAGCGATACGATACGCTCGACGTCCGGGATGAATCCCATGTCCAGCATGCGGTCGGCTTCATCGATCACCAGGATCTTCGAATCCGACAGCAGGATCGATCCGCGCTCGAACATGTCGATCAGCCGGCCGGGCGTGGCGATCAGCACATCGACGCCGCGCATCAGCACGTCGCGCTGGTCCGTCACG
Source organism: Acetobacteraceae bacterium (assembly GCA_025452005.1). GTDB lineage: Bacteria > Pseudomonadota > Alphaproteobacteria > Acetobacterales > Acetobacteraceae > JAMXLO01. The sequence goes on along the minus strand of JANWJK010000337.1, from coordinate 3,949 downwards.
CTTTCGCCGCCTATGACCAGCGCGTGCGTCAGCTTCAGATACTTGCCGTACTGGACGAAGTTCTCGGCCACCTGCAATGCCAGTTCGCGAGTCGGCTCCAGGATCAGGCTGCGCGGCATGCGCGCCCGCGCGCGCGAGCCGGTCAGGATATCCAGCATCGGCAGGGTGAAGCTCGCCGTCTTGCCGGTGCCGGTCTGCGCCGCGCCGAGTACGTCGCGGCCCATGAGGACGAACGGGATCGCCTGCTCCTGGATCGGCGTGGGATGGAGGTAGCCCATCTCGGCGATGGCGCGCAGCACCGACTCGGACAGGCCGAGATCGGCAAATATCGGGCGCGGGGCTTCTTCGCTGATCGGTTCGGCAACGACGATCGGCGCGTGTTCGGTCGATTCCGCCGGGGCGGTCGTGCTATCGTTCAAATCTGGTCCAGTCGCTGGCTTGTCGCGGCGCTGCGGCACAGCGCCTTCGCGGGATGCCGCCGAGCCGACGACAATCCGCGCGTAACGAGCCGGGTATCAGGAGTAAATCCGCGAAAGTCAAGGTCATCGCACTGCTGCGTGAGGCGGCCACCGGACATCGCAACCCGGCAGGGCGCTCACATATTCCGGCAACAATGTAAGGCAAGGATGTCAGCATGATCGTTCGAGCTATACCAATCCGGTTCCGTCCGCTGGCCTTGGCGGCGCTCTGCACCACGGCGCAAGGCCGGATCTGGGGACGCGCGACCTGATGGCCAGTCCGCCCGGCTCCGGCCCGCCCGAACAATCCCAGGACAACCCGCGCGATCCGCCGCCCGCCGCCGCCCCGAGCTACGCGGCGCGGATCGAAGATTACGCGATGATCGGTGACTGCCACAGCGCCGCGCTGGTCAGCCGCGGCGGCTCGATCGACTGGCTGTGCTGGCCGCGCTTCGACAGCCCGGCCTGCTTTGCCGCGCTGGTCGGCACGCCCGACAACGGGCGCTGGCGGATCGCCCCCGCCACGCCGCCGGTGAATGTCCGCCGGCAGTACCGGCCCGGCACGATGATCCTGGAGACGGTATTCGAAACCAAGGAAGGCAGCGTCGCGCTGATCGACTTCATGACCGCCGCCACCGGCAGTTCGTCGGTGGTGCGGATCGTCGAGGGCCGCAGCGGTCATGTGCCCATGCGCCTCGACCTGGCATTGCGGTTCGATTACGGCTCCGCGGTGCCGTGGGTGACGCATCTCCAGCGCAACACGGGACTGCGTGCGATTGCCGGGCCCGATGTGGTTGTGTTGCACAGCGGTGCGCAACTGCGCGGCGAGAAGCTCACCACGATCGGCGAGTTCACCGTCGCCGCCGGGCAACGCGTTCCGTTCACCTTGTCGCACGGCCATTCGCATCTCGACGATCCGGTGGCGCCGGATGCCCTCACGGCGCTGGAGGAAATCGATGCCGGATGGGTGTCGTGGTCGTCGCGCTGTCTGTATCAGGGCGAATGGCGCGAACAGGTCGTGCGCTCGCTGTTGACGCTGAAGGCGCTCACCTACTACCCGACCGGCGGCATCGTCGCGGCGCCGACCACCTCCCTGCCGGAACTGCCCGGTGGCGAGCGCAACTGGGACTATCGCTATTGCTGGCTGCGCGACGCCACGTTCACTCTGCTCGCGCTGATGCATGGCGGCTATCGCGAGGAGGCGCAGGCCTGGGGCGCCTGGTTGCGGCGCAGCGTCGCGGGCACGCCGGCACAGATCCAGACGCTGTACGGCCTCGCAGGCGAGCGCTGGCTGATGGAGTGGGAGGTCCCGTGGCTCGCCGGCTATGGCGGCGCGCGGCCGGTGCGCATCGGCAACGCGGCGAGCGCGCAGTTGCAGCTCGACGTGTACGGCGAACTGATGGATGCGCTGTACCAAGAGATGCATCTCGGCCTGGCGCGGCCGCATTCAAGCTGGGGCATCCAGCGCGCACTCGTCACGCATCTCGCGGAAATCTGGGACCAGCCGGATGAGAGCATCTGGGAGGTACGCGGCGGCCAGCGGCACTTCACCTTTTCCAAGGTGATGGCCTGGGTGGCGGTGGACCGCGCGATCCGCGGCGCCGAGGAATTCGGCATGCCGGGAAGGCTCGAGCAGTGGCACGTGCTGCGCCAGCAGATCCACGACTCGGTCTGTCGCGAAGGCTACAACGCAGAGAAGCGGAGCTTCGTGCAGTATTACGGCGGCGACGCGCTGGACGCGAGCCTGCTGCTGCTGCCGTTGGTGGGCTTCCTGCCGCCGGAGGATCCGCGCATCAAGGGCACGGTCGCTGCAATCCAGCGCGAGCTGACGGTGGATGGTCTGGTGCTGCGCTATCGCACGCACGAGGCGGTGGATGGGCTGCCGCCGGGCGAGGGCGTGTTCCTCGCGTGCAGCTTCTGGCTCGCCGACAACCTGATCCTGCAAGGGCGCAAGCGCGAGGCGCGGGCCCTGTTCGAGCGGCTGCTCGGCCTGTGCAACGATGTCGGGCTGCTGGCCGAGGAGTATGACCCGCGCGCGCGCCGGCATTTGGGCAACTTCCCGCAGGCGTTCTCGCATCTCGCGCTGATCAACACCGCGATGAACCTGCACAATCACGGGCCGGCGCACCGGCGGCGCAATGCTTGACGGCTGACATGGCCTGTTCACAGTAGCTACATCGTTCTGTCATGAGCCGCGGGCTATGCCCGTCGCCTGCCGTTGGGGGCTGAATGCTCGAACTCGACAAGGTGACGCGCCGCTTCGGCGAGCGGATCGCGGTGGACGCCGCCACGCTGGGAATACCGGCGGGCCAGATGGTCGGCATCATCGGACGGTCGGGCGCCGGGAAATCGACGCTGCTGCGCATGGTGAACCGGCTGATCGAGCCGAGCGAAGGACGCGTGCTGTTCGATGGCCGCGACATCACCAGGCTGCACGGCAGCGCATTGCACGCCTGGCGCGCGAGCGCCGCGATGATCTTCCAGCAGTTCAACCTCGTTCCGCGGCTCGATGTGCTGACCAATGTGCTGGCCGGACGGCTGAACCGGATACCGACGTCCCGCGCGCTGCTGAAGCTGTTCACCGCGCGCGAGCGTGCGCTGGCGATCCTCGCCCTCGACCGGCTCGGCATCGCCGACCTCGCGCTGAATCGCGCGGACGCGCTGTCGGGCGGGCAGCAGCAGAGGGTGGCGATCGCGCGGGCGCTGATGCAAGAGCCGCGCATCCTGCTCGCCGACGAACCGATCGCCTCGCTCGATCCGATGAACGCCAAGCTGGTGATGGACGCGCTGCGCGACATCAACCGGCGCGACGGCATCATGGTGCTGTGCAACCTCCACACGCTGGATACCGCGCGCGCCTACTGCGACCGCATCGTCGGCATGGCGCAGGGGCGCATCGTGTTCGACGGCGCACCCGAGACGCTGGACGAGGCGGCGGTGCGGTCGATCTATGGAACGGCGGATCACGCGCTGGACGAGAGCATCACGTCCACCAGCATCGCAGTCCCCGGCGGGCTGCCGGCCTTCGCACAAGCCTGACCGATCTACGCAAACCAGGGGGATGACAACATGCTTCGCCGATATGCCATAGCGGCGCTTGCCGCCACGCTCGGCTTTGGCCTCGCCTGCGCGCACGCCGAGGACAAGATCAAGGAATTCCGCGTCGGCATCCTGGGCGGCGAGAACACCCAGGACCGGCTCGCGCGCTACGACAAGTTCCAGGCGTTGTTGTCGCAGCAGCTCGGCATGCCGGTGAAGCTGTTCCCGGCGGCGGACTATGCCGGCGTGATGCAGGGCATTGCCGCCGGGCAGTTGGAGGCGGCTGAGTTCGGTGCCTCCGGTTTTGCCGGCGCATGGCTCGACTGCAAATGCCTCGAACCCGTGGTGGTGCCGACCGAGAAGGACGGCTCGACATACTACTACTCGGTGATGGTCGTGCGCGCCGATTCCGGGATCAAGACGCTCGACGACATGAAGGGGCATTCGCTTGC
>JANWJK010000336.1 GCA_025452005.1 Acetobacteraceae bacterium | reverse complement strand
TCGCTCCCATGTCATTGCGAGTAGCGAAGCGACGAAGCAATCTCGGTCGAGACTATTTGGGAACGCCAAATGGCAATCGCCACTTATGGTCCGGTCACGATCCGGGCGGGTCGCAACCTGTACATAGAGCGGCGTACCGCAATCGCCGCAGAAGACGCGGATGATTTCGTTGCCGCTGTCTGCCTTCGTTGCGTATCGCCTGGGTGTGCCCTGGAGGATGCGGAACCCGGCGCTGGGCACGCGGGCGGCGGGAACATGCGCTGCGCCGCTTTGACGCTGGCAGTCGCGACAATGGCAGCGCAGGGTGAAGACGGGGTCTCCGACGGTTTCATAACGGATCGCGCCGCACAGACATCCGCCGGTTCTTGGCTGGGACATGCTGGGTCTCCTGGACGTCTGTTGCAACCAAGCTGGGGCGCGAAAGCGGTGCTCACCCCATGTCATTGCGAGCGAAGCGAAGCAATCTCCATCACGTTGCTCACGTCGATGGGGATTGCTTCGCTACGCTCGCAATGACACTTGGGCAATGCGTCCGTCTGCACTGAAAGTGAACCTGCCCGGCACCGTCACAGCCTGCCCAACGCCGCCCAATCGAAATCAACGCCGTGCCCAGGACGCTCCGGCGCGATTGCGTTGCCCTCCCGGATGACCAGCGGTTCGGCGATGTAGCGGTCCAGCCCGAACCCATGCACCTCCAGGTACGACCGGTTCGGCGCCGCCGCGAGCAGATGCACCGTCAGGTCATGCACCCCGTGCGAGGTGAGCGGCAGGTTGTACGCCTCGGCCAGATGCGCCACCTTCATGAACACCGTCACGCCGCCACAGTTCGTCACATCCGGCTCGGGAAACGTCACCCCGCCCGCCGCGATCATCGCCTTGAACTCATGCAGCGTGTGCAGGTTCTCGCCGGTCGCGATCGGCACGCCGCCGTCGCGCACAATGCGCGCGTGACCCTCGACGTCGTCCGGTATCGTCGGCTCTTCCAACCACACCAGGTTGCTGTCCTGGAAGGCGCGCGCGGCACGGATCGCCTCATCCACCGTCCAGCGCATGTTGGCATCCACCATCAGCGGAAAGTCCTGCCCAAGATGCGCCCGCATCGCACGCACCCGCTCCACGTCCTCGGACAGCCGCGTGCGCCCAACCTTCATCTTGATCGCGCGAAACCCTTTGGCCAGGTTCTCATCGGTCTGCCGCAGCAGCGCATCGAGCGGGAAATCCAGATCGATGCCGCCGGCATAGCAGGGCACGACGGGATCGAACCCGCCCAGCAGCCGCCACAGCGGCGTGCCGAACCGCCGCGCCTTCATGTCCCACAATGCGATGTCGCAGGCCGACACCGCGAGACTCACGGAGCCGCCGCGGCCGCCGTAGTGCAGATGCCACCACATCTTCTGCCACAGCGCCTCGGTGTTCTCGGCATCGGCGCCGAGCAGCACAGGCCGCAGCCCCTGGTCGATCAGTGCGTGCACCGCGGCGCCGCCTGCACCGACCGTGTAGGTATAACCGACCCCCTCGGCACCATCGGTATCGCGCAGCCGCGCGGTGATCAGCTCAAAATGCGTGATCGTGCCGTGGGTGGAATCCGACAGCGCAACGGGCAGCGCGATGCGGTAGAGGCCGGTCTCCAGCGTGGCGATTCTCATGTCAGTCCCGCGCGATGCGCTCGATGCCGCCCATGTACGGCCACACCACCTCGGGGATCAGGATCGAGCCGTCCGCCTGCTGGTGGTTCTCCAGCACCGCGATCAGCGCGCGCCCCAGCGCCACACCTGAGCCATTCAGCGTATGGAGATGCGCGACGGTCTTGCCGTCGGCGGAGCGGAACCGCGCGTTCATCCGCCGCGCCTGGAAGTCGCGCGTGTTGGAGCAGGAGCTGATCTCGCGCCAGGTCTGCTGCCCTGGAAGCCAGGCCTCCAGATCGTAGGTCTTCGCCGCGCCGAACCCGGTATCGCCCGACGCCAGCACGACACGGCGGAACGGCACCTCCAGCAAGGTCAGCACCTTCTCCGCGCACAGCGTCATGCGCTCGTGCTCGTCGGCGCTGCGGTCGGGATGCACGATCGACACCATCTCCACCTTGCGGAACTGATGCTGGCGCAGCATGCCGCGCGTGTCGCGCCCTGCCGCGCCCGCCTCCGAGCGGAAGCAGTCGGTCAGCGCCGTCACGCGCATCGGCAGATCCTTCTCCGCCAGGATGTCGCCCATCACCAGCGCCGTCAGCGGCACCTCGGCCGTCGGGATCAGCCAGCGCCCATCGGTGGTCTGGAACAGCGTGTCGGCGAACTTCGGCAGCTTGTCGGTGCCATACGCAGTCGCGTCGTTCACCAGCGACGGCACGACGTACTCGGTGTAACCGTGCTCGCGCGTATGCAGATCGATCATGAACTGGCCGAGCGCGCGTTCCAGCCGTGCCAGCGGACCGCGCAGCACGACGAAGCGCGCACCGGCGATCTTTGCCGCGGCGGCAAAATCCATCATGCCGAGCGCCTCGCCCAGCTCGAAATGCTGTTTCGGCTGGAACCCGAGATCGCGCGGCTCGCCATGCTGTTTCAGGACGACGTTGGCAGTCTCGTCCGGACCGTCGGGCACCGCGGGATCGAGCACGTTGGGCAGGCTCTCCAGCACCCGCCTGATCGCCTCGTCCAGTACGGGGACGCGTTTCTCCAGCGCCTCCATGTCATCGCGCAGCGCCGTCGCCTCGGCTTCCAGGACGGACGTATCGACGCCGCTGCGCCTGCCCTGCCCCACCTCGCGCGCCAGCGCATTGCGCCGCGCCTGCTTCTCCTGCAGCGCGGTCAGGGCGGCGCGTCTGTCGGCATCCTGCGCCAGCAGATCCGACGACACCGGCGCCAGGCCACGCCGCGCAAGCGCGGCATCGAAGCCGACGGGATCGCTCCGGACCGCGCGGATGTCATGCATGACTGCACCCCAAAGACTCCCCCTCCCCTTGCGGGAGGGGGTTGGGGGGAGGGGGCCGTTGACGGACCCACCGCCCCCTCCCCCCAACCCCTCCTGCAAGGGGAGGGGGAGTGATGAAAACTATACCTCGACCGGTTTCGGCTCCACCAGCTTCGCCGCCAGGATGGAGATTTCGTAAAGCGCGATCAGCGGCACTGCCAATCCGGTCTGTGTGATCACGTCGGGCGGCGCCAGGATCGCGGCGATCACGAACATGCCGACATAGGCATAGCGGCGGAACCTTTTCAGCCCCTTCGACGAGATGATCCCGACCTTCGCCAGCAAGGTCAGCAGCACCGGCAGCTCGAACGTCAGGCCGAACGCGAAGATCAGCTTCATCACCAGGTCGAGGTACTCGGACACGCGCGGCAGCAGCTCGATCGGCACGCCGCCGCCGCCGGTCGGATCCTGGAAGCTGGCGAAGAACCGCCAGGCGAATGGGAACACGAAGTAGTACGCCAGCGCCGCGCCGAGCAGGAACAGCACCGGCGTCGCCGCCAGGAACGGCAGCATCGCGCGCTTCTCGCTGCGGTACAGACCGGGGGCGACGAACAGCCAGAGCTGGTTGGCGATGATCGGGAACGCGATGAACGCGCCGGCGAAGAACGCCACCTTGATGCGCGTAAAGAATGCCTCGTAGAGCTGCGTGTAGATCAGGTGCGGATCGGGATTGCCCTGTTCGCGCAGCACGGTCGCCAGCGGCTCGGCCAGGAAGAAGTAGATGCGGCTGGAGAAGTAGTACGACCCCATGAAGCAGATGATGAAGGCGCCGATCGACCACATGAGCCGGCGGCGCAACTCGATCAGGTGATCGAGCAGCGGCATCGGCTTGTCGTCGATCGGGTCTTCTTCCTCGATATCGGCCATGATCGACGGTCAGGCTGGGGGACGCGCGCGGTGCTGCCGCGCGACATCCGGTGGAATGAATGCCGGCGGCTCGGGCTCGCCCGCGTCCACCGGCGGCAACGGCAGCACGAGGTTCGGCGGCACGAAGGCCGGCGCCCGCGGCGTGCACGGCGTTGCGGCGATCGCGACCGCTTCCTCCGGCGGTGCGATCTCCGCAACCACAGGTTCGGCGACGGCGATCTCCTCGACGGACGTTGCCGCGGGCGTGGCCGGTGCCAGCGGATCGGACGCGAACGCCGAACGGATCGAGCCATCCGCGTCGACCGTCTTCTCGATCTCGCCTCGAATGTCGAAGTTGCGACTCTCGTTGATCGAGGCGCGTACCTCGCTCAGATCAGCCTCGCGCACCATCTCGTCGACATGGGTCTGGAACTCGGCGGCCATCCGCCGCGCCTTCTTCACCCAGCCGGTCACCGCGCGGATCGCAGCCGGCATGTCCTTCGGCCCGATCGCGATCATCGCGACCACGGCGATCAAGGCCAGCTCCGACCAGGCAAAATCGAACATGGTGACAGTTAGCAGCGGTCAGTGGTCGGAAGCCAGTGGCCTACGTCTCCCTTTCCCGCACAGCGGGAGAGGGTTGGGGAGAGGGTGCCTCGGCAGGCAATGCCGCCTCCCCACCCTCCCCCGCATTGCGGGAGAGGGAGTCGAGCGGCAGCGGCTCGAGCAGCAGGTCCTCGCGTCGCGGCAGCTCGCGCAGGTCGTTCAGTCCGAACTGCGCGAGGAACTGTGGCGTGGTCCCCCACAATGTCGGCCGGCCGGGGCTTTCCCGGCGGCCCCTGGGCGCGATCAGGTTGGCCTCCAGGAGCGCGTCCAGCGTCTGCTGCGACAGGCTGGTGCCGCGGATCTCCTCGATCTCCGGCCGCGTCACGGGCTGGTGGTAGGCGATGATCGCCAGCGTCTCCATTGCCACACGCGGCAGGCGACGGGGCACCTCGACCACCTTGCGCAGCAGCGGTGCGAGGTCGGGCGCGGTGCGGAACTGCACGCCGCCGCCGACCTCGACCAGCTCGACGCCGCGTCCGGCGTAGCGCTCACGCAGCCCGGCGATCACCGCATCGGCGTCCAGCGTCTCCGGCAGGAGCTGCGACAGTGCGCGCGGACCGACCGGGCCGGCGCTCGCGAACACCAGCGCCTCGGCCAGTCGCAGGGCCTCGTCCTCGGTCATGCACCCTCCTCTAGCCCGCCCGCGGCGCGGCGCACCAGGATCGGGCCGAACGCGTGCTCCTGGCGCAGCCGCAGCGTGCCGTTGCGGGCAAGCTCCAGCCCCGCCAGCAACGTGCTGGCGAACGCGGCACGCCGCTCGATCGGACCGCCGGGAATCGCGGGCAGGAACTGGTCCAGGCTGGTCCAGTCGGGCAGGCTGCCCAACAGCGCACCGAGACGCTGGAGCGCCTGCTGCACGCTCCACAGGCTAAGGGGACGCGGCTGATAGCGGCGATTTCCGGCGCGGCGGCGCGCCGCCCTCAGGGAGGCCCGCCCCCGCGACGACAGGTCGAGCGACAGTCGCGAGCGGTCGATCTCGGTGTGGTACACCGGCGCGCCACGGGCGCACACCACCAGGCCCAGC
>JANWJK010000335.1 GCA_025452005.1 Acetobacteraceae bacterium | reverse complement strand
GCACGGTCTCGTAGGCCATCTCGGCGGCTGATTGCAGCCGCCCCGGCACCATCGCGCGCGGCCGCATGCCCAGCCACAGCAGACCGAAGGTCAGCACGCCGGCGACGACCATCATCAGGTTGGCCTGGGTGAAATTCACCGAGGCGCCGATATGGCCCAGCGCGGGTTCCAGCTTGAACTGGCCCATCGCGTCGATCGATCCTCCGGCCGCCACTATCGTCCCCCGTCCCGGACCTTTGGTCCCCGTGTCGGTCGTGGCGCGAACAGGCGCCAGACATTGAGTATTCCAGCCGCGCCGCCCAGCAGGACGAACACTGCGGTCAGGATGGGTCGCGTGCCGAGCAGGTAATCGAGCCCGTAGCCGATGGCGACCGCCACCACCAGGGCCGAGACCAGCTCGACGCCCACCCGCAGGCCGATCCCCCAGGGACTCATGCCGCCGATGTCGCCGGAATTCCGGGCCGACAAGGGCTGCGGGGCGTCGAGCCCCTGCCTGCCGCGGGCTGCCTTCAGCCTCTCCTCGAAGGAGGGAGGCTCTTCCTCGCCCGATTCCTCGCTCATGTCCGCTCCTGGCAGGAGGCCCCGCCGGAAGGCGGGGGCTTGCTACAGGGGGGTAACGGGGGTGTCAAGAATCCATCCGGCTTGCCGCAACCCCTCCGACAAATGGGCGTAATATGCATCGGTCAGCCAAGGCCCCCGTTCGTTCAGGTACTCCCCGATAGTCAGCGGCGCCACGACCGGGACAGCACGTCGCAGCACGGATCGCGCTTCGTCGATCCGGCCCACCTGTCCGAATGCCGCGGCAAGCCACCGATAGGGCAGAGATGCCGCCGGACGCGCGTCCAACAGCCGAGACCCGACCTCCACGGCGAACGGGTAATCCCCCAGCAGGTAGCCGGTGAGGAGCAGGTGATGCAGGCTGATCCAGCTCCGCGCATCGTGGGGGCCGAGGCGCAGGCATAGATTGGCCACCTCGCGCGCTTCCTCCAACCGGCCGAGCCAGATCAGATTGGAGGTCCGGCAGCGGTGCGCCTCGAGGTGGTTCGGATTGATCGTCAACGCCCGATCGGCCCGCGCCAACCCGGCGGCCGCATCGCCTATGGCAGATGCCGCCCAAGCCAGCGCTGCGTGCGCCGTGGCGTCATTGGGGTCCAGCGCCACCGCCCGTAGTCCATGCTGTTCGGCGCGCGCGACGGCTGTCGCGTTGTCGAGGGTATGGAACAGATAGATTTCGTTGAGATAGGTGTGCACCAGCCACGCATGCGGCTGGGCGAATTGCGGATCGATCGCGATCGATTGCTCGAACAACTCACGCGCGATCGCATTCGATTCCGACGTGACGCGTTCGAGATGCCACAGGCCTCGATGGAGGGCCTCCCAGGCGTCCAGGGCTGCCGGCAACACCCGCGTCGCGCGGACCTGTTCGGCATCGGAAACCGCCGGGCCGATCGCCATGCTCACGGCGCGGGTGATCTCATCCTGTACCGCGAAGATGTCGTTGAACTCGCGATCGTATCGCTCGGCCCAGACGTGCGCGCCGGACTCAGCGTCGATCAACTGCGCATTCACCCGCACACGCCCCGCGCCGCGCCGTACGCTGCCCTCCAGCACGTAGCGCACCCCAAGATCGGCGGCGACCTGCCTGATGTCGATCGATCGGCCGCGGTAGCTGAAGCTCGACGTCCGCGCGACGACGAACAGCGCCCGGTTGCGCGAGAGTTCGGTGATGACGTCCTCGACCATGCCATCGGCGAAGAAGGCCTGATCGGGATCGCCGCTCATGTTGTCGAACGGCAGGACGGCAATCGACGGCTTCCCGCGTCCCGCGCCGGCCGGGCCGCCGGCTGCTGTCGCCGGCGCGGCGACATCCTCCTGCACCGCGGCGACGAACCGGTAACCGCGGCCTGGCTCGGTACGGATGAAGCGCGTGCTCGTCGTGTTGTCGCCGAGTGCGCGACGCAGTGCCGCCATGTGGACGGTGAGGTTGTTCTCCTCGACCACTCGATCGGGCCAGATCGCGCCCAACAGGGCATTCTTGTGGACCGCGTCGCCGGCGTGGCGGATCAGGAACAGCAGGATCTCCGCGGCGCGGGAGCCGAGTGGCACGGCGACACCCTCTCTGGTCAGTTCCATCCGAGGAACCGTGAACCGGAACTCGCCAAAGATGAATGTCGACCCCGCTTTCATGCGTCCCTGTGATACCGGACCCGTTCGACCGTCACAATGACAGGCTTAGCAACGATTAGCGGCCATTCGGCGCGATTAGCAGGCAGTGACGGCGCGGATTAGGGCGCGGGCTGCGACAAGGCTCGCCACATTCCACATGGGGAGTCCGTCGATGCCAACCACCTCGCATATCGGTCCGTTCACCCGCATCTCCTACTTCGGAAGGAACGGCTTCCAGGAGCTTTCGCTGGACATCACGACGTTCAAGATGCGTCGTGCACAGGAGATCGACCGCCAGCGCTATTGGAACGAACGCTGGGATTCTATCAAGGATGGGGTTGCCACGGCGTTGTCGAGAGGCGAATGGCTGATCGCTCTCCGGTACAATGTGCCCGGCGACATTCGTAACGTGGATAACCACACGACGCTCTTTTCCCTGGCACCCGGATGCACCAGGCCGGCCGAGCTTGCCTGCGACGATCACCGCGTGCTGGCGGACCGTTCGCAGAACTTCTTCAATACAGCGGCCGACCGTGTCCGTGAGGACGATCGGAAGGCATTGGAGCTGTTTCCGACCTTTACCTGAGCGCCAACCGAGCCGGCTGGTGGAACGGCGATCCGTTCACCCGTCATGCCGACGCAGGTCGGTATCCACGTTTTTCCTTGCTGTGATCAGCAAGACGTGGATGGCCGGCCTGCGCCGGCCATGACGGGGTGGGCACCGCACGGCACGTGGAGCATTATCCCGCGTCGGATTGCTTACTGGAGCCACCGCGCTGCCGCTGCGTAACCCGCGCGTTGCGTTGGCGGCGCGGCGCGCGTGGCCGTTTCGTGCGCGATCATCGCCGTGACCACGTCGCGGCGGTCCGCCTTCATCGCCGAGTCGATCAGCATCTGGAAGAACATATCGCGCTGCGCGTTGCTGCCGCCAAGCAGGCGGATTTGCGCCTGGCGTGGCGCCAGCAGATCCACAACCCGGGCATGATCGCCGCGGCGGTGCGCCTGCGCTGCCTCGCATACCGGAATGACCACGTCGGCGATCGCCGTTGCCGTCCACAGCGTGGGGTCGGCGGCAAGTTCGCGCAGCGCGGCCACGAACCTGGCCGCCGCCGCGTCGCGCCCGGTGGCGACCAGCGCCAGCATCAAATGCGGCACCATGAGCAGGTGGCCCACTTCGCCAATCCGCGCCTCGGCCTTGTCGGCGAGTTCCTGCCAGCGGTCGCCGACATCGAGGCCGTGCTGCTCCAGCCGCCACAGCAGCGCTGCCGCGTTTTGCAGATCGACGTAATGGTCGGGCGTCGCCTTGGTCATCGGGTCGTCGAAGTTGCGGATGTCCTGGTCGTAGCTCGCCATCACGGCGTCCACTTCGCCGAGGTCGAGGCGCAGCAGCGCGCGATGCCACCACAGATGATGGATCAGGTTGTTGCCCAGCGACCAGTTGACCACCTGCGCGCCGAGCCAGTCGCTGCCCTCGCGCGCCCGGCAGTCGGTGTCCATGACGTGCGCCTTCACATGGTGCGCGAAGTAGTTCGTCGCGTCGCGTTCCAGCGCCGCATCCACCGCCTTCTCGGCGCCCTTGGTGTCGCCGACCTCCTCGTGGGCAAACGCCCAGATGGTCTGCGCACAGTCGTAACCGGGCAGATCGGCCGACCAGCGCGGCGTGACGCGATCGGCCTGCTCGAGGATCGGCTGCGTCTGGCCGTGGCGGAACCAGATGGTGTCGCAGATACGGAACGCCAGCAGATCGGTCGGATCGGCGTCCAGGATCTGCCGCCAGACCGAAAAGGAGTCGTCGAGCGACCCGCTATGCCAGGCTTCAGCGGCGGCGAGATGCATCCGTTCGCGCGTGGTGATGGTTGCCGCGCCGGCCCGCGCACGCGCCAACGTCGCATCGATCTGTGCCCGATTGGCCGGATTGGCTGCGATCAGCAGCAGATACGCCCTGAGACAGTGTCCCATGACGAAGTCGGGGTCAGCAGCCAGTGCGCCGCCTGCCAGCGCCATGGTGTCGGCATGAAACTTCAGGAAATGCTCCACCGCGCGGTCGAACTGCGTGACTGCCTCTGCGCTGTCGGTGGAAAGCGGCAGGTTGCGTTCATCCTGTTTCATGGTGCCGGTGTTCCGATCCTGAGTTTGTTGCCGCCTTCGGCGCCAAGTGCATTCCGCAAGGAAGCAAGCAGCGCAACGATGGATGGCACGGCGCGTGGCGGCCTATCGGCGGCGCGGCGTTCCGGCGTTTGCAGCAACCATCGCACCGGACGCATCTCTCGCGGCGACCGTTGCACGAGGAATGTGCCGTCCGTCGCGACGATCTCAACCCCCTCGGCAACCGTCGTGACGGTGGCATCGACCTGCCACAGCCTCATGCAGTCGAGCAGCAGGCCGCGAAGTTCCGCCGCCCAGTTCTCCCCCTCCCCTTGCGGGTGGGGGTGGGGGGAGGGGGTAGGGGTGGTGGCACGGCCCCCTCCCCCTATCCCCTCCCGCAAGGGGAGGGGGAGACTCATCCCAGCACCAAATCCCTACAGCGTCGGTCCTGCCAGCATCTCCGCGGCGATCTTGCGATGCTGCCACTTGCCGTCCGCCAGCGAACCCTTCCAGGTGCCGTTCTCGACCACCACCTTGCCGCGTAGGATCGTCAGGGACGGCCACGCCTCCAGTTTGCGGCCTTCCCACGGCGTGTAGTCCGCCTCGTGCAGGTCCTGCGCGCGGATCACCCGCTTGTCCGCCGGATCCAAGACGCAGATATCGGCATCCGCCCCCGCCGCAAGCGCACCCTTCCGCGGATACAAACCCATGATCTTCGCCGCATTAGTCGACACCAGATCGACATACCGCGACAG
>JANWJK010000334.1 GCA_025452005.1 Acetobacteraceae bacterium | reverse complement strand
TGGAGCACGTTGGCGATTCCCAGCATATACGCGATGAACTGGCCGGCGACCGGCAGTGCCAGCACCAGCAACCGCGCCAGCCACCCGATCCAGAGGCTGGTGGCGCCCTCGGCCACGATCATGCCGGCCGCCTGCAGGCTCGCCTCCGGCACCGGAGGGATCGATGGCGCGATCTCCGGCAGCAGCAGCGCCGTTATCGCGAGCGCGAGGCCCACTCGCAGCATTGCCGGCAGCGCAGGCTCGCCCAGGCCCGGCAGCAGCGTGATCGCCCCACCGATGCGTGCCATCACCAGGACGAAGCCGAATGCCCACGCCGGCAGCGTGGCGAGGAGCGTGGCATCGTCGGCGGTCATGAACCGCCGATGGCAACCAGACGGTCGAGCAGCGCGTGGGTGTAGCCCGACAGTGTGGACAGCATGAACGGCCCCAGCAGCACCAGTGCCGCGCAGAGCGCCAGCGCCTTGGGGACGAAGGCGAGAGTGGCTTCGTTGATCTGCGTGATCGCTTGCAGCAGTGCGACCAGAAGGCCGACGACGAGTGCCACCAGCAGTGGCGGGCCGCCCAGCTTCAGCATCACCAGCATGCCGTCGCGCAGCAGTAGGGCGGTTTCGCTGTCGTTCATGGCCTCACGGTCAGATCGGCATCTTCATGATGTCCTGATAGGCCTGCACCACGCGGTCGCGGATCGTGGTCGCCGTCTGCAGCGTGAGTTCGGCGCGCGACAGCGCGGTGACGACATCGGTGAGGCTGCCGCCGCCGGTCAGCGCCTGCGTCGCTTTGGCGTCGGCCGCGTGAAAGGTGTCCACCCCGTCTTGCAGCGCGCGTTGCAGCGTTGCGCCGAAATCGCCGGCGCTTTGGCCCACCTCGCCGCGGTCCACGCGTGCATACGCATCGGCCGCGGCCGAAGGCGTAACGACGATAGTTGGGATGGTGCTCATTTGAGCAGATCGATGGTTCGCGTCAGCATGCTGCGCGATGCCTGCATGACGGCGAGATTGGCGCTGTAGGAACGTTCGGCCTCGCGCATGTCCATGACCTCTATGACACTGTTGACGTTCGGCTGCTTGACGAAGCCATCGGCATTGGCCGCGGGATTGGATGGATCGTAGCGCTGCGGGAATTCGCTGCCGTCGCGGCCGACCTGCTTCACGCGCACAGTGTCCGTGCCGAGTTGCCTGTCGAGGCGGTTTTCGAACGTTACCGTCTTGCGGCGGTACGGATCGGCGCCTGGCGTCGATCCGGTGGTGTCCTGGTTGGCAAGGTTCTCGGCGATCACGCGCAGCCGCTTGGTCTGCGCATCCATGCCGCTCGCCGCGATGCCGAGTGCGGTATCGAGATCCATGCCGACACTCCGATCAGCCTGAGGAAGTACGGCCCAAAGCCGTGGCGAACATGCCGAGGTATTTGCGGTAGATCGCTGTCACCAGCGCGTGGGTGGTCTCGGTGTCCGCCACCTTGACGATCTGCTCGTCCAGCGCGACGGCGTTGCCATCGGGCGATTGCATATGCGTGCGATCGACCACCTCTTTGGCTGCCATCGTGCCGGTGGTGCCTGCCAGATGATTGGGTAGCGTGCGGACCGGCCCGATACCGCCATCGCCGAGGGTCGCGGCGAAAGACCTGACATCGTGCGGTTTGAACCCCGGCGTGTTGGCGTTGGCGATGTTCTGCGCCAACACCGTCTGGCGCCGATCGGCCCAGGCCAGCCGCCGCTCCGCCAGATCGAACAGGCCGATGCGCTTCGGGTCCATGCGCGACAGTCTGCTCCGCCGGGTTGAACACGCGGTTAATCGAACGACGGTGCCGCGGTAAATGGTTCGGTAATCGCGCTGCGGTTTAATCGGCGGCGATGCCCGATGCCGAAACACGCGATCCGCTCGCCGACGTGCGCGCGCTGGCCGAAGCACTGACGCAGACGATCGGTGTCGCCCGCGCTCTGGCGGAATCCGGCCGTGCGATCGAACTCATCGGCCTCGACCGCGAGGTCGGTCTGCTTTGCGCCCAATCGCTCGACCTGCCGCCTGACACAGGCCGCCGCGTACGCCCGCAGCTCATCGCGCTGTCCAGCGCGATGGAGGCGCTGTCGCTTGTCCTGGCGGCGCGCGCCGCGCCATCCGGCTGACCCCGTTTCTCGCCGGCAAAAGGCCGCGCCATGGTCATAGGAAGCAGCTCGATCCTCTCCGCCATCGCCGCGCTGGTTGCGGTACTGGGACTGATCTGGCTCGCCGGGCGCATGGCGCGGTTCGGCGGCATGGCGCGACGCCCGGCCTCCGGCGCTTCGCTTGCGGTGCAGGACGTGTTGGCACTCGATGCACGGCGACGCCTGCACCTGATCAGGTGCGATAAGCGGCGCGTCCTGCTGCTGACCGGCGGCGCGGAGGACATCGTGGTCGGCTGGCTCGAATCCGACGGGCCGACGCCATGATGCTGTCGCGCAAGGCCGTCATCGTATGTTGCCTGCTGCTGCCGGCGATGGCATGGGCGCAGTCGCTGAACATCGATCTCGGTGCGGCTGGCGAGGCGGGTGCCACCGGGCGTCTGGTGCAGATCACGGCGCTGGTTACCGTGCTGTCGCTGGCGCCGAGCCTGCTGGTGATGGTCACCGCCTTCACCCGCATCGTGATCGTGCTGTCGCTGCTGCGCAGTGCGCTCGCCACCCAGGGCACGCCACCAAACATGGTGCTGATCGGGCTGGCGCTGTTCCTGACATTCTTCGTCATGCAGCCGGTGCTGTACGACGCCTGGACCACGGGGCTGCTGCCGCTCACCGAGGGACGCGTCGGCGAGATCGAGGGGCTGCGGCTCGCCATCGAGCCGTTCCGCAAGTTCATGACCGCCAATCTGCGGCCTGCCGACCTGCAGCTTTTCCTCGATATCGCGCATCTGCCCGCGCCGGCGGTCGCCGACGACACGCCATGGCGCGCTCTGGTGCCGGCGTTCCTGGTGGGCGAGCTGCGCCGCGCGTTCGAGATGGGGTTCCTCCTGTTCCTGCCGTTCATGGTGATCGACATGGTGGTGGCAAGCGTGCTGATGAGTCTCGGCATGATGATGCTGCCGCCGAGTGTGGTGTCGCTGCCGTTCAAGCTGATCTTCTTCGTGATGGTGGACGGCTGGCGGCTGGTGTCGGGGAGCCTGGTGCAGAGCTTTAGCGGGACGGGACAATGATGCTTGCCGCGCATGACCGGCCCGATTAAGTATCATGAAAGCTCGCGAGGTCGTTGCCGTGTTGAAGGCGGCGGGCTGAGATACGGACGTCTGGCTCGCATCAGCAGTTGCGCCATCCCGCCAGGCCCGGCTTCGTGACGGTTCCGCTCCGTGGCAGCAGAGACCTCAAGATCGGCACTTTGATCGCAATCGAGCGCCAGAGCGGAGTGACCTTGAGACGGAGATGACATGACGTGCTGGCGATTTCCTGCTATTGTGATCCAAGACACCGCCGACACCTCCGGCGATGGTTTTGACGTGGTGTTTCCGGATTTTCCGGGCTGCGTCAGCAGCGGCGTGTCAGTGGAAGCTGCCACAAATGCCGCCGCGGAAGCACTGTCATTGCATCTACAGGACATGATCGCGGCAGGCGAGGTGATTCCGCGTCCGAGCACTGACAACGACATCCCCGAATGGCTTGATAACGGCGCAGTCAAGGTCGTTGCGCACATCACGGTTGCGGCGAATTTACCAGCGGCAGTCCATTGGGGCTAGGCTCGGGCGAGGCTCCCTGGCAGTCCATGCCTCGCTCCGGGTCAGTATCGCTGATGGGGCAGAAACTTACCCGACATGGTGAGCTCCCCCCGATCGCCTAGGCGGCTCGGTCGACGCTCCAGGTTCATGTCGAGATCGATCGCGCTCATGATGTCACAGATCCTCAGCCGCGATCGCAGGCCCCACGATGTCGTCGCCGGTGATCGCCGGCGCATTGCCGGTCTGCGTGAACAGGTCGCCGCAAAGCAGGATGCCGGAACTTTCCTCGAACAACACGCCGGCCTCCCAGCCGTGCGGAATGTGGGGTGTGTCGACCTAGCGCACGCGTCTGCCGCCACCCAGGTCGATGACCTCACCATCGGCCAGCGCGCGCGGCGCACGGTCGGCCATGTCGTTGAGCGATACGCGGCATCCGGTCTGTCCGTGGGCGATTTCTGCCCGCGGCGCGGCCGCCAGCCACCCGTTCATCGCGCCGCACTCGTCGGACTCGTAGTGGGCGAAGCTGATCCAGCGCAGCCGCTCAAGCGGCAGCACGCGCGCGAGTGCCGCTGACAGGCCGGGAAACATGCCGCGCTTGCCGGTATGGAACAGCAGCGGTTCGTCACCGGGAATGAGGAACACGTTGTAGGTCAGGCCGGCCGGTGGAGCGACCTGCGGCGCGTATGTCGAAAGCCGGTAGATGCCGTCGGCGATTTCGTCGATAGCCGTGTCCATGGCGTCGCCTTCCGGTTCGTTACACGATCGCCTTAAGCCAGGCGATAGACCGCCGCCTCGAAATCCTGGAACAGCCGAACGGCCATCGCGTCGAAGAACGGCAATAGCTGCGTCGCGTAGACGCCGCTTACGCGCCTTACCGGGTCGATCCAGAAATACGAGTTGGCCAGCCCCGCCCAGGCGAGCGATCCCGCCGAACGGCCCGTCGGCAACGGCTCGGGATTGATCAGGAAGCTCAGCCCCCACTTCATGCCGGCGATGAAATCGACGTCGTTGGACACCGGCGGCGCAACCGTCTTCAGAGGCCGGCAGACCAGATCGCCAATGGCGTTCGCCGACATCGCGGCGACCGTTTCGCGCGCCAGCACCCGCGTGCCGTCGAGCGTTCCGCCATTCAGGATCATGCGGGTGAAGCGCAGATAGTCGCTGGCGGTCGAATACAGGCCGCCGCCGCCCATTTCGAATTCGGGGTCTTGCGGCAGTTCCAGGTCGGTGGCGACGAAGCCCTCCGGCACGCGGTTATGCACCTTGGCCAGCCGCTGCCGCTGCGCCGGCCCGATCCTGAACGCGGTATCGGTCATGCCGAGGGGCTGGAGCAGGTTCTGCTGCATGTATTGACCGAGACGCTGTCCGCTGACCGCCTCGACCGCCTTGCCGGCCCAATCGATGCCGGTGCCGTAGTCCCAGCGGTCGCCGGGCTCGAACAGCAACGGCACCGACAGCGATGCATTGGTGCAGGACAAAATGCTCGGCGTGCCGGTGGCGGCCAGATAGCGGGTCATCTCCGGGTTCCAACTGTCGTAGACGCAGCCGGAGGTGTGGGTCAGCAGATGGCGCAGCGTGATCGGCCGCTGTGCCGGTCGCAGCCGTGGCGCGCCATCCGGGGCGAAGCCTTCGAGCACCTGCATCCTGGCCAATTCGGGCAGCACCGTCGCAATAGGCTCATCGAGCGAAAGCCTGCCCTGTTCCACGAGCTGCATGGCGCAGGCGCCGGTGACGGCCTTGGTCATCGACGCGATCCACACCACCGTGTCCGGCGTCATCGGCGTGCCCGACGTCACGTCGCGCACGCCGGAGCCTCCGACAAAGATCGGGCCGTCCGCGGTCCCCGCGGCGACGACGACACCGGGCACGTCGCCGGCGTCCGTCGCCCGCTTGAGCAGATCGGAGATTGCCTGTGTGTCGGCCATCGCGTGCTCCCCTTGTCGGTCTCTTGCCAACGCCGGCCAGAGGCATGCGGCAGAGGTCCGAGTTGGTCAACAGCCCAACCGGTCGGCGACTTGGCAACCTGCCATGCTGGACCCGGTCGTCGGTCATCCCTACGCTCGCGCAGGAGGCGCGCCATGGAACCGAACCTCGTCGCCTATTCGCCCATCCTGCACCGCCCGCCGCTCCGCTGGCCGAACGGCGCGCGCGTGGCCCTGTGGGTGGTGCCGAACATCGAGCACTACGAGTACCTGCCCAAGTATGTCCGCACGCGTGATCCCTGGCCGCGCTCGCCGCATCCCGACATCCTGGGCTACACACAGCGCGACTATGGCAACCGTGTCGGCCTGTGGCGGCTGTTCGATGTCACCGATGCGCTCGGCATCCGCTGCACCGTCAGCCTCAACATGGCGGTGCTCGAGCACTTCCCCGAAATCCTCGGCGCCATGGAGTCGCGCGGCTGGGAGTACATGTCGCACGGCATCTACAACACGCGCTACCATCTGGACTTCTCGCGCGACGAGGAGCGCGCGGCGATGGAGGAGAGCAAGGACATCCACCTGCGCCTTACCGGCCGGCGGCTGCGCGGCTGGTTCAGTCCCGCGATCACCAACACGCTCGACACGTTCGAGCTCGCCGCCGAATGCGGCTACGACTACACGGCCGATCTGTATCACGACGACCAGCCGTTCCCGTTGAACGTGAAAACCGGCAAGCTGATCTCGATGCCGTATTCGGTGGACATCAACGACGTCATCATCAACCGCCGCGGCCTGGAGGCGGACGACTTCGCCAACCAGATCCGCGACTATTTCGATACCGTGTATGCGGAAGGCGCCGAACAGGGGCGCGTGATGTGCATCGCGCTGCATCCCTACTGGGTGGGCCAGCCGCATCGCATCCGCGCGTTCCGCGCGGCGATGGAGTATATCCTGTCGCATCCCGGTGTCTGGCTGACCACGGCCGGCGAGATCACCGACTGGTTCAACGCGCATCATCTGCCGCTGATCGAATCGCATCTCGCGGCACGGGAGGCCGCCAATGGCTGAGCCCGCCAGAACGCCGCCCGTCGGCGAGCAGCGCCGGCCAGGCATGGACCATGCGCATCACGCCTTCCGCACGCTGACCGAGGCGCCGCGCTTCGACTGGCCCGACGGCGCGCGCATCGCGTTCACCGTGACGCTGGTGCTGGATTGTTGGGAGTTGAATCCGCCGAAGGATGCCGACCCGGATCCGCGCATCGTTTCGCCACTGGGCAAATTCTTCCCCGACTGGCTGACCTGGAGCCAGCGCGAATACGGCGCGCGCGTCGGCATCTTCCGCGTGCTCGACGTGCTGGATCGCTTCGGCGTGACGCCGAGCGTCGCGCTGGGCGCCGCAGCGGCGAAGCGCTATCCGGAGTTGGTGGACGAACTGACGCGGCGCAACGCCTGCTTCCTCGCGCATGGTACCTACGCGACGCGGCGCATCAGCAGCCGCATGACAGAGGCCGAGGAACGCGCGTTCATCATCGAGAGCCGCGATGCCGTGCGCGCCGCGGCAGGCGAGGCGCCGCTCGGCTGGTGCGGCCAGGACTTCAATCAGTCCGATCGCACACTTGCGCTGCTGGCGGAGGCCGGCTTCGCCTACACCACCGACTGGGCGAGCGACGACCGGCCCTTCCTGCTGGACCGTGGCCTGATTGCGCTGCCGCCGCAGCCGGAGTGGAACGATCTCGAATGCATGTGGCTGCGCCGCGTGCCGCCGCCGGTGTGGGCGGACAACATCGCCGAGGCATTTGCATTCCTGCACGATGAGGGCGGCGCGTCGTTCAACCTGACGCTGCATCCGTGGCTGACCGGCCAGGCGCACCGCATCCGCTGGCTGCGCGAGGCGCTGTCGCGGGTGTTGGGGCGCGGACAGATCTGGCGCACCACCACCGACGAGGTGGCGCGCATGGCCCGCAAGCAATCATGACACAACCGAGATGAACACATCCCTCGCCACCCGCCTCGATCGCATCGTCGAAACCCTGCCACGCAGCTATCGCGGACCCGGCGGCGCGATCGCCGCGCTGCGCGATGGCGAGGTGCTGGTGCGCCACGCGTGGGGCTGGGCGAATGCCGAACGCCGCATCCCGTTCACACCGCGCTCGCTGTTCCGCATGTGCTCCATCACCAAGCAGTTCACCTGCGCCGTGGTGCTGGATGCTTTCCCCGATCCGTCGGTGCTGGATGGCGACGTGCGCGCCCGCCTGCCGCTATTGGAGCAGCTCGCGCCGACGACGCTGCATCTCTGCCACAACCAGTCCGGCCTGCGCGACTACTGGGCGGTGGCGATGCTGCACGGCTCGCCTGCCGAGGCCCCGTTCGGCGACACCGAGGCCGCCCGCGTGATCGCCGGCACAAGCACGCTGCACTTCACGCCCGGCACCCGCCATTCCTACGTCAACCAGAATTTCCGTATCTTGTCCGACATCGTGCAGCAGCGCACCGGCCGCGGCTTCGCGGAGTTGCTGCGCACCAGCGTGTTCGATCGCGCCGGCATGACGAGCGCATTCCTGGCGGCCGATACGCGGGCGATGCCCGACGGCACCGAAGGGTACGAAGGCACGTCCACGGGCGGCTTCCGTGCCGCCGAGAACCGCATCCTGTGGACCGGCGACGCCGGCCTCGGCGCCAGCCTCGATGACATGATCGCCTGGGAGCGCCACATCGACGCCACCCGCGACGACCCGGACGCGCTGTACAGCCGCCTATCGGCACCGGTTTACTTCGCCGGCGGCGCTCCGGCGGTGTACGGCTTCGGTCTGAACCGCGGTACCGAACTGGGCCGCAAGGTCACCGGCCATGGCGGTGCGCTGCGCGGCTGGCGCAGCCATCGCATGTACGTGCCCTCGGAACGCGTCTCGGTCGTGGTGATGTTCAACCATCTGTCGGACGCACACGGCGCCGCGGTGGATCTCCTCGCCGCCGTGCTGGGCGACGATCCGCCCCCGCCCGCCGCGGCGGCTCCGGCGCCCAACTGGCTCGGCGCCTACACCGAGCCGGAAAGCGGGCTCGCTGTGCGCATCGACTCTCCCGACGGGCATGTACGCCTGCGCTACGGCCATTTCCCGGATCGGCTCGATATTCAGGCGGACGGCACCGCTACCAATGAAAATGGCAGCGTGCGGCTGCGGCCAGGCGATGGCGGCCTGTGGATGGACCGTCCGTTCGAGAACCAGAGCACGCGTCTGCGTCCGCTGGACGGCGTGGCCGCCAAGGATGTCGCCGGCCGCTACCGTTGTGCGGAACTGAACGCCGAGTTGACCGTGGTCGATGCCGGCGGCGTGCTGTATGGCGGATTCTCCGGTTTCCTGGGACAAGGACGCATGGAAACCCTTGGCGC
>JANWJK010000333.1 GCA_025452005.1 Acetobacteraceae bacterium | reverse complement strand
AGGAGTTCAAGTACTTCAAGCGCTGGTTCGAGGAACTCGGCGCCCGGCCCGGCGTGCAGCGCGGCATGGCGGTGGGCGCGGACCTGCCGGGCGATCCGTCGGCGGTAACGCCGGAGGAGCAGGCGCGGCGTGCCAAGCTGCTGTACAACCAGCGCGCCCGGCCGGTGCCGGCGTAGCGGGCGCGGGAGGCTGCCATGTCAGACATCGAATGCTTCTTCGACTGCTCGAGCCCGTGGACCTATTTTGCCTTCCACAACCTGCTGCTCATGCAGAAGGAGTTGGGCATCGACATCGCCTGGCGGCCGATCCTGGTCGGCGGCGTGTTCAACGCGGTCAATCCCAGCGTGCACAATTCGCGTGAGAAGCCGGTGCCCGCGAAGACCGCCTACAACAAGAAGGACCAGCAGGACTGGGCACGCCACCTCGGCATCCGCATGCACTACCGACCGACGGTGTTCCCGGTGAACAGCGTCCGCGCCATGCGCGGCTGCATCCTGCTGGAGCCGGAGGGCAAGCTGGTGCCGTTCGCGCTGGCGACGTTCGAAGCCTATTGGGGCGACGACAAGGACATCTCGCAGGTCCCGGTGCTGCGCGAGATCTGCGGCAAGGTCGGCGTCGATGCGGACAGATTCCTGGCTGGGATCGAGCAGCAGGAGATCAAGGACAGGCTGCGCGCCATCACGCAGGAACTGATCGATCGTGGGGGATTTGGATCGCCAACGATGTTCGTCGGCGGCGATGACATGTATTTCGGCAACGACCGCATGCCGCTGATCCGCGAGGCGGTGCGGCGGCGGCGAGCGTGAAGTAGCGCCCCCTCCCCTACCCTCTCCCGCGGAAGCGGGAGAGGGAGTTGTCCGCCGCTCGCCTTCTACCCCCAGCGCGGCTGCTCGCCGAGGTCGATGCCCAGGGCGGTCTTGCCGACGATCTCATGGACCAGGAACGTGTTCGCCGGATGGAACCGCCCGCAGCGGGCGTCGCGGAACAGCCGTTCCAGCTCGTTGGCACGGAACATGCCGGCGCCGCCCGACACCTCCATGGCGCGATCGACGATGCGCCAGCACGCCTCGACCGCGTGGTACTTGGCCGAGACGATCTTCGCCGGCCAGCTCCCGCCGTGATCCACGCCGGCAGACCAGTCCTCGGCCAGCTTCTCGATGTGCGGCTCGATCGGATCGAGCGCCAGCGCCATCTCCGCCACCGCATGCTGGATCTCCGGGTGGTAGGCCATCGAGCGGCTCACCGCGAGCGAGGTCTTGGTCTTGATGCCCGCCACGGCCAGATCGATCGCCCGCCGCGCGATCCCGTAATAGATGTTGGCGAAGCCCGTCAGGCCCCAGGCGAAGATGCCCAGCACGAACGGGTCCACCTGGCCGGCCGGAACGATGCGGGCGATGTACTTGTCCGGCACGAAGGCGCCGTCCAGCACCACGTCATCGCTCTTCGTCGCGCGCATGCCCAGCGTGTCCCAGGTCTCGACGATGCGGTAGCCATCGTGGCTGCGCGGCAGGAAGGCGTGCACGACCTTCGGCCCGCCATCGGCGTCCGCCCACATCGCGTGCATCCCGTAGCGCGTCCATACCGGGGCGAGGCTGCAGAACATCTTGTGGCCGGAGAAGCGGAAGCCGCCGTCCACCCGCTCCGCCGTGCCGGTGGACAGCAGGCCGGGAATGTCGTTGCCGCGCTCGGCGTGGCCGGCGTTGAACACCTCGCCCGCCATCGCCTCCTTCAGCAGCCACTCCGCGGAGCGATCGCCGTTGCGCCACAGATCGGCAACCAACCCGACCCAGTAGATATGCATGTTGATGCCCAGTGCCGTAGCGGGCGCGTAATAGCCAAGCCGGCGTTGCTCGCGGGCCACCTGGGCGAGGTTCATGCCGCGGCCGCCCAGCTCCTTCGGCACCGCCATGGTGAGATAGCCGGCGCGCTTCAGGTCGTCGAAGTCTTCCTGGAAGAAGCGGTTCTCGCGGTCGTAGGCGCGGGCGCGTTCGGCGAAGGCGCGCAGCATGTCGTCGGACAGGACGGATTTGTTGGTTGGCATCGGGCCCTCCCTGGGGTTGACGGCATGACCGTAGGAAAGCCGGGTTAGCCCGGTAAATCGTTCGAATGAATGAACCGGATCACACCCGATCGGCCCCGGCTCACCAATTATGGTGAGGCTGCCTGCCGCGCGCCGTCGGCCAGGCCTTGCCGCATGGCGTAGGCAGCCGCCTCGGTGCGATTGGCGCAGCCGGTCTTGGCGAGGATGTTGCGGACATGGGTCGCCACGGTGTTGAGGCTGATCGCCAGCACCATGGCGATGTCGGCATTGCTGCGGCCGATGGCGATCAGGCGCAGCACCTCGATCTCGCGCGACGTCAGGTCGTCGTTCGTGCCCTGGGTTCCGGAACCGCCGGACAGTTGCGCCAGCCTGGCAGCGGCGCGCTCCTCCAGCCCGCGCATGCCGAGCCGGCGCGCGCTTTCCAGGCAGTCGCGCAGCAGCAAGCTCGCGCGCTGCCGGTCGCCGGCCGCGTCGCGCGCCAGCAGCATGGCGGCATAATCGTGCTTTGTGTGTCCGAGCGGCGCGTACGCCCCCATGCCGCTGTTCATTGCCAGCGCCGCCTCGAAGTGGCGTTCCGCATCGGACCAGCGCGACATGGTGGCGCACAGCAGTCCGAGATAGCGGTCCGCCGACCCGCAGCAGACCAGGTGGCCGCCGAGTATGTTGTAACCCGCATGCGGCAGCATCGACCGGTATAGCACCGCCGCCTTGTCGGCATCGCCAAGTGCTGCGCAGATCTCGCTGAGATAGACCATGCAGAACGGCCAGCGTCCGTCGCGCGGAACGGCGGCGAAATCCGCCGCCGCCATCTGCTCGAATTCGCTGCGCGCCGGCTCTCGCTGGCCCATTTCGAGATAGAGCAGTGCCAGGCCTGGCCGCCAGATCGACGCAGCCCCGTGCCGGCGGAGGAAGACGTCCAGCACTGGCAGCAATTCCGCAAGGCGCCCCTGTTCGCGACGCAGCGTGAAGATCTGGACGCTCAGGTGATCTTCGTTGACTCGAAGCGCGCGCCGCACCAGTGCCATCGACTGCACGATCAAACGTTCCGCCTCGGCAAGTTCACCGCGCATCAGTTCGAACGTGATGCGATGGAGCAGCGTGCCGACCAAATACATTCGCTGGCGAATCCGCGCATCGAGGCGGGTCAGAGCCTCAAGCTCAGCCTCCGCCCGCCCGACATCGCCGAGCGCGATGTACGAGGCCAGCCGTCTCGAGCGCGCAAAATGCACCATTTCCACGTTGTCCACCTGATCGGCGGCAGCCAGCGCCTCGGTGGCATAGCGGAGCGATCCTTCGGGGCTATCGGGATATCCGGCACCGTCGATCAGGTAATTGAGGGTCGTGGCCAGGACGCCTGGGTCGTCGAGCTGTCGCGCCATGGCGATCGCCTGTTCGCCGCGTGCCTTCGCGTCCGCCACAGTCCCGAACAGCAGATGCGCCCTGGCGAGCGCGCCCGCCAGCAGGGTGCGCTCAGCGGCAGCCGATTCAGGCAACCGCAGCAGTGCCTGTTCCAGCAGCCGCGCGGCTGGCGGGTCGGCCGGTTGGCAGAAGCGCCAGACGACGTGCTCGTAGCCCAATGCGGCGCGCGCATACTGCGAGCCATCGCCCAGCAAAGCCGCGGCGTCGGCGGCAGCCGCCAGATTCTTCAGGGCCGGCACGAAGTCATCGCACTTTAGTTGCGCTTCGCCCAACAGGAGCAGCAGCCGACAACGTTCGTTATCGTCCTGCTCGAGCCGCTGCTCCATCGCATCGAGCGCGGCCTGGAAGAACTGCACCGCATCCTCGAATGCCAACAGTTCCGCGGCGCGCTGACCGGCGCGAGCGGCATAGCGAATCGCCTTGTCGAGGTCGCCGGCGGCAAGGAAGTGACGTGCCAGCTCAGGCAACGCGCCATCGGGGTCGGCGCGGGACAACGCTTCGAGCGCCTCGCCGACGACACGGTGCAATTGCCTGCGCCGCGGCGTCCGCAATTCGTCGTACAGCGTCATCCGGATCAGGTTGTGGGTGAACTGGTACTGATCGTCGGCGACCTCCTCGATGACATGTGCGTTCAAGGCCTCCTCCAGTGCCTCGAACAGTCCATCGTCGCCGGCTTGTCCCGCGGCGTGCCGCAACACGCCGAGAGTGAAATCGCGGCCGATCACCGCGGCCAGCGCGAGCAGGTCGTTGCAGCGCGCCGACAGCAGATTGAGCCGCCGCCCGATCACCTCCGTCACCCCCTCGGGAATGCGTATCGTCGGCGGCAGCGCGATCAGCGGCGTGGCGCGGTCCACGCCGAGCACACCCTGCTGTTCAAGGAACCGCACGATTTCCCGCAGGAACAGCGGGTTTCCCTCGGTCTGGGCGTGCAGGGACGTGGCCAGCCACGCCGGTGCCCTTGCCCCGGTCGCAGTCGCGGCGGCGACGAAGTCGTGCACTTCCTCGGCGCTCAATCCGGCCAGATTGATGCGCGCAGCGTTGGTTGCCCGTGCCAGTCCGCCAAGCGCATCGGACAGCGGATGCTGGCGTGACAGCTCGGTCGGCCGATAGGTGCCGAGCAGCAGCAGCCGGCTGTCGGCGATCTCGGGTGCGAGGAATTCGAGCAGGCGCAGCGACGGCGCATCGGCCCAATGCAGGTTGTCCAGCACCACCACGGCGGCCCGGCGGCCGCCCAGGCTGGCGAACAGCTGGCGGATCGATTCGAACATGCGGAATCGGGCCTGGGCGGCGTCCGCCAGGCGCACCGACGGCTCCAGGTCAGGCACAAGATCGCGGATTTCCGGCACGATGTCGGCGATATCGCTCGCACCGTTGCCGACATCGTTCAGCAACGCGCCTGCATCGGCGGTGCGCAGCGCGCCGCGGATCACCTGCACCCATGGCCAGTACGGCGGCGCGCCGGCCTCCTCGTGGCTGCGGCCCCAAAGCACCGTGACGCCAAGCTTCGCGGCATGCAGCGCCAACTCCTGCCCGGTGCGGGTCTTGCCGATGCCAGGCTCGCCCGCGAGCATGACGATGCGGCCGCGTCCCGCAATCGCATCGTCGAGCGCGCCGCGCAGACCTTCGAGTTCGCGCAATCGTCCGACAAAGGTGTCGAGCGGCGCGTTCATGGATGATGCCACACCGGCCGCATGGCTCAGGCCTGATAGGCGGCGCCGGCGAGACCGTGCCGCATGGCGTAACCGGCGGCCTCGGTGCGGTTGGCGCAGCCGGTCTTGGCGAGGATGTTGCGGACGTGCGTCGCCACGGTATTGAGGCTGATCGCCAGCACCAGGGCGATATCGGCGTTGCTCCGGCCGATGGCGATCAGGCGCAGCACCTCGATCTCGCGCGACGTCAGCTCGTCGACCGTATCCGGGGCCGGCTGCGGGCGGGCCAGTTGTGCCAGCCGGAGTGCCGCGCGTTCCTCCAGTGCGCACATCCCCAAAGCGCGGGCGCTCTCCAGGCTCAGTTGCAGCAGGGCGGTCGCGCGTTCGCGGTCGCCCGGCTGGTCACGTGCCAGCAGCATGGCCGCGAAGTCATGCCTGGTATGGGCGAGCGGGGCGTGTGCGCCGATCTTCTGGTTCATCGCCAGCGCCTGTTCGAAGTGCTGTGTCGCTTCCGTCCAGCGCGACATGGTGGCGGCGAGCAACCCGAGGTAACGGTCAGCCGATCCGCAGCAGACCAGGCCGCCCCCCAGGATCAGGTTGCGGCCAGCGTAAGGCCGCAACATCCCGTACAAGGTGGATGCCCTGGCCATATCGCCCAGCGCGGCACACACCTCGCTGAGATAGGCGAGGCAGAAATACCAGCGTCCGTCGCGGGCAATGCCGGCGAAGTCTTCCGCCGCAAGCTGCTCGAACAGCAGACGAGCGTCATCGAGCTGCCCGATCTCTGTGTAGAGCAACGCCAGCCCGGGCAGCCACGTGGTGGCCGTCGGCTGCTGACGCAGGAACAACGACAGCACCGGCCGGAATTCGCGCAACCGTCCCTGTTCGCGACGCAGCGTAAAGATGATGACGCTCAGTTGATCTTCGTGGTTGGTCAGACCAATCCGCTGCAGCTGCATCGCCTGTATGACGTGGCGTTCCGTCTCGGCCAGCTCGCCCCGCATCATTGCCAGCATGATGTAATACGAGCGCATGGCGAAGGAGTAGGTCGTCTGGCGGATACGCACATCGACGCGGGTCAATTCAGCCAGATCGGCTTCCGCCGCGCCGATGTCGCCGAATTCAAGATAGTACACCAATCGCCACCCGTATGCGACGGCAACGATTTCCATGTTGCCTGCCTGCTCGGCGGCGGTCAGCATCTCTGTGGCGTAGCCGATCAGCGCTTTGGTGTGTTCTGGCTCCCACGCGAAATCGAACATGTAGGAGAGGTT
>JANWJK010000332.1 GCA_025452005.1 Acetobacteraceae bacterium | reverse complement strand
GGTCAGATTTGAGTTGAGCGAACAAGCAGGTCAGGCAGTCGATGATTACTTGTTGGCTGCCAACAAAAAACCCGGCGAGGTCTTTTTCTCCGGTCATCGTGGTTCCGAACGCAGCCTGACAACACGTCATTATGCGCGTCTTGTCTCTGAGTGAATTGATAGCACTGGGCTAGATCCAAAACGTTTTGGAACGCACTCGCTGCGACGCACGAAGGCTACCTTGATTTATCGGCGCACCGGCAATCTCAGGGCTGTCCACTCCTACTCGGCCACACCAAGATGAAAGCACCGTTAGATATCTCGCGATCGAAGTAGACGATGCGCTGGCAATAGCAGAACAGGTTGACTTCTGAGACAGAGAGAGCAAACCGAACCCAATTTTGCTACCTATATGAAGCCTAGATCCAGCATCAAAGTTGAAAGACCTGCAACGCCTTAATATAAAACAAGAAAAATGAGGTATCAAAAAGAACCCCTCTCCCCTTGTGGGAGAAGGTGGCGCGAAGCGCCGGATAAGGGGTAGCCACGAGCGCAACAGTTGCGGCTACCCCTCATCCGTCGCCGAACTTCGTTCGGCGCCACCCTCTCCCACAACGGGAGAGGGGAAAGCGGACGCTGCTTCGCGTCCTCAATCCAGCTTCGCTTCCATGCCGCGTTTGGGGGCAGGGCGCGCCATCAGCGTCTTGTACCAGCGCTCGACATGCGGGAAGTCGGACAATTCCACCTTGTGGCGCGGATGCCGCCACGCCCAGCCGAGGATTGCGAAATCGGCGATCGACAGATCGCCCGCGACGAATTCATCATTGGCCAGTCGGCGGTCGAGCACGCCATAGAGTCTTCGCGTCTCCGCCATGTAGCGGTTCAATCCATAGGCGCGGTCCTGCTCGTTCTCCAGCGCGATGAAATGATGCACCTGCCCGGGCATCGGCCCGAAGCCGCCCATCTGCCACATCAGCCATTCCAGCACCGGAACCTGGGCACGCAGGTCGGAGGGATAGAACTTGCCGGTCTTCACGCCGAGGTAGATCAGGATGGCGCCCGACTCGAAAATGGAGATCGGCGCGCCGCCCGGGCCCTCCGGATCGACGATGGCAGGTATCCGGTTGTTGGGACTGATCTTCAGAAAGTCCGGATTGAACTGTTCGCCCTTGCCGATGTTCACCGGATGTACTGCGTAGGGCGTAGGGCAGTCCCATTTCCTCCAGCGCCACGCTGATCTTGCGGCCGTTCGGTGTGTTCCAGGTGTGAAGCTCGATGGGCATGTCGCACTCCTGTTCAGCAGGACATCGGATTTGGTATTCCTCAGGCGGCGGAGAGCTTACGCTTCAATGCGTCGTTGACCAGTGCAGGATTGCCCTTGCCGGCCATCGCCTTCATCACCTGGCCGACGAAGAAGCCGAACAGCTTCTCGCGTCCCGCCTGGTATTCCGCCACCTTGTCGGCATTGGCCGCCAGCACGCTTGCCACCGCCGCATCGATCGCTCCGGTATCGGTCACCTGACGCAGGCCCTTGGCCTCGATGATGGCGACGGGATCGTCGCCCGTCTGCACCATTGCCTCGAACACGTCCTTGGCGATCCGGCCGCTGATCGTGTTGTCCGCCATCAGATCGAGCAGGCCGCCGAGTGCCGCCGCGCTGACCGGGCTGTCGACAATCGTGCGGCCGGCACGGTTCAGGGCGGCGAACAGGTCGCCCATCACCCAGTTGGCGGCAAGCTTGGCGTCGCGACCCTTCGCCACTCTTTCAAAATAATCCGCGGTCGCCTGCTCGGCCACCAGCACGCCGGCATCGTACGCCGCCAACCCGTAGTCGTGCATGAAGCGGCGCTTCTTCGCATCCGGCAGCTCCGGCAGCTTCGCCTTCAGCTCCGCCACCCAGGCCTCGTCCAGCACCAGCGGCAGCAGGTCCGGATCGGGAAAGTAACGATAATCGTGCGCGTCCTCCTTGCTGCGCATCGACCGCGTCGTGCCCTTTTCGAACAGACGTGTCTCCTGCTCGACGGTGCCGCCCGATTCCCACACCTCAACCTGCCGCTTCGCCTCGGCCTCGATCGCCTGCATGACGAAGCGGACCGAGTTGACGTTCTTCACCTCGCAGCGCGTGCGGTACGGTTCGCCGTGCCGGCGGACCGACACGTTGACGTCGGCGCGCATGGAGCCTTCCTCCATGTTGCCGTCGCAGGTGCCGAGATAGCGCAGGATGGTGCGCAGCTTGCGCACGTAGGCACCCGCCTCCTCGGGTGAGCGGATGTCGGGTTCCGACACGATCTCCATCAGCGCCACGCCGGAGCGGTTCAGATCGACGTACGTCTTGGAGGGATGCTGATCGTGCAGCGACTTGCCCGCGTCCTGCTCCAAATGCAGCCGCGTGATGCCGATTTCGCGCGTCGAGCCGTCGGTAAGCTCGATCTCGATCTTGCCCTCGCCGACGATCGGATGCTGATACTGGCTGATCTGATAGCCCGCGGGCAGATCGGCATAGAAGTAGTTCTTGCGATCGAACCGGCTGACGAAGTTGATGTGTGCGTTCAATCCGAGCCCGGTGCGCACCGCCTGCGCCACGCATTCGCGGTTGATCACCGGCAGCATGCCGGGAAACGCCGCATCGACGAAGCTCACCTGGGAGTTGGGCGGCGCGCCGAAATCGGTGGCGGCGCCTGAGAACAGCTTCGCGCGGCTGATCACCTGGGCATGGACCTCGAGGCCGACGACGACCTCCCAGGTACCGGTGGATCCTTCGATCGCGTACCCCATCGCTCAGGCTCCCGCGCGAATTTGTGGCAATGCATCGAATCCCGCCGCGCGCTCTAGCGCCGCGCCCACGGCGAACACCGTCGCCTCGTCGAACGGCTTGCCGATCACCTGCAATCCGAGCGGCAGTCCGTTGGCGTCGAGCCCCGCCGGCACCGAGATCGCCGGCACGCCCGCCAGGTCGGCAGGACCGGTGAAGACGTCGTTCAAGTACATCTGCACTGGGTCATCCATGTTCTCGCCTTGAGCGAACGCCGCGGACGGCGCGGTCGGCGCGACCAGGGCGTCCACCTGGGCGAATGCATCGGTGAAATCGCGCAGGATCAATGCGCGCACTTTCTGTGCCCGCAGATAGTAGGCGTCGTAGTAGCCGGCCGACAGCACATAGGTGCCGATCAGGATGCGGCGCCGCACCTCCGCCCCGAAGCCCGCCGCGCGAGTGCGTTCGTAGAGGTCGCGCAGGTCGGTGCCGTTCTCGCGCAGGCCGAAGCGCACGCCGTCATAGCGCGCCAGGTTGGACGAGGCTTCGGCCGGCGCGACGATGTAGTACGCCGGCAGCGCGTATTTCGTGTGCGGCAGTGAGATATCGACGATCTCCGCGCCGGCGTCGCGTAGCCACGCCAGGCCCTGCTGCCACAGGGTCTCGATCTCGCCCTGCATGCCGTCCACGCGGTATTCGCGCGGCACCCCGATCCGCATGCCTTTGACGCCGCGTCCGCAGGCCGCCGCGTAGTCCGCGACCGGCAGGTCGGCGCTGGTGGAGTCCTTCGGATCGTGCCCCGCCATCGATCCCAGCAGGATCGCGCAGTCCTCCGTGGTGCGCGCGAACGGGCCGGGATGATCGAGCGATGACGCGAACGCCACCACGCCCCAGCGCGAACAGCGGCCGTAGGTCGGTTTCATGCCAACGATCCCGCAAAACGCGGCGGGCTGGCGGATGGAGCCGCCGGTGTCGGTTCCGGTGGCGCCCATCGCCAGGCGCGCCGACACCGCGGAGGCCGAACCGCCCGACGAGCCGCCGGGTACCAGCACGGCATCGGCGTCCTGGCGGCGCTTCCACGGGTTCACCACCGGCCCGAAGGCCGAGGTCATGTTCGACGAGCCCATGGCGAATTCGTCCATGTTCGTCTTGCCTACGAAGATGGCCCCGTCGCGCAGCAGATTGGCGCTGACCGTGCTTTCATACGGCGGCACGAAGGGCGACAGGATGTGGCTGCCCGCCGTGGTGCGCACGCCCTCGGTGCAGAACAGGTCCTTGATCGCCAGCGGAATGCCGGTGAGCGGTGCGAAGTCTCCGCGCGAGAGCGCGGTGTCCGCGGCGTCGGCCTGCGTCAGTGCACGATCGCCGGTCACCGTGATGAACGCATTCAGCCGCGGGTTCAGCCTGGCGATCGCGGCAAGATGCGCCTCGGTCAGTTCGCGCGCGGTGAAGTGGCGCGCCCGCAATCCGTCGCGCGCCGCCGCGATGGTCAGGTCGGTGAGGCTGATGGCCGTGCTCGACCCGGCCATCACTCGACCACCTTGGGAACGGCGTAGAAATCTCCCGCCCGTTCCGGAGCGTTGGCCAGCACCTTGTCGGGATAGCCGCCGTCGGTCACCACATCCTCGCGCATCTTCAGCGCCATTTGTGCGGCGCCGGTCAGCGGTTCGATGCCATCGACGTTCACCTCGTTGAGCTGTTCGATCCATCCCAGGATACCGTTCAGTTCCGCTGCCAGCACAGGCAACTCGGCATCCTCGACGCGCAGGCGGGCGAGCGCGGCGATGCGGCGGATGGTCGCGGGTTCCAGCGACATGACGGCGAACCTTTTCCGGATTGGGTCGCCGGACCATAACCACGGCCGATGGCCCTGTTCAACCTGCGCGACCTGCGCCTCACGCTGGCACGCGGCCAGCGGCTGATCGGCCTCGATCCCGGCAGCCGCACGATCGGCGTGGCGCTGACCGATGTCGGGCTGTCGCTGGCCTCGCCCTACGGCGCGATCAGGCGCGGCAAACTGCGCGACAACGCCGCGGAGATCGCGGCGATTGCCCGGAAGGAGGCTGCCGGCGGGCTGGTGGTAGGGCTGCCGCTGTCGATGGACGGCTCGGTGGGGCCGGCCGCGCAGGCAGCGCGCGACTGGGCGCTGGCGCTGTCGGAGGCCACGGGATTGCCGACCGCGCTATGGGACGAGCGCCTGTCGTCGGCTGCCGTCAATCGGTTCCTGGTCGGCGAGGCCGACCTGAGCCGGCGCAAGCGGGCAGGGGTGGTCGATCGGATGGCGGCCGCCTGGATGCTCCAGGCTGCGCTGGACGCCTCGCGTTAGCTTCCCTCCCGCAAGAGGCGGGGAAATGGGTGGCGTGCCGCTTCGTGACGCACCTCTCTTAAGCCATGTGCGGATTGCGGTCTGGGTGCGGGGAAAGGTGGGTGGGCCTGCTCAACGCCTCCGGCTCCGTCGGCCAGGGGTTGGCCGGGGTCACGCACCAGCAGCCGTTGGTGTGGGCAATGTGTGGTGGACTCCGCCTGATCCTCTCGTTGTCCGGCCCCTGCTCGCGTTGTGGCCGGTGACAATGTTGCCTGGAGCCAAGGTCGCTCCAAGTCTGTATTGATCATCAACATGGCCTACCGCCATTATAGGAGTTCGCTCGGATGTTGGGGATCCTTCGTCGTCTCTGGCGCGCGCACATCGCAAAGCAGGACTCGCTGATCGCCGGATTG
>JANWJK010000331.1 GCA_025452005.1 Acetobacteraceae bacterium | reverse complement strand
TCACCAATGCGCTCGATTTCTGCGCCACGTTGGCGGCCGATGCACTGGTGGTGGAATGCGGCGGCGATCTGTTCGGCGCCAATGTTCCGGCATTCCTTGCCTGCGTGAAGGCGCGGGGCACGCAGCCCAGGATCGTGCTCGCCGCCGCCGACGCGCTCGGCGCGATGGGCGCCAAGCAGACCCTGGCGGAAACCGGGCTCGCAATCAGCATGATCACCGGCCCATGCACCGATACGCCGACGCTGCGCAAACGGACCGAGGCGCTGTGCGGCATCCAGGCGGTGAACCTGATCCACGGCGCCGACCCCGCATAGCCGGCACCAGGTCAGTGCGGCTTATTCGGCGCCTCGTCGAACACGCTGCATGCCAGCGTCATCAATCGATCCGCGGTATCCGCGTAGCCCGCGCGGTCGGCGTCCTCGGCCAGTGCGATCAGGCGGTCCGACAGAACGAGCTCGCTCACGGCAGGGTTTCGCGACGCCTGGACCTGGATTTCGGGAAGCACGGGATTTTCCCTTCTTTTCGGCTGTATAACTTGTGAGACAATGCAACCTGTAGTTTAGGAAGAGGTTAATGCCGCGGGGAAGAACTCACGCAAGGCGA
This sequence comes from Acetobacteraceae bacterium, assembly GCA_025452005.1. Lineage (GTDB taxonomy): Bacteria > Pseudomonadota > Alphaproteobacteria > Acetobacterales > Acetobacteraceae > JAMXLO01. The sequence continues at coordinate 4,422 of JANWJK010000331.1, read as the reverse complement.
GCACCCGCAGCGCCGATGCCAACGGCCGGCCGTCGAGGCGCTCTGCATCGGCCGCCGCTACCAGCGCGGTCAGCGTCAGTTGCCGGCCCGCCGCGATATGCGTCAGCGCCGCCCAGAATTCCCGCTCCAGCGCAACGCTGGTCCTGTGGCCGGCGAGCGAGAAGCTGCGCTTGATCAGGCCACTCAGCCGCCGCCTCCTGGCAGCGTGGCACCCGGCACCGTCATAGCCGCCGGCACGATCCAGCGATCGAAATCCTCGGGCCGGACGTAACCGAGTTGATCCGCCGCCTGCTTCAAGGTGATGTTCTCCGCAAGAGCCAGCTTGCCGATCTTCACCGCCTTGTCATAGCCGATCCGCGGATTGAGCGCGGTCACGAGCATGAGCGATCGGGCCAGGCTCTCGGCGATATGTTCATGGTTCGGCTGCAGCCGATCGACCATGTTGCGCGCGAAGCTGTCAGCGGAATCCGTCAGAAGCCGGCAGCTTTGCAGCACATTCTGGATGATCACCGGCTTGAACACGTTGAGCTCCAGGTGCCCCTGCGCACCCGCGATCGTCACCGTAACGTGATTGCCCATGACCTGGGCCGCGACCATGGTCAGCGCCTCGCACTGGGTCGGATTGGTCTTGCCGGGCATGATCGAGCTGGCCAGGCCATCCGCCGGCACGATCAGTTCGGCCAGTCCCGTGCGGGGCCCCGATCCAAGCAGGCGGATGTCATTGCCGATCCTGGTGAATGACACCGCGATGACGTTCAGCACGCCCGACAGTTCGACCAGCGCATCGTGCGCGCCCATACCCTCGAACTTGTTGGGATTGGGTGCGAATGCCAGACCGGTGAGCGCTGCGAGCCGTTCGCAGAACACCCGGTCGAACGCGGGATGGCAGTTGAGCCCGGTGCCGACGGCGGTGCCGCCTTGCGCCAGCAGCAGCAGTCGCGGCATGGCATCGCGCAACCGGGCGATGCCAAGTTCCACCTGGCGCGCCCAGGCCGCGAACTCCTGGCCCAGGGTCACCGGGACTGCATCCATCATGTGCGTGCGGCCGACCTTGACGATGTCCTGCCATTCCTGGGCGCGAACCGCGAGCGCGTGGCGCAGGGTCGCGAGCGCCGGGATCAGCCTCTCGACCGCCTCGACAGCGGCAATGTGCATCACGGTCGGAAAGCTGTCGTTGGAGGACTGGCCGCGATTGACGTGGTCGTTCGGATGCACCGGCTCGCGCGCACCGCGGTCGCCGCCGACCAGTTCATTGGCACGGTTCGCGATCACCTCGTTTGCCGTCATGTTGGTCTGCGTGCCGGAGCCGGTCTGCCACACTGGCAGCGGGAACTCAGTGTCCATTCGGTTGTCGGCGATCTCGCGCGCCGCGGCGATGATCGGTTCGGCGATCTCGCGCGGCAGTTCGCCGAGTTGCTGGTTGGCCTCGGCTGCGGCCTGTTTCTGCAACCCGACCGCACGGATCAGCCCGGGCGGAAACACCTCCGTGCCGATGCGGAACAACCGCCGAGCACGCTCGGTCTGTGGGCCCCAGTAGCGTTCGGCGTCGATCTCGATGCTGCCGAGGCTGTCGGTTTCGGTGCGCGTCTTCATGCCATGGCTCCGCTCTCCAGTTGCTCGCACGCCCACCTGGCGGCCTCGGCGACGACCGCGTCGGCATCTCGGGTCAGGCGTGCCGCGACTGCATGCAGCGCCGGGTCGCCGGAGTTGCCGATCGCGATCAGCACGTTGCGTACGAAGCGGTTGCGGCCGATCCGCTTGATCGGCGATCCGCTGAACATGGTGCGGAAGCCCGCTTCGTCCAAGGCGGCGAGTTCGGCCAGGCGAGGTGCGGTCAAGTCGTCGCGCGCGCGCAGTTTGTCGTGCGGCGTGGCTTGGGCGAAGCGGTTCCAGGGGCAGACAGCGAGGCAATCGTCGCAGCCGTAGATGCGATTGCCCATCAGTGGGCGGAGTTCGTGGGGGATCGCTCCGCGGTGTTCGATGGTGAGATATGAGATGCAGCGGGTTGCGTCGAGCCGGTACGGTGCGGGGAATGCATCGGTCGGGCAGATGGCGAGACAGCGCGTGCAGGTGCCGCAACGATCGTGGTGGGGTTCGTCGGGTGCGATGTCGAGCGTGGTGTAGATCTCGCCCAGGAACAGCCACGAGCCGTGCGTGCGCGAGACAAGGTTGGTGTGCTTGCCCTGCCAGCCGACGCCGGCGCGCTCGGCCAGCGGCTTCTCCATCACCGGCGCGGTGTCGACGAATACCTTCACCGCGGGACCGAAGCGCGCAACGATGAATTGGGCGAGATGCTTCAGCATGCCTTTCACCACGTCGTGATAATCGCGGTGGCGGGCGTATACCGAGATGGTGCCGCGGTCGCGCAGCGCGAGCGTGGCGAGAGGGTCTGCGTCGGGGACGTATGACAGGCCGAGAGCGATCACGCTGCGCACTTCGGGCCATAGTTTTCGCGGATTGCCGCGTGCTGTTGCGCGGTGTTCGAGCCAGCCCATATCGCCATGCTGGCCGGCGGCCAGGAAGTCGGCCAGGCGGCTGCGGGCTGCCTCGCCCAGTTCGGCGTGGCAGAAACCGATGGCGTCGAAACCGAGTGCGAGTGCGCGCGCGCGGAGCAGCGGCTTGGGATCAGAGCCGCTCTGCCTGCCGTGGATCGGCAAAGCAAAATCAATGACACGGAGTTACGCGGAGTTCACACGGAGTTTCACGGAGCAAGCGAATTGCGCTTCGCGCGAAGCGCAAAGAATCTACTCCGTGAAACTCCGTGTGAACTCCGTGCAACTCCGTGTCACCTTGCCTGCGCGGCTGCCTGATCATCCCCGTCCCCGATATGGCACCACCTCCTGCGGCGGGATCCATGCGCCATCCGGCGGCGGTCCGGATTGCCAGAACACATCGATCGGAATGCCGCCGCGCGGATACCAATAGCCGCCGATCCGCAGCCACACAGGATCCAGCAATGCCACCAGTCGTTCGGCAATCGCCATCGTGCATGCCTCGTGGAACGCGCCATGGTTGCGGAACGACGTAAGATAAAGCTTCAGCGACTTGCTCTCGACGATCCAGTCGCGCGGGATGTAGTCGATGACGATGTGCGCGAAGTCCGGCTGACCCGTGATCGGACAGAGCGAGGTGAATTCCGGGCAGGTGAGCCGCACGACATAGTGCCTGTCGCGCGAGGGGTTCGCCACGCGCTCCAGCCTCGCCGCATCGGGACTGCCGGGTTGCTCGACATGATGGCCGAGCTGGGTAAGGCCCGCATAGTTCTCTTCGGTCATGACGGTTCCTCCGGCGCCCACCCGGCGCGCACCGCAGCGACATGCGCATCCAGCCGGTGGTCCGCAATGGCTGCCCGCAGGCCGCGCATCAGGTCCTGATAATACTGCACATTGTGCCAGGTGAGCAGCATCGGCCCGAGCATCTCTCCCGCCTTGAACAGGTGGTGCAGGTAAGCGTGGCCGTGGCGCCGGCAGGCCGGACAGCCACATGTCTCATCCAGCGGCGTGCCATCGTCGGCGAAGCGCGCATTGCGGAGGTTGACGACACCGCGCGAGGTATAGGCGCGCGCCGTACGGCCGGCACGTGTCGGGATGACGCAGTCGAACATGTCGATGCCGCGCTGCACCGCGCCGATGATATCGTCTGGCGTACCCACGCCCATCAGATACCGTGGCGCATCCGCCGGCAGATGCGCCACGGTGGCGTCGAGCACGGCGAAGGTGGTGGCCTGGCCTTCGCCGATCGCCAGTCCGCCGATCGCATAGCCGTCGAAGCCGATCCGGCGCAGCGCCTCCGCGGATGCCTTGCGCAGGTCCGGATAGACGCTGCCCTGCACGATGCCGAACAGGCCGTAGCCGTCGCGCGGCTTGAATGCCTCGCGCGACCGCTGCGCCCAGCGCATGGACAACTCCATCGAACCACGTGCTTCGTCCGGCGTGGCGGGGAAGGACGTGCACTCGTCCAGCACCATGGTGATGGTGGCATCCAGCATATGCTGGATCTTGATGGAGCGCGCCGGCGTCAGGCGGTGCGCCGAACCGTCGAGATGCGACTGGAACGTCACGCCATCGGTGTCGAGCCTGCGCAGCTTCGCCAGCGACATGACCTGGAAGCCGCCGGAATCGGTCAGGATCGGCCCCGGCCAGTCCATGAAGCGGTGCAGCCCGCCTAGTGCGGCGATGCGTTCGGCGCCCGGCCGCAGCATCAGGTGGTAGGTGTTGCCAAGGACGATGGCAGCGCCCGTGGCGCGCACCGCGTCCGCGGTCATCGCCTTCACCGTGCCGGCGGTGCCGACCGGCATGAAGGCCGGCGTCTGCACACGGCCGTGCGGCGTCACGATTTCGCCGCGGCGCGCGGCGCCGTCGGTGATGATCAAAGTGAAGGAAAAGGGCGTGCTCAACGACCTTCAGGATAAAGCAGACAAGC
>JANWJK010000330.1 GCA_025452005.1 Acetobacteraceae bacterium | reverse complement strand
TACGCGCGCTGCTCGACCGCTCGGCGCGGGTGACCAAGGTGCGTGCCCGTGCCCCGCTGCGCCTTGGCTTCGCCGGCGGCGGCACCGATGTCTCGCCGTACTGCGAAATGTTCGGCGGCTACGTGCTGAACGCAACAATCAACATGTTCGCCCATTGCTCCATCGAGGTTCGCAACGACCAGAAGGTGAAATTCGTCGCGCTGGACTACGCGCAGGAGTTCGAGACGGACACCGGCGCGGAGCTCGCACCGTCGGGTTTGCTCGCGCTGCACAAGGCGGTCTACCGGCGGATCGTCCGGCAGTTTCTCGGCGGCGCCTGCCTGCCGGTGACAGTGATGACCGCCTGCGACGCGCCAGCAGGTTCCGGCCTGGGGTCCTCGTCCACCCTGGTCGTCGCCATGATCGAGGCATATCGCGAACTGCTGGCGCTGCCGCTTGGCGTATACGACGTGGCGCATCTCGCCTACCAGATCGAGCGCGTCGATGTCGGCCAGGCCGGTGGCCGGCAGGACTAGTACGCCGCCACGTTCGGCGGTATCAACTTCATCGAGTTCACAGCCGAGCATGCCATCGTCAATCCGCTGCGCATCCGCCAGTCGACGCTGATGGAGCTGGAGGCGATGCTGGTGCTGTACCTCACCGGCATCTCGCGCGAGTCTGCGAAGATCATCACTGAACAGTCGGCGAGCCTGCGCAGCGGCCACGAGGCATCGCTGGAGGCGATGCACCAGATCAGGCGCGACGCCCATGTCATGAAGGATGCGCTGCTGCACAACGATCTACGCGCGTTCAGCGACACGCTGGGGCGAAGCTGGGAGGCAAAGAAGCGCACCGTCGCCGGCATCACCAATGCCGAGATCAACCGGATCTGCGAGGTCGCGCTGTCGGCGGGCGCGTTGTCGGGCAAGGTGTCGGGCGCCGGCGGTGGCGGCTTCCTGTTCTTCATGGTGCCGCCGGAACGACGGCCGCACCTTCTGGCCGCCCTGGCACGGGAGCCGGGCACCACGATGCGGTGCAGCTTCACCGAGGGCGGCGCTCAGGCCTGGCGGCCGCGTGCGCCGGCGACGTGATCCGCGGCGACCCGTTCGTTCAGCCTCGACCCAATCTCTGGTTCAACAAGCCTTTTGCGGCCAGCAAATATGGCCCGATCGCACTCGCCCGGAGAGTCTGTAGAACGAATGTGCCGACAGGTGGCGCCACGTGTGCGCCACGGAACACGTCAACCTTCATGCCGAACATCTCGCTGGTCTTTGCGGCCTTGAATGGGGTCTCGCTGGCGAGCTTCGCGCGGTAGAAATCGTTGAATTCCTCAGTCGCAAGGAACAGCTTGTTGGGCGCTACGGCAAACGGTCGGAATCGCGTATCGCTCTCGAGCAGGTATCGGGCTGCGCCGGTCGACACATCAGGCCAGTCTTCGTTGAAATAGTCGTCGAGCGCGATGATACCGTAGTCATGCATCACCGCATCAATCAACTTAAGGTCACTATAGGCGCATTCGGCGGTGTGGCCGCCGTCTATCGATGCCAGCCGGACTTTGCCGCCGATTGAAATTATGTCCGCGGGTGCCACGATCAATGAGGACTTTGCTATGATCGATACACCCGCCGTCGATCCGCACCAACGGATCAGGTTGTCCTGCAGAATCTTCTGGTCGCCATGGCCGGAGCCATCGACGTTGAGGACCTGATTTTCGAAAACGTCGATGACGAAGGCCTGTTCATCGGAATCCGCGGCGAGGCGCAACAATATAAAGAGCTTGCCGTGATGAACACCGATCTCGCCGACCGCTCCGTGATGACCTGCGCGGTGCTGTACATCCGAAATGGCGGCGATGAACTCGGCGGTATCCGGATGCAGCCAGCCGTCGATCCGCCGGACTCCGAATAGCAGGTAGCGATCCAACTGTCTCAATGTTCGTGCCCTCAGGCAATTTGCCATATTGGGCGACTTATAGAGAGACTCCCCGATGATATCGAGTGGAATAGTAGAGCCTATCGCCGGGTTCTCGATGCCATGCTGCCCTTGTTCACTCCGCCCTGACGTCCTAACGCGTGGCGTGCCGGACCATCACGCAGTCAAACTCAACGGCGATATCGGCTTCTTCCGCGTTGACCAGGAACATGTCTGCCACGGCGAAACCGTAACGGCCGAACTCGGCCATTGCCTCGATGTAATCAGGCATGTTCTGGTACTCCGGCTTGACGATACCTCGCTCTGCAATGCGGGAATGATGCCGGCGGCTACGCGGCCGCCGCGCAGAACTTCGAGATCGAAGCCCTGCGTATCCAGCTTGAGATATGTGGTGCGAAGTGCCTCCAGGTTCGGGAACTCGATATCCAGCGTACTTACCGGTACCACCTCGACACGGGAAACCGTGTTCTCGGCAGCATAGGTTCCCCCGCTGATTGGCTGAAGAAATGAGCTGAACACCGAAGCGGCCATGACGTTCAACGACAGCTCGCCTGCTGCCGCGCCCAGTGCACATGCATGCACCGTCCAGTTCCCATCCGCTGCCGCCCTGGCCTTGAGACTCGCGGCAAACTCGGGCAGCGGCTCAAACGAGACGATCGAACCACGGTAGCCTACCTGGTGGCGAAGGAAGTCGCGATATTGTCCCTTGTTGGCACCTACATCGATAACGGTATCGATGCTATGTGCGGCGAAAATCTTGCGCAGCCGTTCCGCCATCGGCAACTGTGCAAGGCGCCATTTGGGCAGCACCGCATAGCCCAGCGTCGCGGCCAATCTGGTTGCGAGGTCCTTCAGCATGACTCTCTGAATATACGACGGGCGGCTCCGGAAATGCTACCGGCATGGCCACTCCTCTTCACGCCACCATATCGGCCAACTCGCCGAACAGCGGATACCGGGCGGTGGCGCCAACGTGAAGCTCCAGTTCAACCGCACCGCCGACGCCCTCGAACAGCGCCTCCGGCAACCGCGCATCGCCATCCGTCCAGCGGAAGCCATTGGCCTCCTCGAACAGGTGGAAGCCGTCGCGAAGCGCCGGATCCGCGGCCTCGATCACACGCAGCCTCGCACCCTGCCAACACAGGATACGCCGCAACGCGACGCCCAACGCGCGCGGATCTCGCGCCAGCCCAACCTCGCATGGCACCCCGGCGCGTGAGACCACGCATACGGCGGTCGCGGGCCCCGCCATGCGGAAGCGATAGGTCCCGCCATCGCCACGCCGGCCGTCGATGCGCCTGCCATCGACCATCAGGTGCAGATCTGGCTCGTCCGTCGTCGGTATCCTGCTCGGGCCGCCCGCGCGATCGAGCAACCGCTGCCAGACCGCATCGACGATCGGCCCCCCGGTGAGCACGGGCGCACAGGGCTCCTGCGGCGGCAGGTCCCATCCATTGTTGGCATTACGGAACAGCCAGCGGTTGCCGTCGTCGCGGTAGCTCTCGGCCGGCGCGCCGTTCGCCAGCAGTACATCGTGGCTGTCCAGCTCCAGGTGATACAGCAGCACCTCCTGTGCCCGGTCGTCCCACAGGATCGATCGGTGGTTGACCAGGAACTCAGCCGGAATGAGCACGCCATCGAGGTGGAAGGCATGCCCCTTGGTCACCCGCAGATCATGGTGCGGCACGTTGTCGGCCAGCGCGGCTTTGCGCACGATCACCGGCGTTGCCGCAGTGCGCCGCCCGCAGGTGGCCAGCACGCGCCCGACGCCGACCCAGACGACCGGGCGTACCTCGCCGGCGTGGGTCAGAACCAGATCGCCCGCGGCAATCCGCTCGACAGGCGTCTCGCCGTCCGGTGTGGCGATCCGTGTGCCGGCGCAGAAGCACAAGGTGGTGACGGCGATGGCGTTGCTGTCGGCCGTCGTTGCGCCATCGAACGCCGAAAGCACGAAGTCGGTCGTCACCGCGTTGCCCCCGCTCGGGCTCGGCGTGAACAGCAGGGCGTCCAACTCGGCGGAGACCGTGGCGGGGGCTCCCGGCGTCACGGTGTAAGTGCCGACACCGTCCCGCGTCACGTTGGGCCCCGACAGCACGCCATTGGCATCGGTCGGCACGGCAAGACCGCTGGCCGAATCGTACAGGGTGACCGTCATGCTCTGGATGGTCAGTCCGGCGGAGTCGGTGACCGAGACGGTGCTGAACGGATTGATCGACTGGCCGTCCACGATGGTCTGGCTTGGCACTATCCCGGAGAAGATCGGCAGGCCCGCCAGGACCTCGACCTGTGAAGTCACCGCCGGTGCGATGCCGTCGGAGATCGAGATACCGATATTGGTGATGGTGAATCCCGGTACGGCGAGGTTCGGCAGCGCGGTGAATTGCACCGCATCGAGCGCCGCGGTCGCCGCCGCGGGGCTGGCGGCGGCAAGGGTGTAGGTGCCGGCGGCGGTGTTCACCAGAGTGACGCCCGGCAGCAACAGCGACAACGCGCCGTTGCCGGACAGCGTCAGCGTCACCGTCTCGGCCGCGGCGACGTCGGGGTCCGTCACCGTTACGGCCGGGAACGGATTGAACGGAACGTTCCAGTAACCTTCGACAAAGCCGACTGGGAGCCCAGTGATCACCGGCGGATCGTTCAGCGCGGTGATATTCGCCGTCGTCGATGCGGCGGTCGAGACCATCAGCCCATCGGTGACAGAGAGTTTGAACCCCGTGGTGACGACCTGGCCCGGCGTCACCTGATTGATCGTTGGCGTGAACACCAGCCCATCGAGTGCCGCCGTCACCGCGGCGGTGCTGCCGCTGACGGTATAGATGCCGGTCGCGGTGTCGTAAGTGCCGCCGGCCAGGTTCGACAGCCCCCCGTTGACTGTCGAGGACAGCGTCAGGGTGACGGTCTCCGTCTGTCCCGTATCGACGTCCGATACGGTCACGCCGGCGAGGGGGGAGAGCGGCGTGTGGTCGTTCCCCGACACCGTGCCTGTGCCGGCGACCGAGGGTGGATAATCGTTGGCGACGTCCGACGCGGTCAGCAGCGTGCCGCCTTTCGTGTCGGTCGCCACATGGAACGATTCCCCGGTGAAATTCTGTGCGAGATCCAGCGCCAGGTGTACCGTGGTGGTCCCGCCCGAAATGGTCAGGATGTCGCCGGCGCCTAGGATCGCGCTGGTGGCGGTGCCGATGCCTTGCAGATCGATGACGTCGAGCGGCAGGAAGCCGCCGAGGATATTGCCCGGGACGTCGCCGGCGCCGATCACCAGGGTGGTCGCCGCGCCATAGGCGAAGGTGATCGCGCCGGTCCCGGCCGCTCCTGGCGCCTGCAGCGACAGCGTGCCGGCCTTGAGCAGCGTACCGCCCGTGAAGCTGTTGCTGGCGGACAGATCGACCGTCCCGGCGCCGTTCACGATCAGCGCGCCCGCCCCGCTGCCACCGGAACCGGCCTCGTCGGCGATCGGGTCGGCGATGCTCAACGTCTGCCCGGCTGCCGGCGCGAAGGTGAGGTTGTTGTTGCCCTGGATGAATATCGCCGCACCGAAGGCAGATCCCTTTTGGCCAGTACTGCCGCCGGCGCCGCCGACCACATTGCCGCCCGATAGCGAGCCGGAGAGAATGGTCAGCGCGCCGCCCTGTTGGACGAACACTCCGCCGCCCGCGCCCAATCCACCGCCCGCGCCCAGGCTGCCGGCACCGCCGCCGAAGCCGCCGGCATTCAAGCCGCTGCCGCCGCCGCCGAAGCCACCGACGGAGTTGGCGCCGCCGCCGCCAAATCCGGCGGCCTTGCCGCTGGCGCCGCCGCCGCCGAACGAACCGCCAACGCCTCCGTTGCCGGCGATGCCCGGAAGCGTCTTCGAGCCCCCGCCGCCCTTACCGCTGCCGACCGTAACCGTGGTCCCGGCGCCGCCGCCACCACCGCCGAAGGCGCCGCCACTGCCGCCGCTCGGGCGATTGCCGGTGCCGCCTATGCCGCCGGCCGCACCGAGCAGGATGCCGGCTCCGCCGCTGCCGCCGCCGCCGGCCCCGCCGGTCGCCGAAAGCCCTATGCCTCCGCCACCGCCGCCGCGCGCTCCGCCCGCTGCGCCGTTGCCGCCCAGGCCGCCACCGCCGCCGATTCCCGAACCGAGTGCGCCGCCTGCACCACCGATCGCCTGGTCGTTGAGGAAGCTGACGTTCGACAGGATCGCCGCGCCGGCGCTGGCGACGAACAAGCCGCCACCGAGGCCCGCGCCGCCGCCGCCAGGCACCGCACCGGAGCCGCCGGCGCCACCCGACGCCACTGCGTTCTGAATTGTCATGTTCTTCAGCGCCAGGCCGCCGGCGTAGTCGAAGAAGCCGCGGTACTTGCCGGCGCCGTCGAGCGTGTGCCCGGCTCCGTCGATGGTGAGCGAGCCGCCGCCGGCGAGGTCGATCGCGAACAGGTCGGTGGTCAGCACGATGTCCGCGGTGAAGGTGATCGAGTAGCCGACACCCGGCGCCGCGAACCCACCGCCGAGGTCGATCAGCGTCAGCGCGGCGTTGAGGTCGGCTTCGTTGGCGACCAGGTAGGCCGACTGGACCACGCTGATCGTGGTCCCCGCCGCGGCACCGGCTCCGGCGTCCGCCCGCAGCACGAACGCATCGCTGCTGTAGTCCTGCCCCGGATCGAGATTGAGCGTCACCGCCCCCAGGGGGCCGACGATGGAAAGCTGATTGGTCGGCGACAGCGTGTAGCCGGTGGCAAGCCCAATGCCTTGCAGGTCGATCGTGTCGCCGCCCGCGGCTCCGGTGCCCGGGTTCGCGATGAGGCCGTCGATCTGGTTCAACGGCGCATCGCCCGCGCCGATCACCAGTGTATCGCCGGTCGGCGCGCCGAACGTGATGGCGCCGCTGCCTGCCGCACCCGGCGCAAGCAGCACCAGCGTACCGGTGACCTCGGTTCCGCCGGTGTACTGGCTGGCCGCGCCGAGTGTGACCGTGCCGGTTGTCACGACCGATCCCGTGCCCGTGCCGAGATGGGTGCCGGTCTGATCGGCGATCGCCCCGGTGACGGTCGCGCCGTTCAAGGCGATGCTGCCGTCACCCTGGATGAAGACGCCGTTGCCCGCGGCCCCGCCGGCGCCGTGGATCGAGCCGCCCGAAGCCGTGAACGTGCCGCCTTGCGCGACGAACACGGCACCGCCGGCCGGCGTGCCGCCACGGGCACTGTCGCTGCTGAAGTTCACCGAACTTGTGGAGACCACGGCGCCCGCACCCACGAACAGCGCGCCGCCGCCGCCCGGCACGCCGCCAGCGCCGCCAGGTGCCGACATCGCAATCAAGGACAGGTTGGCGAGGCTGACCGTGCCGCTGTTGACGACGAAGCCGCGGCCGCCGCCACCGTCGATCACCGCCAGGGAGTTGGGATTGTCGGCGTTCGCTCCTTGGATGGTCAGGGTATCGCCGGTTGCCAGCGCGATCGCCGGGATGTCCGATGCCAGCCCCAGGTCCGCCGTGATCAGGATGACATAGTCGGTGTTTGCGGCCGAGGCGGTGCCACCCAGGTCAATTGCGGCGATCGCTGCGTCGAACTCCGCCTCGGTCGCAACGGTGTAGGTGACGGTTGTAGCCATGATGCCCCCCAAACGTCCTGTTGCGCTGACGCAGCGTCTCGTTAATTTGTCCCGGCGCGGTATTTTTCGACGCTGTCAGGCTGGAAGCAGCAATTGATGCACATCCTGATGGTTCTGGTAAGCTAACTATCGGTGCAAATCGCGAATATTTGTGGGCATCATGTCACAGAATCGTGATCTGGCGGAACGAATGCCTTGAGCAAATACCGGCAGTCCCGTCACTGCCGAGAACATACGATCCGATTACGTTACGAAACACGCCGGGTCCGCCGGACTTCAGTTGACCGCCGCGGGACAGCCCGCGGCCGGCGGCGGCTACACCACCAGCGCCGACCGCTCGCTCGCCGCGCGCGCCCACGCGGCGTCCATGTCCTCGTCGAAGAGCTCGGTGAGCTTCTTCATCATCGTCCCGCCAAGCTCCTCGGCATCGACGATGGTCACGGCGCGCCGGTAGTAGCGCGTGACATCGTGGCCGATGCCGATGGCGATCAGCTCGACCTGGTCACGCGCCTCGATGTCGCGGATCACCTCGCGAAGGTGCTTCTCCAGGTAGTTCCCCGGGTTCACCGACAGGGTCGAATCATCCACTGGCGCGCCGTCGCTGATCACCATCAGGATGCGGCGATGCTCCGCCCGCACCAACAGCCGGCGATACGCCCACAGCAGCGCCTCGCCGTCGATGTTCTCCTTCAGCAGACCCTCGCGCAGCATCAGCCCGAGATTCTTGCGCGCCCGCCGCCACGGCGAATCCGCAGCCTTGTAGATGATGTGGCGCAGGTCGTTCAGCCGGCCGGGGTTGCGCGGCTTGCCCTCCTGCACCCATTTTTCCCGACTTTGCCCGCCCTTCCAGGCGCGCGTCGTAAAGCCCAGCACCTCGACCTTCACCGCGCAGCGCTCCAGCGTGCGCGCCAGGATATCGCCGCACATCGCCGCCACCGTGATCGGCCGGCCGCGCATCGACCCCGAGTTGTCGATCAGCAGCGTCACCACCGTATCGCGGAACTCCATGTCGAGCTCGCGCTTGTACGACAGCGCCTGCATCGGGTTCACCACGACGCGCGACAGCCGCCCGGCGTCCAGCAGCCCTTCGTCGAGGTCGAACTCCCAGGCACGGGTCTGCTGCGCCAGCAGCCGCCGCTGCAGCCGATTTGCCAGCTTCGAGATCACGCCTTGCAGGTGCTGCAACTGCTGGTCCAGTTGCTGGCGCAGCCGCGTCAGCTCATCGGGATCGCACAGCTCCTCCGCGTCGATCTCCTCGTCGTATAGACGCGTGTATGCACGATAGATCGCCTCGTTGTCCGGGTTCGGCCGCTCGCGCCGCGGCTGCGGACCGCCAGGACGATCGTCGCCCTCCGCTATTGCCGCTTCGTCGTCCGATTCAGTGCCCTCGTCGTCGGCCGCGTCGCCTTCCATCTCTTCGGGGTTGGCGCCGAGCATGCTGTCCTGCTCGGCCTCGCTCTGCCCCGAGCCGTCCTGCTGTTCGTCCTGCTGGCCGGACTGTTCGCCGCCCTCCTCACCCTCCTCGGTGTTTTCCTCGGGATCGGCCTCGCTCTCCGCCTCGGCGAGATCGAGTGCCGCAAGCAGCCTCCGCGCCGCGCGCGCGTACGCCCGCTGATCGTCCTGCGCGCGATTCATTTCGGCTAGCGCGGAATCTGCCGTCTCGCCCAGCGTGTCGCGCCACATATCCAGGATCCGCTGCGCCGCGGCAGGGCTTTTGTGGCCTGACATCTGCTCGCGTGCCAGCAGCGACAGCGCCGCCTGGATCGGCAACTGATCCTTCCGCGTCATGCGGTCGTAGCCCTCGGCCTCGCATTCCTCGGCCAGCTTCGACTGCAGGTTGGCCGCGACACCCGCCATGTGGCGCGATCCGACCACCTCGACGCGCACCTGTTCGAGCGAGTCGTACACGTCCTTCGCCTCGCGGCGCGCCGGCATGCGCGCCGCGTGCAACGCGTCGTCGTGGTGCCGCAGGCGGAGCGCGAGCGCATCGGATGCGCCGCGCAGCCGTGCCATCTCGGCCGCCGGCAGTGCGCGCGTCGGCAACGGCAGGCGCGCGCGCTTGCCGGAAAGACCCGACGGCCCGGGCTGGAATGCCACCTGCACGTCGGGCACTTCCGCGATCGCGCGCAACACACCCGCGGTGGCGCGCTTGAATTCCTCGGCGCGGGTATTGTCCTTGTTGGTGGTGCTCATTTTCGGTCCATCAAGCAATTGGCAGTGTGGCGGGCCGAGAATTCCCTCTCCCGCGCTTCGCGCGGGGGAGGGTCAGGGAGGGGGTGCCGCCAGTGTCCCACGAACTCGAAATGGCACGCATCGCGCGACGGTCTCCCACGGATGCGGAGCGCCGGTTGTGGTCTCGGCTGAGACGCAACGGGATCGGCTGGCACTTCCGTCGTCAGCATCGGGTGCCACCGTTCGTGTTGGATTTCGCATGTCCTGTATTGATGGTCGCAGTCGAGGCGGACGGCGGCCAGCATAGCGAGCCGGGCGAACACGATTGGCGCGACGGCTTCCTCGCGGAACGTGGTTGGCTGGTGCTGCGGTTCTGGAACAACGAGATTCTGGCCAATACCGATGGCATCATCGCTGTGATCCAAGAAGCTTGTCAGCAGCGTGCGGCGGCAAGACCCCCTCCCCAACCCTCCCCCGCGCTACGCGCGGGAGAGGG
>JANWJK010000329.1 GCA_025452005.1 Acetobacteraceae bacterium | reverse complement strand
CTCGCCGCTGGGCGAACGCATGCAGACGTCGAACGGACCGCCGATGTGCATCTCGACTTTTGCCTCCGGCACGGTGAACGTTTCCGGGCTGAACCAACGCTTGACGTGATCGGCCGAGCTCCAGGCCTTGAACGCTGTCTCCCGCCGGGCGTGGAGGACGCGGGAGAGCCTCAGCGGCGCCGGTTGCTGCATGGTCGCTGCCTTCTGCTCATTCACCTGGGCCATTGTCATCTCCTTCGCTCTCCAGTGTTTTCAGGTACTCGCCCAATCGGTCGAGCCGGCGCTCCCATTCGATCCGCCTTGCGTTGATCCACTGCTCGGCCTGGCTGAGCGCCTGGGGCTCGATGGCACAGGTCCGCACCCGGCCGATCTTTTCCGAACGCACCAGGCCCGCTGCCTCAAGGACGCCGAGGTGCTGCATGGCAGAGGGCAGCGACATCGGCAGCGGCCTCGCCAGCTCGCTCACCGGCGCCGGCCCGCGGCTCAGCCGCTCCACGATGGCCCGGCGCGCCGGGTCGGCGAGTGCGTGGAACAGGCGATCGAGATCGCTCGATTGGTTAAGCATACGCCTAAGTATGCTCGTCCGGACAGTTAGGCAATGGCCTTAGTATCGTGAATGGCTCACATTGCCGTGACGGCGACCGGCGCTCAGTTGGCCATCTTCACGAGCTTGGCGATTTCCGCCATACGTTGGTCGACCAGTTCAGGCCGCTGGCTCCCAAGGTTCACCACCAGACGATCGACCCCGGCCTCGGCGTATTCCTGTATCGCGTCGAGCGGCATTGCGACCGGCGGCGTCATGATGATCTGGAACTCCTTGCCGCGCTTGCGGCCGGCTTTGGCAAATGCCGCGTCGAGGCGGCCGAGCAGCGCCTTGGTGGCGGCCGGATCGCGGTTGAAACCATACCAGCCGGCACCGAAACGCACCGCCCGACGCAAGGCCGCCTCGACATAGCCGCCGACGATGATCGGTACGTGCGGTTGCTGGATCGGCTTGGGATCCAGCCGGCAGGTCTCGAGCTTCACCCACTTGCCTGCGAAGTCGACCACCGGCTCGGTCCACAGGCGTTGCATGACCTCCAGGAATTCGTCGCAGCGCGCGCCTCGGTCTTCCCAGCGATAGCCGCAGGCTTCCACTTCCTCCTTGTTCCAGCCGACGCCGATGCCGAAATCGATGCGCCCGTCGGTCAGCCAGTCCAGCGTGCACATTTCCTTCGCGGTATAGATCGGGTTGCGCTGCGGCACGAGCGCAACGCCGGTGCCCAGACGCAGCCTGCTGGTCGCGGCCGCCAGGAACCCGAAGGTGGCGACGATATCGAGCATCCCGCCGCCCGGCGGGACCGGGATGCGCCCGTCCTTGGATCCCGGATAGCCGAACGTGTTCCTGTCGAACAATGCGACATGCTCGCCCATCCAGATCGACTCGAGGCCGATATCTTCGGCACGGCGACCGAAATCGCGGATCATCTGCGGCGTGGCCAACGGCGACATGAAGGTGGCAAAGACCCCGATCTTCATCTTGGAGCTCCTGGTTTCAGTCGCGCGCGCTTTCCGTCATCACCACGCCTTGAGCGATCAGCGCGTCGATGTCATCCGGCGTGTAGCCCGCCTCCGCGAGAATCTCCCGCGTGTGCTGTCCGAGACGAGGAGCGAAGCGGCCGGTGGGCGGGACGGTCTCTGACCAGGAGCTGGGCTCGCGCATGGTGCGGATGCGGCCCTCGGATGGATGCTCCTCGAAACGAAAGAAGTCGCTATCGGCCAGATGCGGATCGTCCATCAGGCTCTCCAACGTGTGCGGCCGAACGCACGGAATGTCGTTCTGTTGCAGCAGGTCGAGCCATTCGTCGGTGGTGCGATGCTGTAGCTCCTCGCCCAGCATCTGGTACAGCGCATCGATATGCGCCGTGCGCGCGGTGATGTCGGCAAATCGCGGATCGTTCTCCACCACATGCGACTTGCCGATCGCCGCGAAGAAGCGGCGCCACTGGCCGTCGTTGTAAGGCAGCACGGCGATGAAGCCGTCCCTGGTCCGGTACGGGCGCCGATGCGGCGAGAGCGTGCGCGCATAGCCGGCCGGGCCGGTGGGCGGATCGAACGTCGCGCCTTGCATATGCTCGGCCAGCACGAACTGCGCCATCGTCTCGAACATCGGCACCTCGATCTGTTGGCCGATGCCGGTGCGTGCCCGCGCCAGCAAGCCCGCGAGCAGCGCATTGGCGGCAGCCGAACCGACGATACGGTCGATCGCGGCCATCGGGATGAAGCGCGGCTCCCCGGTGGAGCGTTGCAGCAGCATCGGAACACCCGAAGCCGCCTGGATCAGGTCGTCGTAGGCAGGTCGCCCGGCATAGCGTCCGCCGCTGCCGTAGCCGACCATGCCGAGGTAGACGATGGAGGCGTTGCGCCGGTTGACCGACTGATAGTCGAGCCCCAGGCGGGCGAGCGCCTGCGGACGGATGTTCGAGACGAACGCCTCGACCGTCGGCACCAGGCGAAGCAGCGCCTCGCGTGCCGCCGGCTGCTTGAGGTCCATGGCGATGCTGCGCTTGCCGCGCGCGTTGTGCTGGAAGCTGCCGCTCATGCCGCGATGCCGTGGCACGCCGGTGTAGCGGGACGAGTCGCCCTCCGGCGCCTCGACCTTGATCATGTCGGCGCCGAAGTCGGCCAGGATCCGGGTGCACCAAGGACCCATCTGCACCGTCGTCAAATCGAGCACACGAATGCCGGCGAGCGGTCCGCTCATCGGCTGAACCGATGTACCGGCGCGAAAGTCGTCATGGTCGCAATTCTCCATCTCCATGCCGTCCATTCTGAGACATGGTCGTGGCAGGTCAACGGAATGTCGCACTGCACGCGGCGGCGTCGGTTGCCTGACCGAGAGACGACGATGCCAGGAATGGCCGTCGTCTTCCTTGTCATTGCGAGCGGAGCGAAGCAATCTCGGGCCAGTTGGGCACTATAATCGAGATTGCCGCGTCGCTTCGCTCCTCGCAATGACAGGATAACCCGAACAATCGACCATTCACCCGATTGCCCTGGTCGAGCTCCGACCATGAGGCGACGCGGGCGCGGCAGAGACGTCAAACCGTCGGTAAGGTTGTGTCCGATCTGGCGCGTAACTCGCTGCGACCGCCGGCCCCGGCGACCAAGCTAAGCGGCATACCACTCCACCCAGTGCATCGGCCGGACGTTATCGTCACGCCTGAAATCATCAATGATCGCCTTGATCGACCCAACCCACCTTGGCCAGTGATAGCCAACGTCATGTTCCGGTCCGGACCTTGGAGAAATCCGGCACATTGCTGGCCGAGGCCGTCAGCATCGGGGAACGGGTGACCGCGAGTGCGGCAACGGCGGTCTCGTTCTCGTTGATCTTGGCCATGATCGCCTCGCGCGAGCGATCGAACACCGCGCGGTTGTTGGTGACGAAGTCCTGCGACTTCCGCAATCCGGCGAGGTATCCGTTGATCTCCGGCACGACGTACCGCGCCACCATGTCCCAGCTTCGCATGGTGTTCTCAGGATTGGCCCAGTCGTGCACGAAACCGACAACGGTGCCGAACCCGCCACTGAGTTCCAGCACCGACTTGATCCGTTCTATCAGATCGTCCGGCGTCCCGATCGTGGACACCGCACCCGACGAGAACGCCGTCTTGTCCACCGCCTCGTCGGGCGTTTTGAACGGCCGCGATCCGGGGCGCTGCAACGTCCCGGTGATGTATTCGTTGTGATGCCGCAGCAGGCCGTCCCGGGCCTCGGCGCGGGCCTTCTCGCGTGTCTCGGCGATGTGCCAGCTCAGCAGCACGCGCCAGTTCCCGCGATCGACCGTCTTGCCGTGTTTGGCGGCGGCGGCTTCCGCAAAGCCCCATTGCGTGGGCAGCGCGTTGAGGCCTTCCTCCGACAGCGATCCGATGGAGATGATGCCGATCCCATGCTTGCCCGCCAGCGTCATGCCGGACGGGCTGATCTGCGAGGCAACGGCGAACGGCATTTCCTCCTGCAAGGGCAGCAACTGAAGTGCGGCATCCTGCAACGTGAACCACTCGGACCTGGCGGTGACGCGCTCGCCGTTGAACAGCCGGCGGATGATGCCGATAGCTTCGTCCTGGCGGTCGCGCAGCACCATCGGATCGACCCCGAGCGTGTGCGCATCCGAAGCCAGTGCGCCGGGTCCCGAGCCGAAGATCGCGCGCCCGCCCGTCATGTGATCGAGTTGCACCATGCGCTGGGCGACATTGAACGGATGGTGGTAGGGCAGCGACACGACCCCGGTCGCCAGCCTGATGCGCCTGGTGCGCTCGCCCGCGGCGGCGAGGAACATCTCGGGCGATGCGATCATCTCCCAGCCGCTGGAATGGTGTTCGCCGCACCAGAATTCGTCGTAGCCGAGTTTGTCCAGCAGCTCGACGAGATCGAGGTCGCGGCGAAACTGCAGCATCGGATGCTCGCCGACGGGGTGGTGCGGGGCGAGGAAGGCGCCGAAGCGAAGGCGTGGCATGAGGTCCGTACTCCTGTGTCGTCGCGACATCGATAGTTCCTTTCCGTCCCCAGTGGAACTGGAGCGGAACTGGCCGGCTGGATGCGATGGCGATAGGCTGCCGCGACACATCGAGACAGGAAGTCAGCCATGGCGCTCTACGAACTGCGAACCTACACGCTGCACGTGGGAAAAATGGCCGAAGCAGTGAAGCTCTACCAGGAGCTCGGCTTTCCGGCGCTGCAAAAGGGCGGCCACGACAAGAAACTCGTCGGCTACTTCCAGAGCGACACCGGCATGATCAACCAGCTCGTGCATCTCTGGAAATTCGCCGACGATGCGGATCGCCGCGCACACTGGCAGGCGGTGTTCGCGAACACCGATTTCGTCGTCGGCTTCGCAAGCAAATTCCGCCCGCTGGTGATGACGCAGGAGGTGAAGCTGCTCCATGCCGCGCCGTGGGGTCCGCACCCCTGACCGGCGCAGCCAGGTAACGTTGCCGTCAGTGACTGGGCTTGGTCGGAAATGGCGTGAGCTGCAGCTCGTGCGTCCAGCATGACCGGTCCTGGGTGTGCAGATACCAGAACGCCTCGGCGATCTTCACCGGATTGATCACGAGATCGGGCCGGTTCTGCACCCTGGGTAGCGCCCGGGTTCCGGGCGAGTCGATGGTACCGTCGATCACCACGTTGGCCACGTGCACGCCGTGTTCGGAATATTCCTCGGTGAGTACCTGCGCCAGCGTCCGCATCATGACCCGCGGGTAGTAGAGCGACTCGCCGGTGTTCCGCTTGGTGCCGCGCAGCGATTTCGAGTTGTTGGAGAAGAAGAACGACCCGGCGCCCTTCTTCCGCATGGCAGGCAGCACTTCCTTGGCCACGAGGAAGGGTCCGCGACCGGCGATGTGATGCGCGGTGTCGAACATCTCCACCGGGATGTGTTCGAGCAGTTCCTTCTCGGGAGGAAGGTCGCGGCCTTCCAGATAGCCCGCGTTGTAGACCAGAATGTCGGGCTCGCCCGCCTCGCGACGGATCGTGGCGAACGCCGCCGCGATGGAATCCTGCGAGACGAGGTCGAGCTCGACGACCATGCAGTCGCCGCCCTGCTCCCGGATGGCCGCCGCCAGTCCCGCGGCATTGGCCTCGGTGCGGGTCGTCAGCACGACGAAGAACCCCTCCTGCGCGAACTTCTGCGCGATGGCACCGCCTACGCCCCAGCGCACGCCGACCGGCAGTTCGCTGTCGTCCACGGTCTTGCCGTGCGCCAGCAGCGTATTGCGGCCATCCGACTGCCACTTCGATGTGGCGCCGATCACCACGGCTACCTGCCGACCCTTCGTATTCGCCTTGCGATGCTCGCTCATTCGGAAACGTTTCCCTTTCTGTCTACAGAGTTCGGATGGAGCTGCATGTCACGCAAGCCGGTTCCAGCCCCACCAGGCGCAGAGCGCCTCTCCCATGATCAGTCGCTTGTCCTGCTCGCCGAGCCACGGCAGCTCCTCGGTGAACATCGTCACGCACTGCCGCCAGGAACACGGCATCTTGGTGATGTCCGTGCCCCAGAACATACGGCACGGACCGAACGCATCGTAGATCTGCCGTAGATACGTCTGCATCTTCGGGAACGGGTAGGCTTCGCTGGAATAGCCTGGCGCGCCGGTTGCCTTGACCGCCACATTAGGAAATTTCGCCAACGCCAGAAGGTCAGGCATGTGGGTCATGGCCGCGGCGTCCTTCAGCGTGGTCAGGCCGCCTCTGCCGCCCAGGTGATCGATCGTCAGGCGCAGTCCGGGGTGGCGCTCGGCGATCCGGCCGAGCTCCGTCAGCGAATCCGTCGCCAGCGCGGCGATGGGAACCGCCGCATCCTCGGCCGCCGCCCAGAGCCAATCGAGTGTGCCGTCGTGCAGCCAGTCCCGCGCGGGATTGCTTAGGAATCCATATCGCAGACCGAGCATGCCCGGTTGTTCGCGCCAGCCTGCGATGCGGGCGCGGGAGTCCGACCGATCGAGCGGCACCGCACCCATGATCGCGAACCGCCCGGGGTAGTTCTGCACCGCGGCAAGTGCCATGTCGGTCGAATTGGGGTCCCAGCCCGGCGGGTGGATGACGGCGGCATCGACGCCGCCTTCGTCCATCAGGACGATGGCCTCCTCGGGGGTGAAGTGCGTCACCTGGCGATGCGAGAGGTTGCTCGGCAAGCCGGTTCCCCAGAGGTGGATCTGGGCATCGACGATGTGCATCGTATTCTCTCCCCTCACCTTGTCCGTCGCGATTTCCCCGCACGGCGCCGTTGCGTATCATCTGCCGGCGGCGCGCTCAATTCCGCGCCGCGGCGCACCGATCGGAGGAACCAGATGTCCGTCATACTGGGGACCGGCGAGTACCGGTATCGTGTCGAGGAAGGCTGGGGCAGGCTCCCCGATGGATGGTCGTTCCACGAGGTCGCCGCCGTCGGCGTCGACCGCCACGACAACGTCTATGCGTTCAACCGCGGCGAGCACCCGATGATCGTGTTCGACCGCGAGGGCAACTTCCTGCGCTCGTGGGGCGAAGGCATGTTCCCGCGCGCGCACGGCGTGCACATGGTGCCCGACGACACGGTCTTCTGCACCGACGACGGCGCGCATTGCGTGCGCAAGTGCACGCTGGAGGGCAAGGTACTGATGACCCTCGGCGTGCCCGGCAAGCCGGCGCCGTTCATGAGCGGACAGCCGTTCTGCCGCTGCACCCACACCGCGCTGTCGCCGAAGGGCGAAATCTACGTGACCGACGGCTACGGCAACGCGCAGGTCCACAAGTACACGCCCGACGGGAAGTACATGTCCTCCTGGGGCAAATGCGGCATCGGCGAGGGTGAGTTCAACCTGCCGCACAACATTCATTGCGACGCCGACGGATGGGTCTATGTCGCCGACCGCGAGAACCACCGTGTGCAGGTGTTCGACGGCAACGGGAAGTTCGAGACGGCATGGAGCAATGTCGTGCACCGGCCAAGTGCGCTGCATATGACGACCGGCACATGCCCGCTGTGCTTCATCGGCGAGGTCGGGCCTTATCTAGGGTCCAATCGCGGCTTCCCCAATCTGGGACCGCGCATCAGCATCCTGTCGAACACCGGCAAACTGCTGGCACGGCTCGGCTCGGAGACCGACCCGCATGGCCAGGCGCCCGGTCAGTTCATGTCGCCGCACGGCATCGCGGTCGACTCGCGCGGGGACATCTACGTGGGCGAGGTATCCGTCGCATCCTGGCCGTCGCTTTTCCCCGGGCAGCCGCGACCGGCCAACCTGCGCAGCCTCCAGAAGCTGGTGAAAGTGTAGCAGGGGCGCGAGTGCGCCTGCACGGACGATGAATGACACGGAGTTGCACTGAGTTCGCAGTAGAGTCGAGGAGAGGCGCGGTGTCGCGTGAGCGATCCGTCGCCCCTCCCCGCTCATCGGTAGGGTCGAGAACTGGCGCGCCGGTAGGCCGCTGTCTCGCGACCATGCCACGTTTCCCGCCCCCTCCACGCCGCACGCACCTTTCGGATTTCCCGCATTGCGCGCCCCCCTTCGCTTCAT
>JANWJK010000328.1 GCA_025452005.1 Acetobacteraceae bacterium | reverse complement strand
TCCCGCCGGGGACGCCAATATTGCGCTGGGCGTGCTCTTCGGAAGGCTACGCTCGCAGCCGAAGGCTACCTCATTGGCACGCCAGACACTCCTCGCAATCCGTCGCCACCGCAGCCAGCGGCAACGGCGCTTGCCCATCGTTCACGGCTACGCCCATCAGACCGGTGAACGCCGGCGGCGCCACCGCCGCCTCGCTCACATTGTCCGCCCGCTGAATCGACAGGCTGCGGCAATAGTAAAGCGACTTCACCCCCCGCTTCCACGCCATGAAATGAATCTGATGCAGATCCCGCTTATGCACGTTCGCGGGGAGAAACACGTTCACCGACTGGCTCTGGCAGATGAACGGCGCGCGATCCGCCGCGTGCTCGATGATCCAGCGCTGGTCAAGCTCGAACGCCGTCTTGTAGACCGCCTTCTCCTGCTCGGTCAGGAAGTCGAGATGCTGCACGCTCCCTGCCCGTAGCGTGATCGACGACCACACGGCCTCGTTGTCCATTCCCTTGGCCGCCAGCAGCATCTGCAGGTGCCGGTTGCGCACGGAAAAACTGCCCGACAGCGTCTTCTGCAGGAACACGTTCGCTGCAATCGGCTCGATCCCCGGCGACGAATTCCCCGCGATGATCGAAATCGAGGCGGTCGGCGCGATCGACATTTTATGCGAGAACCGTTCCATCACGCCGTATTCCGCGGCGTCCGGGCATGGTCCGCGCTCTTCGGCAAGGACGCGGGAGGCCAGGTCCGCCTGCTCGCGGATGTGCCTGAACACCCGCTTGTTCCAGACCTTCGCGATCACGCTCTCCCACGGCACGTTCTGCGACTGAAGAAACGAGTGGAACCCCATCACCCCCAGCCCCACCGATCGCTCGCGCATCGCGGAATAGCGCGCCTTCTCCATCCCCGGTGGTGCGCGATCGATGAAGTCCTGCAGCACATTATCGAGGAACCGCAGGATGTCCTCGATGAATGTCGGATGATCCTGCCACTCGAACCAGCTCTCCAGGTTCAGCGAGCACAGGCAGCACACTGCCGTCCGTTCCATCCCGTGCTGGTCGCGCCCGGTCGGCAGCGTGATCTCGGAACACAGGTTGGAGGTCTTCACCTCGAGCCCTGCCAGCTTGTGATGTTCCGGCCGCGCACGATTCACGTGGTCGGAGAAGATCAGGTACGGCTCGCCGGTCTCGATGCGCGCCGTCAGGATGCGGATCCACAGCGCCCGCGCCGAGATCGAGCGCACCGGAGTCTCGTCCTTCGGCGACAGCAGCGCCCACTGTTCGTCTGCCTCCACCGCGCGCATGAACGCATCCGACACCAGGATGCCGTGGTGCAGGTTGAGCGCCTTGCGATTGGGATCGCCGCCGGTCGGGCGGCGGATCTCGACGAATTCCTCGATCTCAGGGTGCCACACCGGCAGGTACACCGCCGCCGACCCGCGCCGCAGCGAACCCTGCGAGATCGCCAAGGTCAGGCTGTCCATCACGCGGATGAACGGGATCACGCCCGAGGTCTTGCCGACCGCGCCCACTTTCTCGCCTATCGAGCGCAGATTACCCCAGTAGGATCCAATTCCGCCGCCTTTCGACGCCAGCCAGACATTCTCGTTCCATAGCCCCACGATGCCGTCCAGGCTGTCGGAGGCCTCGTTGAGGAAGCAGGAGATCGGCAGGCCGCGCTGCGTGCCGCCATTCGACAGTACCGGCGTGGCCGGCATGAACCACAGCTTCGACATGTAGTCGTAAATCCGCTGCGCATGCCCGGCATCGTCGCCGTAGTATGAGGCGACACGCGCGAACAGGTCCTGGAACTCCTCGCCGGGCATCAGGTAGCGGTCGGATAGGGTGGCCCTGCCGAAGTCGGTCAATAGCGCATCGCGCGAGCGATCGATGTGGACCTGGTGGCGGCCTGGCATCTGCACAGCGTCGAGCACGTCGGATTCCCCCTGGCGAATTTCTCCCCAGTTTCTTCCGCGGGCTGCCATGCCGTCAATCAACATGTGGGACCGATCCTCTGGGCACGCCACAACATACATGCCTGTTGCGCCGGCGCCACAGTGTGCTGGATAGACAACCGACTCCGTCCTCCCGCGGACGACAGGACCTCAATGTGTGGGCCGGATGCGCGCAGCGCAATCCATTGTCGGACAGGGGTCCAGCCGCAGCCGGGGCTCGCCAGTGACTGGCCCTGCCGCTCTGGCGTGAGGCTGGGCGGATGATCGTGACGCCCGGCCAGATCACCGATGGGTGACCCGTCAGCGACTCCCACTGGCTCGTGATCCACGGCCAAGAACCTGCCACAAAAGTGGCACGCACCGGCCACGGAACGGGACAAATTCCAGCATGTCCCTTTCCATGCAACTGAAGGATACGTCCGATGCGCATAACCTTCCTGCTGCCACTGGTTTTCCTTGGTCTCGCCGGCTGCGTCGTGCATGAGCAACCGACGCCGGCCGCCACGGTCGTGACACCGGTGCCGGCGCCGACAGCGACCTATGTCGCCCCGGCCGCTCCAACCTCGACGACGATAGTGCGCACGCCCTGATCGGCGTCGGACTTCGGGTTGACTGACTGAGGGCCGGGTAACAACCCGGCCCTCTTCATTTGTGCCGCACCCTGGTGTAGACGCCGCTACCCTCGCCGGCTGGAACGTCGCATGACCGCCCCCTATCCCGCCACCGCCCTGGAACCGGAGGTTGCCGCGCCGCTCATCCTGGCGCTGCCCAAAGGACGAATCCTCGCGGAATGCGGCCAACTGCTGCTGCGTGCCGGGGTCGCGCCGGCGTCCGACTACACCGACGAGGAGAGCCGCCGGCTGCGCTTTCCCACCGATGATCCTGCCCTCGACGTGGTTCGCGTCCGCCCGTTCGACGTTGCCACATTCGTGGCCTTCGGTGCCGCGCAGCTTGGCATCTGCGGCGCCGACGTGCTGATGGAGTTCGACTACCCCGAGGTCTACGCTCCGCTCGATCTCGGCATCGGCGTCTGCCGTGTCTCGGTTGCCGAACCGGCCGGGACCGCCGGCTCGGACGATCCGTCGCGTTGGTCGCGCGTGCAGGTCGCCACGAAATATCCCAACATCGCCCGCCGTCACTTTGCCTCGCGCGGCGTGCATGCGGACGTCGTGCATCTGAGCGGAGCGATGGAGCTGGCGCCTGGCCTGGGGTTGTCGCGGCTGATCGTCGATCTGGTGCAGACCGGCTCGACACTGCGCGCGAACGGCCTGGTGGAGACCGAGGTCATCGCGCCGATCACCTCGCGGCTGATTGTCAACCGAACGGCGCTGAAGACCCAGCCCGAGACGATCGGCACCTGGATCGCCCGCTTCCGCGCAGCACTCGGGCAATGATCCGCCTCGCCACGACGGACGCGGATTTCGCCATCGCGTTCGCCACCCTGCTAGACCAGGCGCGCGAGACCACGGAAAGCGTCGATCGGTCGGTGGCGGCGATCATTGCGGAGGTGCGCGTCCAGGGCGACGCCGCGCTTCTGCGCTACACTGAGCGCTTCGATCGCTGGACGCCGACGGCCGACCGGCTCCGCATCGCTGCGGCGGAGATCGATGCCGCCATCGCCGAGATTTCCTCCGACCTGCTGGCGGCGCTGGATCTGGCCGCGGAGCGGATAGAGGCGTTCCACCATCTGCAAGTGCCGTCCGATCTGCGGACCACGGACTCCGCCGGCCTCACGCTCGGAATGCGTTGGAGGCCGCTGGACACCGTCGGTCTCTACGTTCCGGGCGGCAAGGCCGCCTACCCGTCCTCGGTGCTGATGAACGCGATCCCCGCCAACGTGGCCGGCGTGCCACGCATCGCGATGTGCGTGCCGACGCCGGATGGCGCGCTCAATCCGCTGGTGCTTGCCGCCGCCCGCCGCGCCGGCGTGACGGAGATCTATCGAATCGGCGGAGCGCAGGCGATCGCCGCACTGGCGTACGGCACGGCCAGCGTTGCGCCCGTCGACCGGATCGTCGGCCCGGGCAACGCATATGTCGCCGAAGCCAAGCGGCAGGTGTTCGGTCGCGTCGGTATCGACGCGGTCGCCGGGCCCTCGGAGGTCGTGGTGCTCGCCGATGCGGTGAATGATCCGCGCGGCGTCGCGGTCGATCTGCTGGCCCAGGCCGAGCACGACGAGGCCGCGCAGGCCATTCTCATCACCGACGATGGCGCATTCGCCGATCGGGTCGCGGGGTGTGTGGTCCAGGAGCTGGCGACCTTGCCGCGCGCCGCGATCGCCGGGGCGAGCTGGCAGGCACACGGCGCCATCATCGTGGTCGGTGACTGGGATGAGGCGATCGGTCTGGTCAACCGTCTGGCGCCGGAGCACCTGCAATTGATGCTGCGCGACCCCGACATCGTGTTCGACCGAATTCGCCATGCCGGCGCAGTGTTTCTTGGCGCGTTCTGCCCCGAGGCGATTGGTGACTACATCGCCGGCCCGAACCACGTGCTGCCGACCGGCCGCACCGCGCGCTTCGCATCGGGGCTCTCGGTCTTCGACTTCCTCAAGCGCACCACCTGGGTCGCCGCCGATGCCGCCTCGTTGGCCCGCGTCGGTCCGGCGGCGATGGCGCTGGCCGAGGCGGAGGGCCTCGATGCGCACGCACGGAGCATCGCGCTTCGCCTGTCCTCGGGTGCCGCCCCCAGGCACTGAACGGGCACGCTTGACCTTGCCCCGCCCCGCGCTCATGTTCCGCCGCGAAATCAAGCTTTTGCACGAGGTCGGATGCCGAAAGAGGACATGATCGAATTCAGCGGGACGGTGATGGAGCTGCTGCCCAACGCCATGTTCCGGGTCAAGCTCGACAACGAGCACAGCATACTCGCGCACACCTCCGGCAAGATGCGGAAGAACCGTATCCGGGTCCTCGCCGGTGATCGCGTGAACGTCGAGATGACACCTTATGATTTGAGCAAGGGCCGGATCACCTTCCGCTTCAAGTGACCGAGCCTACGCTGGTCCTGGCTTCGGCCAGCCCGCGGCGCCTTGCGCTTTTGGCGCAGATCGGTGTGGTTCCGGACCGCGTGATTGCGACGGACATCGATGAGACCCCGTTGCGCGACGAACTGCCGCGACACCATGCGATACGACTGGCACGCGCAAAAGCAACCAAGGCCGCCGTACCCGACTGCTATGTACTTGCCGCCGACACAGTGGTCGCCGCCGGTCGGCGAATTCTACCCAAGGCCGAGACAGAGGCAGACGCTCGGCGCTGCCTCGCGCTGCTCTCCGGGCGCCGCCATCGCGTGATCACCGCGGTCGTGCTGCGAGGCCCCCACGCAAGCAGCGGCGAGCGGATCGTAGAGAGCGCGGTCGCCTTCTCGCGCCTGAGCGAACGTCAGATTGCCGGCTACCTCGCCTGCGAGGAGTGGCGCGGCAAGGCCGGCGGTTACGCGGCACAGGGACGCGCCGCACTCTTCATCCGGTTCCTATCGGGCAGCTATTCCAATGT
>JANWJK010000327.1 GCA_025452005.1 Acetobacteraceae bacterium | reverse complement strand
TCGGCCTCGGTCGGGAGCCGGTAGGGGTGACCCGCGCGACGCGAAATCCAGGTGATGAAGAGTTGGGCGTCGTCCCAGCTCACGTTATGGAGCGGCGTCTCGTCGCGTGCCACGGCCATGCGCGGCAGTGTTCCGCAGACGCCATCCGCGTGGCAGGCGTTCCAGTCGGCGACAGTGACCGGATACTCGCCGAGGGCAAAGGCACGCACGACCACCTTATGGACGGGAGCGGCGCTCGGATCCCTGGCGCCCTGTCCCATCATCAGTGGGCCGGCGGGAATACGCACCATTTTCACGCAGGTCGGGCAATCCTGGAATGTCCGATCGTCGCTGGCGGCGGGCGGTGCAGCGACCGGCGGCACGACCATAGCGAGATCCCGGCGCGGCGGCGACGCCTCGACCGGCGGCGCGATCGGCTGCAAGGCCGCCACCTTGTCGGGCGCCTTGGGCGTCGTCACCGCTACGACCGGCGGTGGTGCCGGCGGCGGGATGACGGGCTTGGCCGCGGTCTGCACAGGCGCGGCTGGTTGCGGCGCGGGTGGTTGCGGCGCGGGTGGTTGCGGTGCCGCAGCCTGTTGGGGCGCCGACGGCGCAGCGGCCTTGGCCACATTCTGACCGAGCAGTTCGTCGCGCCGCCGCTGAGCCGCAGCCGCCAGATACGAATTCGGATACAGGCGGAGGAAGGTTTCCACGTCCTCCACCCGACCGCTCGCCCGCAACCGCTCCCACAGCGCGGCTTCCGCCATCTGTGCCGCCGCTTCGGCGGGGTCCATCACGTCGATATCGAGGGCGCCGTCGGTCCGACCGCCGCGGCCGTCATCGACCAGGTACTGGAAAGTGCCCGCGGGTCCACTGAACCCGGGCTCCGGCACATACACCAGGGCCGGCAGTTGCTCCGGCTGCAGCCGATCGCCGGTACGCACCGTGGTCACCCCAAAGCGCACCAAGCCGCGCGGCAGGCCTTGGACGGTCACCGACAGCTTGTCGCCGTCCGGGTCGGTCGGCGGCGCGATGCCCAGCGCCCCGGTATAGATCCGCAGACGATGGCGCGCCTCGGCGACAGGCGGCCGATTGGAGCCAACGACACTGACCGGCAGGCTTCCCAGGACGCTGCCGCCGCGGCCATCCTCCACCAGGATGTCGAGGGTGCCGACATCGCCAAGCAGGCTTCCGGTAGGCTTGTAGGTCGCGGTCGCGAAGCGGTCGGCGCTGTAGACCGCGCCCGGCGTGACCAGTCTGCCCTCGATCCGCACCTCGCCTGCCCGCGGCAATCCGGTGATGCGAACCGTCAGCGGATCCTGGTCGGGATCGGTCGGCTTCGGGATCGGCAGTGGCGTCGGGCCGGCGTTGTCGCGCACCTCCAGCGGAGGGATGGCCGCGATCTGCGGTGGCCGATTGGGCGGACGCGGATTGAAGTAGAACGGATCCGCACCGAGCGAGCTGAAGATGAACGGCTCCTGCTGGTTGTTCGTCGCTTGCAGCACGCTGTCGCGCACGCTGCGGAAGAACAGGCTGAGTTCCAGCCCCGGGGTCTGCAGGTTCTTGAGCAGCGCCTCGGCAAAGGGACTGTGGCTGCCGTTTCCGTCATCGGCGGTCTGGTCGGCCTTCGTCGCCATGGCCACCAGGGTGTTGCGCGGCACGTTGTCCACGCGCGCCAGGCCCGCCGAGGCAGGACCCCGGCTGCTGATGGTGACCGAGCGGGTCAGCCGGTCCACGAACGGATTGTTGCGGCACGCATCGAGCAGGATGATGCCAAGCTTCTGGGCCTGGGCGATTTCGCCAAGGAAAAGATCGAGCGACAGGGCCTCATAGACCAGGTCGCGCTCGCGCTGGAGTTGCGCATCGGCCGGCAGCAGGTAGTTCTCGCGTCCCACCTGTACGCCGTGGCCGGCATAGTAAATGACAGCGACGTCCGCCTGCTGCGCCTTGATGCCGAACTCCCGCAGCGCGCGGCTCAGTTGGCGGAAATCGGCGTCGTAGATCTCGTCGACGGTGAAATTCAGCCGGCGAAGCGCCTCGCCGACGGCCTTTGCATCGTTCACCGGATTGGTGAGCCGGGGGGCATTTTGATACGCGCCGATGCCGACCACGAACGCCACGCGCCGCTCGGGCGCCGTTTGCGGCTGCGCATTGGCGCGCATCGCCACGACCGCGAGAAGCAGGACGATCAGCAGCCGTTTCACCTGACCGACAACCCCTGCATGACTCATCCCCACGCCCAGCAAGCGCAATTCCTTACATTATTTTAGTTCCGGTGAGAACAGAAGCAATATTGTCCCGCCGCTCAGCTCAGCAAGGGCAGGCTCAGCGGCGAAATCTGCTCCGCCGTCCTTCCCGCCCAGTCGCGTGACGGCGCGTCGCGCAACATGCGCTGCTGGCCCTCCGCCACCTCTGCCAGCGCCGCCGCGTGGTCCATCGTCAAAACCGTCCCGGCCTCCATCACCTTTTCGCCGTGCACGAAGACCGTCCGCACCGCCCGATCCGCGGCGGTGAACACCAGCGAGCGCAGCGGATCGCGCGCCGGCCGCATCCACGGATTGGCGAGGTCCACCAGCACGAGGTCGGCCTTTGCCCCAACCGCCAGCCGGCCGAGGTCCGATCGGCCCAGCGCTTCGGCGCCCCCCACCGTCGCAGCATGGAACAGCGCGCCCACACTGGTCGTGGTGATGTCGCGCGCCGCGACACGCGCCAGGATTGCCGCCAGCCGCATTTCCTCGATGACGTTGTGCGGCGCAACATCGGTGCCGATGCCGAGATTGACGCCGGCGCGGCAATAGCGGCCGAAGTCCTCCAGCGTATGCCCGTAGCGCGCGAACGGCGACGGACAATGCGCCACGTTGGTGCCCGTCTCCACCAGGATCCCCAGGTCGGTCCGCGTATGCCAGCGCACCCACGAGTGCTCGTCGATGAACATCGCATGGCCCAGCACGGTGCGCGGCGACAGGATGCCGAGGTCGTGGGCGAACTGCACCGGCGAAAGGCCGTGGCGGTCCACCATGACCAGGAACTCGTTGACGCTCTGCGCGCAGTGCACGGTGAGCGGCACATCGCGCGCCTCCGCCGCGGCGAAGCTGTCGCGCAGCAGATCGGTCGTGCAGGCGTCGATCTGCGCCGGAGAGACGATGCCCGACAGGCGGCCGGAGGGATGCGACGCCGCCTGCCCTATCAGCGCCAGCGCCGCATCGAGACCGCGGCGCCCGGCCGCCTCGTCCCAGCTATATTTCAGCGCCCAGCCATTCTCCAGACGCCAGCGCGCCGAGGCATAGGACGGTGCCAGGAACACGCGCAGCCCACTCTGCGCCGCCAGATCGATCCAGCCCTCGTCGATGCCGGACAGATCCGCGACGCTGGTGATGCCTGACAGCAGCATCTCGCAGAACGCCACCTGCTTGCCGGCCTTGCGCGCCGCCGCATCCGGCTGGAGCGCCACCGAGCGTTCATAGAGCCCGCTCATATACATGGCGGGCACGCCGTGTTCCTCGCGCACCCCGCGATAGAATGGTTCGGTGCTCGGGTGCGAATGTAGGTCGATCAGGCCTGGCATCACCATCAGGTCGGTGCCATCGATCGTGGTATCCGCCGCACCGTCGTAGCGCTTGCCAACGAAGCTGATTGTGTCGGCGGTGAACGCGACATCGCCGCCCATCAGGTAAGCGTGCCGCCGGTTCGTCGCATCCCAGGCGACGATACAGGCGGCGTTACGGACGCAGGTCGTGGACGTCATGACGCTCTCCGTGCGTGGGCCGCAACGAGACTGTGCGGCGCGGTCACGGATGTCCACAATCCGCCGATGTCACGGACCTCAGATGTCACTGATGGCGCCGGCGCTCGGGCGTAGTCCTGAGCTCGTCGTGCGGTTTCACCCACGCGCAGCCGAGGACGGCGATGACCAAGGCTGCTACCGATATCAGGAATGTAGCGATCATCGCCGCCTCCATCCGGCAGCCGGCCGCCTGAAGCGGCCGGTGCCGCTGCCTTCAGTTGCTGTTCCCCTCATTCGGGGGTGGGACGTAGTTGCCGGCGCTTGCCGCTGGTGCGAGCGCATTCGCCGCCAGCGTGACGCCCAGAACCGTAAGCACGGCAAAGATTGCCTTTCTCATCGTCGGACTCCTTCATGACCTCCGCTCGCGGCGGAAACTGTTGTTACGGATTGACCTGGTGTGGGACCGGCTCCGAGATCGCCTCGCTTAGACCGGTCCGACATTGCCAAGGTGGCATGTCCGCCGCACCGGCGGAGTGATTCCATTCACTCCGCCACAGCGATTTCTATCGCGGAAGGAAAGACCTATGGCGCCTCGTTGTCGCGCACGTAGTCCTGCAGCGCGCGCACGTCGCGCAGCGTCACGCCGCCGCCGCACAGCTCCACCCACCCGGCGGCACGCCATGCCTTGAGGTGCTTGTTGATGCTCTCGCGGATCAGGCCGGTCATGGCACCGAGTTCGCGCTGCGACAGCCGGAAGCCGATCTGCACGCCGTCCTCGACACGTGCCGAGTGCAGCTTAGCCAGACGCAGCAGCGCCTTCGCCAGCCGCACCGGTGCCGGCAGCGACACCCAGTCCATCTCCCGCGCGGTAATAGCGGACAGCCGATCGGCGAGCAGGCGCATCGCGGCAAACATCGCTTCCGGGGTGGCGGCGAGCGAGCGCCGGAACAGCGCGCCGTCGATCGCCATCACGCGGCACGACGTCAGCGTCGTGGCATCCGCCTGGCGCGGCGTGTGGTTGATCACGGCCAACTCGCCGAAGATCGATCCCGGCCCGGCTATCTCCAGCACCACCTCGCGCCCGTTCGGCGTCATGGTGGAGAGCTTCACATAACCCTGCAGGATGAGCACGACCGAGCGACCTTCGTCGCCGCTGCGGAACAGCACGCGGTTCTTCGGCAAAGAGCGCGTGGACGACTGGTGTACAAGCGCCAGCAGATCCCGTTCCGGCAACAGGCCCAGAATGCCCTGGGCGCGGATGGCGTTCAGGATCGCATCACCGCGGTCGCGCGCGGCGATGGCGGGCTTGTCCGCGCGCAGCACGTCCCTGTCGATGACGAGGCTGTCCATTTGCCTACCCCTTTTCGAGCGACTCTCATGGGCAGCGTGGAGCCTCGCCCGTGAAAATCCCGTCCGTCAGTGAAGTAGATCACAACTTCGGACGGTTGCCCGGAACGCGCGGTGTCGCCTCAGGCGGAGGCCGCGCGCATCAAGGGTGCCCACCGGTCGAGAATCGGCAGGATCGCGTCGTGATTCGCAGCCGGCAGGCTGATCACCACACGGGCGACCCCCAGATCGCGGTACTTGTGCAGCCGCTCCAGGTCCTCCGACACACGAAAAAGTGTAACCGGCAGCGCCGCCGGATCACGTCCCGCTTCGCGTGCCAACCGGTGGAATTGCGGCAGCGTCTCGGCAATATCGCCGTGCCGAGTGGTGCCGGCGCCGGGAATCCAGCCGTCGCCATACCGCACCGCGCGGCGGGCGCCGTAGGGAAATGCACCCCCGACAATCACCGGCAACGGCTGCTGTACGGGCTTCGGCCAGGTCTGCATCGGCGCGAAGTTGACGAATTCACCGTGATATTCGGCCGTATCCTCCGACCAGATCGCCTTCATCGCCTCGATGCGTTCGCGCGACAGCTTGTGGCGCGTTTCGAAGTACGTGCCGTGGTGCTCCATCTCCTCCTTGTTCCAGCCGTTGCCGACGCCGAACAGGAAGCGCCCGCCGGAAAGCTGGTCGAGCGAGGCCGCCAGTTTCGCGGTCTGGATCGGATCGCGCTGATTGATCAGGCAGACGCCTGTGCCGACCTTCAGCGTCTTCGTCGCCACCGCCGCAGCGGTGAGCACCAGGAACGGGTCCATGATGTCGTAGTACGGTCGCGGCAGTTCCGGCCCGCCGGGAAATGCCTTGGTGCGCACCAGCGGGACGTGCGAATGCTCCGGCACCCAGACCGATTCGAAGCCGCGCTGTTCGAGCAGCGGGCCGAGCTCGCCAGGCGTCATCGAGGCAGCGGTGAAGAACATGGCGGCGCCGAAATGCATAACGTCAGCCTCCCCGTCCCTGCACCTTCGCCCAGGTATCGCGCAGCCCGACGGTGCGGTTGAACACCGGCCTGCCGGGCGCCGAATCAGGGTCGGCGCAGAAATAGCCCAGCCGCTCGAACTGGACCGCCTCGCCGATCGGCGCACCGGCGAGCGAAGGTTCCAGCAGACAGCCGCGCAGCACCTCGAGGGAGTCGGGATTGAGATCGGCCATGATGTCGCCGCCCGCGCCCGGGTCGGGCCGCGCGAACAGATGGCTGTACAGGCGCACCTCCGCCGGAACCGCATCCGCCGCCGCGACCCAATGCAGCGTCGCCTGCACCTTGCGTCCGTCGGGCGGTGAGTTCCCGCCGCGTGTCGCGGGATCATAGGTGCAGCGCAGTTCCACCACCTCGCCGGCGGCATTCCTGATCACGTCCCGGCAGGTGACGAAATAGCCGTAGCGCAGCCGCACCTCGCGCCCAGGTGCCAGACGGAAGAACTTCTTCGGCGGGTTCTCCATGAAGTCGTCGCGCTCGACGTAGAGCTCGCGGCCGAATGTGATCGCCCGCGTGCCCGCTGCCGGGTCTTCCGGATTGTTGACCGCTTCCAGTGTTTCCGTCGTGCCCTCCGGCCAGTTCTCGATCACCAGCTTCAGCGGGTGCAACACCGCCATGCGCCGCGGCGCGGTGCGGTTCAGCAGTTCACGGACGGAGTACTCGAAGGCCGCGAACTCCGTGACGCTGTTCGCCTTGGTGATTCCGCCGCGACGGACGAACTCGCGCAGCGCCGCCGCGGGAATGCCGCGACGGCGAACCCCGGCCAGAGTGGGCATGCGCGGATCGTCCCAGCCGCTGACGTGCCCCTCGCTCACGAGCCGCGTCAGGATGCGTTTCGACATCACCGTGTAGGCAATGTTGAGCCGCGCGAATTCGTACTGATGCGGGTGAGCGGGGACCGGCAGGTTCTCGATCAGCCAGTCGTACAGCGGCCGGTGGTCCTCGAACTCCAGCGTGCACAGCGAGTGCGTGACGCCCTCGATCGCATCCGACTGGCCGTGCGCGTAGTCATAGGTCGGATAGATGCACCAGGCGTTGCCAGTACGCGGATGCTCGGCGTGCAGGATGCGGTAGAGCACCGGATCGCGCAGGTTCATGTTGGGCGACGCCATGTCGATCTTCGCGCGCAGCACGCGGGCACCGTTGGGGAACTCGCCGGCGCGCATGCGGCGGAACAGGTCCAGGTTCTCGTCGATCGACCGATAGCGGTCGGGCGAATTCTGCCCGGGTTCGGTCAGCGTGCCGCGTTGGCTGCGCATCCGGTCCGGCGGGGTATCATCGACATAAGCCTTGCCCGCACGGATCAGGTGCTCGGCCCACTCGTAGAGCTGCTCGAAGTAGTCTGACGCGTAGTACAGATTCTCGCCCCAGTCGAAGCCGAGCCAGTGCACGTCGCGCTTGATCGCGTCGATGAACTCCTGCTCCTCCCTGGTCGGATTGGTGTCGTCGAACCGAAGATGGCAACGGCCGCGGTATTCCTCCGCCACGCCGAAGTTCAGGCTGATCGCCTTGGCGTGGCCGATATGCAGATAGCCGTTCGGCTCCGGTGGGAATCTTGTGACCACGCCTGCGACGCGGCCCGCCTCGAGGTCGCCCTGAATGATGTCGCGAATGAAGTCGCGGCCAACATCCGTGGGTGCGGTTTCGGTTAGCGTCATCGCTCAGGCTCCGACAGAGGAAATCAATCTACACATTGCCCTCGGCCTGGCGAACCGCCAGGACCCATTGTGGGATCAGGCGGCCAACGTGGCGATCGCCGCGCGCAACGCCTCGATCCCCTCCCCGCTCTCGCTGCTGGTCACCACCACGTCCGGATGTGCCGCCGGATGCGCGCGCGCCAGCGCCACGGCCTCCTCCGTTTTCCTTGCCAGCGCCACCGGCTTCACATCATCCGATTTGGTCAGCACCAGTTGGAACGTCACCGCCGCGCGATCCAGCAGGTCCATCACCGCGGCGTCCGCCTCCTTCGCCTCGATCCGTGCGTCGAGCAACAGCAGCACCCGCCGCAACGTCGCGCGCCCGCGCAGGTAGTCGAACATCATCCCCTGCCAGTCCTGCTTCACCGCCTTCCCGGCGCGCGCGTAGCCATAGCCCGGCATATCGACCAGCGTCAGCCTGCCACCGAGGTCGAAGAAGTTGAGCTGCCGCGTCCGCCCTGGCTCGCCCGATACCCGCGCCAGCGCGCGCCGGCCGGTCAGCGCATTCAGCAGCGACGACTTCCCGACGTTCGACCGCCCGGCGAATGCCACCTCCGGCCCCATGGCCGGCGGCAACTGATCCAACCGCTGCGCGGCGTACACGAACCGGCACTCGGCGGCGAACAGCACTCGCCCCGCCTCGATCAGCGCTGCTTCGTCGTCCGTCAGGTGCGCGCGAGCCCTGGCCGCGCCAGGTGCGTCCGCCGCATGATCAGCCATTGCTGCCCGATCGACAGAAGGTTGTTCCAGCTCCAGTAAATCACCAACCCGGCGGGAAAGCTCGCCAGCATGAAGGTGAAGATGATCGGCATGAACTGGAACAACCGCGCCTGCACCGGATCGGGCGGCGGCGGGTTCAGCCTCTGTTGCAGGAACATCGTGCAGCCCATGATCAGCGGCCACAGACCGAGATGGAACCACGGCGAGATCGTCGCCGGGTTGAACGGGATCAGCCCGAACAGATTGAAGATGTTGGTCGGATCGACCGCCGACAGGTCGTGGATCCAGCCATAGAACGGCGCCTGGCGCATTTCGATGGTGACGAAGATCACCTTGTAGAGCGAGAAGAACACCGGGATCTGCACCACCATCGGCAGGCAGCCCGATGCCGGATTGACCTTCTCGGTGCGGTACATCGCCATCATTTCCTGCTGCATGCGCTGCGGCTCGTCCTTGAACCGTTCGCGCAGGGCCTGCATCTTCGGCGCCAGCAGCTTCATCTTGCTCATCGAGCGGTACGAATAGTTCGCCAGCGGGAAGAACAGCAACTTGACGAACAGGGTGAACGCCAGGATCGCCAGGCCGAAATTCCCCAGCAGGCCATACAGCCAGTCGAGGCAATAGAAGATCGGCTTGGTCAGGAAATAGAACCAGCCGAAATCCACCGCCTTGTCGAAGTTCGGAATGTGGTCCTCGGCCTGATAGCGGTCGAGCAGCCGCACGATCTTCGCCCCGGCGAACAGGCGCGACGTCACCGAGGCCTCGTCGTGCGGGGCGATCGTCTTCGGCTCGCGGCTGACATAGTCGACCTGATAGCGGTCGCCATCCTCGGTGATGTGGCGGAAATTCACCGTGGAGGCGAGCGACTGATCGGGCACCAGGGCGGTCAGCCAGTACTTGTCGGTGATTCCGGCCCAGCCGCCGGTCGCGGTCGCATCGTAGGCGATGCCGTTCCTCTTCTCGCCTTCGCTCTTGGCATTGGCGTAGGTGGTCTCCTGCAGCCTGCCGTCCACCACGCCGAGCAGGCCCTCGAACAGGATGTAATACCCCGCCACCTGTGGCGTGTAGTCGCGCCGGATGCGCGACCAGGGGAACAGCTTCACCGGCGCGCCCGTGGCGTTCCTGACCGACTGCTGCACCGTGAACATGTAGTCGTCGTCCACCGAGAACGTCAGCTGGAAGGTAAGACCTGCGCCATTGTCCCAGGTCAGCGTCACGGGATGACCGGCACTGAGTGTCCCGCCCGAACCGGTCCACACCGTGTCGTTGTCGGGCAGCTTCACCTGCTCGCCGGGCGCGGCGCTCCAGCCGTACTGGATATAATACGGATGCTCATCGGAACGCGGCTCCAGCAGCCGCACGTCCGGCGAGTCGGGCGCCAGCGTCTCGCGGTAGTCGGTGAGCACGAGGTCGTCCAGCCGTGCGCCCAGCAGGCTGATCGAACCGCGCAGCCGATGCGCCGCGATCGGCAGCCGCGGAACCTCCTTGGGCACAGTCGTCGCCGCGGCCTGTGCCGCCTGGACAGGCGCGGTCGGGGTCTGGGTCTGCGTGGTCTGCGTTCCGGCGACCTGCTGCGCCGGCTTCGGCGACTGCGGCAGATGCGGCGCGATCAGCACCTGGAAGCCGAGCAGGATGGCAACCGAAATCGCGATCGCGATGAAGAGGCGCTGCTGGTCCATCACACCTCCGTCCGGCAATCGCAGGACGGCACCGGGTCGTAGCCGCCCTCATGCCAGGGGTTGCAGCGAAGGATGCGCCGTACCGCGAGACCGCTGCCGCGCAGCGCTCCATGACCGCGGACCGCCTCGATCGCGTAGTCGCTGCAACTTGGCATGAACCGGCAGTTCGCGCCGATCACCGGGCGGATCGTCCACTGATAGGCGCGCACCGTGCCGATTGCGATGTGCGCGGCAGGTGTCATGCCACGCCCGCCTTCGCCAGCGCCCGGCGCAGATCGTCCTGCAACGCGGAAAAGTCCCGCCCGCGCGTCGCCTCGCGGCCGATCAGCACCAGATCGACACCGGACGCCGGGTGCTCGGCCAGCACGAGCCTGGCGGCTTCCTTCAGGCGGCGACGGGTGCGGTTGCGGATCACGGCGTTGCCGATCTTCTTCGTGACTGTGAAACCAACCCGCGCCGGGCCTGGGTCGTCGCGCGGCAGCGCCTGCAATACCACGCCAGGCATCGGTGCCTTGCGGCCCTTGGCCGCGGCGCGCAGGAACTCGGCGCGGCGGGTCAGGCGGCCAGGCGCGGCCAAACTCGACCCCTGCTCAGGCCGAGAGGCGCTTGCGACCCTTGGCACGCCGGTTGGCCAGGATCCTGCGACCGCCGACGGTAGCCATGCGGGCACGAAACCCATGCCGCCGCTTGCGGACCAGCTTCGACGGTTGATAGGTGCGCTTCACGGCCGGTTCTCCGTTAATGCCTGGACACCCGCATGGCCGCGGGCGCGGGCGCCGACCCGGCGCCTGTCGCAGGCGGCGGCTTATAGGGGGGTGGTCATGGGCCGTCAATCGCGGCGCTGACGTCCCTGGGCCTGCCGGTGCTCTCTGCCCTGCCCGCTGTTTCGCCGCCCCGGGCCGGGACCGGTATTTGCCAGGCGAATGCCGTCATTGGACAAGACGAATTCGCAGATCCGATGGGAGATGCTCGTGCCGCGAGACTTCCGCACGCATAGCACACGATTACGCTGACCGTTGGTCCCGGTTGTCGCCACCGTCACCCAGTTGTCCACGGTCGAGGTTACATGCGCCTCGGGATGTGGCGCTATCGCGTCAGCGACTTCCGGGCAGGTGAGCACGGTCGTGATGCCGCGGACCTTCATCAGGTCCAACAGGCGCACAAGTCTCGAATGGGCATCGGCCGGGGCGCCGCGCAATTCGGTGATCGGGTCGAGGACGACTGAGCCAGGCTGGAACCCATCGATCTCGGTTTGGGCGCGGATCAGGTCCAGTCCGTACCTGTTGCCGCGCGCCGCCACGAAGCGCAACAGGCCGCGCTCAACCCAGGGCCCCAGGTCGATCCCTACCGAGTGCATGTCACGCACCACCTGGTGCGGCCCCCCTTCATAACAAAAAAACAGGCACCGCTCGCCCCGCCGGCACGATGCATCGATGAAATAAGCGGCCAGGATCGACTTGCCCGTATTGGCGCCGCCGGATATCAGCATGCTCGACCCACGGTAGAGGCCGCCGCTCAGCATGGCGTCGAGACCGGCCACGCCAGTCGATACCCGCTCGGTGAGCGCCGGATAGTCGAGACTTCCCGAGAGGACCGGCAGCGCGGTTATGCCTCCGGAGTCGATCAGGAAAGGATACTCATCCTCCGCGTGAGCAGAGCCGCGGTACTTCACCACGCGTAGGCGCCGCGTGGCGACCTGGTTCTGCACGCGGTTCTCGAGCAGGATCACACAATCGGCGACATATTCCTCCTGGCCGTACCGACTAGTCTAAGCGTCCCGTCGCCCTGCTCGGAGGTAATCACGGCGGTGAGGCCGAGCGTCTTCAGCCAGCCGAACATGTGGCGCAACTCGGCGCGCCGCCGGTCAGTGTCGAGTTGGCCGGCGAACAGTGCCTCCGACGTGTCGAGCACAATGCGCTTGCCGTTCACTTTGCGGACGACGTCGCGAAGGCGAGCCAACAGAGGCTCCAGCGAGGGGGCGGCTTCCCCGAAGTCGGAGCGCTCGATGCGCACGTGCTCGACCGCCAACCGGTTCGCGGCGATCAACCCAGGAAGGTCGAAGCCCAGCGAGGCCATGTTCCTAGCGAGGTCTTCTGCTGTCTCTTCGAAGCTCACATACACGCCCGGCTCGTCGAACCTGGTCGCGCCTTGCACCAGGAATGTCATGGCGAACAACGTCTTGCCGCAACCGACGCCGCCGCACACCACGGATGGCCGACCCCTCGGCAGCCCGCCAAGAGTGATGGAATCGAAGCCGCTGATGCCGGTCGGGGTCTTGGCGATGCCGATTGCGGCACCGGATGAAAAGCGGCTTTGATCGTCCATGCTGATCAATCCTATACGCGGCAGCAGTTATTCCATTGGAGAATAAATACCACACAAGGACCGCGATTCAGCCAAACATATGACCAATCCAAGAACAGCACAACGCCTATGCAAGTAATACCCTCTGGACATTATGATAACGTACCGACTCGGCGCTGCGTCCGGCTGCGAGTGCTTCAGACTCGCCTGCCGATCGATGCACATCGTCAGGCGACAGGAATCGCAAAGTCACGGCATGGTGCCGCCATGAGTATCCTGCGCCGCTTCTGGCCCATCGCGCTGCTGCTCGCGCTCATCGCGGGTGCCTGGGCCAGCGGCCTGACCGGGCAGATCAGTTGGGCAACACTGGCGAGCCACCAGGCTGTACTGATCGCCTGGGTCGCGGCGCATCCGTTCATCGCACCCTCGTTGTACTTGCTGATCTATGCCGCGGCAGTCCTGCTGTCCTTGCCGGAAGCGGCGGTACTGACCGTGGCGGCCGGGCTGCTGTTCGGCACTGTGTCCGGCGGCATCCTGGCGGTCGCCGGTTCGTCCGTCGGCGCCATCGCGCTGTTCCTCGCGGTCCGCTATCATCTGGCGGAGGCCATTGCCGGACGTCGGGGTCGCTTCCTCGACGCCGTCCGCGGGGGCCTGCGACGCGATGGGTTCAGCTATCTGCTCGCCATCCGGCTGGTGCCCGCCTTCCCGTTCTGGCTGGTGAACCTCGCCGCTGCATTGAGCGGCATGCGGCTGCTGCCGTATGCCGCCGCCACGGTGCTGGGTATTATGCCGGCCACGTTCGTCTATGCCTCCATCGGCGCCGGCCTGGGCGACGTGCTATCGACCGGCGGCAGGCCGGATCTCACGGTGGTCTTCTCGCCGCGCGTCCTGGGGCCGCTCCTGGGACTCGCCGCATTGTCGCTCCTGCCCGTTGCCTGGCGCCGCTGGAAACGGCCGAATGCCTGAGTTCGATCTGGCGGTGATCGGCGCCGGCGCGTCCGGTCTCTCGGTCACCGCTGTCGCCGCGCAGCTTGGGTGTCGCGTGGCGCTGATCGAGCGCGACCGCATGGGCGGCGACTGCCTCAACTTCGGCTGCGTCCCGAGCAAGGCGCTGCTTGCCGCATCGCACGCGGCCCAGGCGGCGCGCGCGGCCGTCCGCTTCGGCGTTCGCGTGGCGGAGCCGGAAGTCGACTGGGATGAAGTGCAGGCACACGTGCACGGCGTGATTGCAGCGATCGCGCCCACCGATTCCGAGGCCCGGTTCCGCGCGCTGGGCGCCACCGTGCTGCGCGGGGAAGCCCGCTTTGTCGATCCTGCCAGCCTGACGGTCGACGGCCGTCGCCTCACTGCCCGCCGCATCGTCATCGCCGCCGGAAGCACCGCCGCGGTGCCGCCGATCCCCGGGCTCGATCGGGTCCCCTTCCTGACCAACACCACCGTCTTCGACCTGAAGGAGCGCCCCGACCACCTGCTGATCCTCGGTGGCGGCCCCATCGGTCTCGAACTGGCCGACGCCCTGGCGGGCCTCGGCGCGCGCGTCACCATCGTCGAGGCGGCAACCATCGCCGGGAAGGAGGATCCCGAATTGGTCGCGGGGCTGCGCGATGGTCTCGCGGCGCGCGGTGTCACCCTCTTGGAGAACGCCAAGGTGGCGTCGGTCGTGCCGGGGCCAACCCTGATCCTCGCCGACGGAAGTCGTATCGCCGGCAGCCATCTGCTCATCGCCGTTGGCCGCCAGCCGAACCTCGCTTCGCTTGACCCGGCCGCCGGCAACGTAAGGACCACTCGGGCGGGCATCGCCACCGATCGCGGGCTGCGCAGCCTGACCAACCGGCGCGTCTATGCCGTCGGCGACATCGCGGACCCGCAAGGGGTCGGGCCGCGCGCGTTCACCCACGTCGGCACCTACCACGCCGGCATCGTGATCCGCCGCGCGCTGTTCCGCCTGCCGGCCCGGATCGATTATGCGGCACTGCCGCGCGTCACCTATACACGTCCTGAATTGGCACAGGTCGGCATGACCGAGGCCGAGGCGCGTGCCGCCGGTCACCGCGTCGCCATCCTGCGCTGGCCGCTCGCCGACAAT
The DNA here is from genome assembly GCA_025452005.1 of Acetobacteraceae bacterium. GTDB lineage: Bacteria > Pseudomonadota > Alphaproteobacteria > Acetobacterales > Acetobacteraceae > JAMXLO01. Next base: position 3,162 of record JANWJK010000327.1, on the reverse strand, counting down.
GACCGCGCCGCCGCCGAACGCGATGCCGCCGGCCTGGTGAAGCTTGTCGTCGCCCGCGGCCGATTGCTCGGTGCCGGCATCCTGGCGCCCAACGCCGGGGAGATGATCGGCCTGTGGGCGCTGGCGATCGCTCAGCGAGTGAAGCTGAGTGCACTCGCGTCGCTGATCGTGCCCTATCCGACCCGCAGCGAGGCAGGCAAGCGCGCGGCCGGCAACTACTTCGTGCCGCGGCTGTTCGCGCCGCGAAGCAAGGCGCTGGTTCGCCTGCTGGCATGGTTGCCGTGAGCCGCCGTTCCACCCACCTTGTCGCCATGAGCGACCCGAATGCCGGACCGCCGCGCGTCAGGCCACGCCAGAGCCTGTCCGGTCGCCTCTGGCTGGTCGCCACGCTCGCCGTGCTGCTGAGCGAGATCGTGGTGTTCCTGCCATACATCGCGCACGAGCGGTCGAGCTGGATGTACGGCCGCGTGGAGGATGCCTCGATCGCTGTACTTGCCTCCAGGGATGGACCGATGGACCCGGCGCGGCAGGCCGAGTTGCTGCGTCTGTCCCGGGCGGAAGCGATCCGGCTGACCGGCCGTGACGGTGCAATCTACGCGACCGGCAACGTCGCAATGCCGAGCGATGCCACGATCGACCTGCGGCAGGAGAACCTGTTCGACCGCGTCCGACGCGCGCTCCGCGCCATCCTGCTGCAGGAGAACCGCACGGTCAGGGTGCTGGACACCAGCCCGTTCAGTCCGCATCCCGAGGTCGAGATCTGGCTGCGGGAACGTGGCCTCAGCCGCACGCTGCAGCAGTTCGCCGGCGATTTTGCCGTTCTGTCGCTGATGATCGCCGGGGTGACAGGCGGGCTGGTCTATCTGGCGGTGCTGCTTCTGCTGGTCCGGCCGATGCGCCGGATCACCGGCAGCATCGCCGCCTTCCGCGCCGACCCCGAGCGCACGACGCCGCTCGATCCAAGCGATGTCACCGTGCTGGCGCATGACGAGATTTCCGTCGCTGGCCAGGAACTGGCGGCGATGCAGCACGAACTGCGCTCGGCGCTGTGGCGCAACGCGCGGCTGGCGGCCCTCGGCACCGTGGTCGCCAAGGTGAGCCACGACCTGCGCGGCATCCTTACGCCGGCGCTGCTGAGCGCGGAGCGGCTGCAACTCAACTCGGATCCTCGCGTGCGGCGCGCGGGCGAAATCCTCGTGCAGGCTGTCGAACGGGCGGCCGACCTGGTGCGGCGCACGTTGGACTACGCGCGCGAAGGCCCGCCCCCGCTGGACTTCGCACCGGTCGCGTTGGCGCCTCTGGTGAGCGAGGCGGCGGAGACGGCGCGGCCACCCGGGAGCGCCCTGCGGCTGCACAACATCGTCGACTCGACGATCGTGGTGCGGGCCGACCGCATCCAGTTGTTCCGCGTGCTGTCCAATCTGATGCGCAACGCAGCGGAGGCAGGCGCCAGGAGCGTGCGCATCTCGGCGCATCACGACAACCCGACACTGGCGATCGAAATCAGCGATGACGGCCCCGGGCTGCCCGAGCCGGTGCGCAGCGACCTGTTCCGGCCGTTTGCCGGCAGCACCCGACGCGGCGGCACCGGGCTCGGCCTGGCGATCGCCCGCGATCTCATGGTGGCCCATGGCGGCGACATCGAACTGCTGGCGACGGGCGCGTCCGGCACCACCTTCCGCCTCACCCTCCGCCTGGTTGAGCCGGAGCCGGCAACCGAAGCCGTGCAGAATGGAGCGCGCATTGCCCCCGCCACATCGGCCGACGTATAGGGCGCGCGAGGGAGGGAGAGCACGTGTCGATCGGGGAATGGCTGGTGCTCGCGCTGGCCTGCGCCGCTGGCGTCGTCGGACTGCTGCTCGCCGCGTCGGGTGACGAGAGGACGCTCTACGTGCTGGGCCTCGGTCTGTTCGCGGGAGCGGTGATCTACGCCGCGCTGTTCATCAAGCGGCATTTCGACCGCCTCGACCGGACGCAGCACTGAGATGGCGCGGACCGCGGCAGTCTGGAACCCGGCCCAATACCTGCGCTTCGCGGGCGAGCGGTTGCGCCCGGCGCTGGACCTGCTGGCGCAGATACCGCTCGATGCACCGGCGCACGTGGTGGACCTAGGCTGCGGCCCGGGCAATGTGACCGCCATGCTGAAGCAGCGGTTTCCCGCGGCGGACGTGATCGGCGTGGATGGCTCCGCGGAGATGCTGGAGAAGGCGCGCGCCACGGTGCCGGACTGCCGGTTCGAGCAGGCGGACTTCTTCCAGTGGCAGCCGGCCGCGGCGCCGGACCTGATCTACTCGAATGCCGCCCTGCACTGGGTGGACCGGCACGAAGTACTGTTCCCGCGCCTGCTGTCGTGCCTGGCGCCGGGTGGCGTGCTGGCGATCCAGATGCCGACGATGCACGACACGCCGCTGCGACGGATGCAGCTCAAAGTCGCGGCGTCCGGGCCGTGGGCCGAGCAGTTGAGCGGCATCGTTTCGGCACCCGACATTCTGGCGGCCACCGACTACTGGGACCTGCTGCGCCCGCATGCCGCGTCGCTGGAGATCTGGCAGACCACCTATATGCACGCGCTGTCCGGCGAGAATGCCGTGCTGGAGTGGGCGTCCGGCAGCAGCCTGAGGCCGTTCCTGGATCGGCTGCCGGACGGGCAGAAGGAGGCGTTCCGGCAGGCCTATGCCGAGGCGGTGCGGCCGCATTATCCGCGCCGTCCTGACGGGACGACGATCCTGCCGTTCCAGCGGCTGTTCCTGGTGGCGGAGAAGGCGTAGGCGCGCCGGACGATTTCACCCAACTGCTGACATAGCCTGCAAAGATTGATCTGCATCAATGCGTACTGCTGTGAATCGATGCAGTCTGGCGGATGCAATGGCGCCTGGGCTGGCGATCCGATCGACAGCGGGCGAGCCTATGCATGGCCGGACGCAGATCATGCCGCACAGCCCCCGCCGGTCTCCGTTCCGCCCATGGAACGCCAAACAAGGCGGCGTTGCGGTCATGGTCGCCGTCACGCTCACCGCGCTGATCGGTTTCGCTGGACTAGCCCGTCTTATTCATCAGCGCGACGGGAGGTGTTACGGGTTGACAACAGGTTGCATAGCGGACGCAGCGGCCGGTTGCTGGGTGAACCGCGTTTTGGTCCGGCAGATGTGTCAGGCGTTGCAG
>JANWJK010000326.1 GCA_025452005.1 Acetobacteraceae bacterium | reverse complement strand
TCAGCCGCTGCGCCAGGCGATCCAGCACACGGGCGCGCAACTCCGCCGAGACCAGCCGCACCGAACGGCCCGACACCTCGATCGATTGGCTGCCCGTCGTCTGGCCTTCGTCCGGCGCATCCTCGGTATCGCCCGACAGGACCGAGATGCGGTCCAGATCCACGTCGAGTTCATCGGCGGCGATCTGCGCCAACGCGGTGACGTTGCCCTGACCCAGTTCCACCTTGCCCACCGCGAGCCGCACCGTGCGACCAGGCTCGAAGCGAAGCCACTTCTCCATACGGCGATTGTTCTGGATCGACAGCGGCAGCGTGTCGCTCATGCCCCCTTCCCTCCCCGCAGCATGCCGGCGGCCTTCTCCACCGCGCGCAGGATTCGTGGATGCGCGCCGCAGCGGCAGAGGTTCTTGTCCAGCGCCGCCGCGATGTCGGCTCGCGTCGGCGACGGGTTGCGATCCAGCAGCGCCTTGGTGCTGATCACGATCCCCGAGAGACAGTAGCCGCATTGCCCTGCCTGCTCGTCCAGAAACGCCTGCTGCAGCGGATGCGGTTGTGCGGCGCTGCCCAACCCCTCGATCGTGGTGACACTGCGTCCGGCGACGGTGCCCACCTCGCGCGAACATGCATAGATCGGCTCGCCGTCCAGCAGCACCATGCAGCTTCCACACTGCTCCAGACCGCAACCGTAGCGCGTCCCCTTCAGATCGAGCTGATTGCGCAGGACATCGAGCAGCGGCGCCGTCTCGAGCGCCGTCACACGCACCGACCTGCCATTCACCGTCAGCGCAATGTCCTGTGCCATGCGTCAGGCCGACTTGCGTTGGACGTTTGCGCTGCGCACCGGGATGCCGGTCTGCTCGTAACAGACCTGCGCCAGTGCCGCGACACCCTCGCGGATCACCTCCTTCGACGGCAGCGCGAAACACAGGCGCATATACGACTTTGCCGGCTCGGGATTGCACACCCACTCAGGTCCCGGATTGAACAGGATACCGGCATCCGCCGCGGGCTTCACCAGCTTCCGCACATCGACGCTGTCCGGCAGCTTCAGCCACAGGAAGATGCCGCCCTTCGGCCTCCACATGTCGACGGTGGTGCCGAACTCGCGCTCCACCGCCTCCACCATGGTGTCGAGCTTGTCCTTCAGCACCCCGCTCAATGCACCGACATGGTCGTCGAAGTACTTGGAAAAATACTCGGCAACGATCATCTGATCGAGTGCACCGGTGCCGCTGTCGGTCTTGCAGGCGATCATGCGCGACAACACCGGCCATTCCGACACCGCGTAGCCGACGCGCAGCGCCGGGGCGAGCGTCTTGGAGAACGAGCCAATATGCACCACCTGCTTCGGATCCATCGAATACAACGACGGTGGCGCACCGCCGCTCCAGATCAGATCGGCATAGCATTCGTCCTCGAAGATCGGCACGCCATATTGCCGCGCCAGCGCGAGCATCTGCTGGCGGCGCTCCAACGGCAGGATGCTGCCGGACGGATTCTGGATGGTCGGGATGGTATAGATGTATTTCGGCGTCACGCCCTTCTGCCTCAGACTCTCCAGCGTCGATGCCAGCACGTCCATCCGCATGCCGTCCTCATCGAGCGGAATGCCGATGATGTTGGCGCCAACGCGCTTGAATCGGGTGATCGCACCGGCGTAGCAGAACTCCTCGAGGATCACGGTATCGCCGGGTTCGACGAACATCCGGCTGATCATTTCGATGCCCTGGCCGGAACCGGTGGTGATCAGCACCTCGTCGCGGCCGATCTTCATGCCGCGATGGCGGTTCAGCTTGTCGGCGACGAACTCGCGCAAGCCGACAAAACCCTGCGGCCCCTGCGCCAGGTTGTACATCGCCAGCTTCGAACCTTCGCGACGCAGCACCGAGGCGGTGGCCTCGATCAGACCCTCGATCGGAATGCGCTGCGGATCGTTGTGACCGCCGATGAAATTGTACTTGGGAAATCCGCCGAAACGCGGTGCCGGCTCCGGCAGGCCCTTGGCAAAGCGCGATGTGAGATCGAATGCTGCGCTCATGATCGTTTCCTCCGCGGTCGGCAAACTGCGGGAAAAGGCTCGCATGGGTGCAATGGCGCGGCAAGTAGGGTCCGATCGGTCGACTTCGCGCGAAACGCCTGTGTTCCAACTCAGTGACACTCGGTGGTTCTCAGTGTCCTCCGTGTGGACCCTTACGTCCCGCCTCCCCTGGCGCCTGAGCGGCCAAGCCACCATCTGATTCCAACCCCATAGGAGGAGCGACACCATGCACAAGCCAAGGATGGTCGGATTGAACCACGTCGCGATCGAAGTCGGCGACATCGAGGAGGCGCTCGCCTTCTACGGCCGCATCTTCCAGTTCACGTTGCGCGGCAAGGGCAAGACCAACGCCTTCATCGACATGGGCGACCAGTTCATCAACCTGACGCAGGTCAGCGCGGAACACCGCGACAGCCCGCGCCATTTCGGTCTGGTGGTGGACGACCGCAGCGCAGTGCGGGAACTCGTGACGGAGGCGGGCGGGGAGCTGCTTCCCGGTCAGTTCCTCGATTTCCTCGATCCCTGGGGCAACCGCGTGGAAGTGATCGCGTACCGCGACATCCAGTTCACCAAGGCGCCGCACGTGTTGCGCGGCATGGGCCTGGCGCTCGACAAGACCGACAAGGCGCACCGCGAACTCGCCGAGAAAGGCATGGCGCCCGAGACAGTCTGAGGAGCGCTGCCACAACAATTCCCTGCGATACGGCCAGTGCAGCCACAATTGGCGGCGAAGTTCGGTGGGTACGGGCGCCTCACGTAGCGTCCGCCGCCAACCGAACGATGGAGAAGCCAGCCATGAAGATAATGCTCGCCCGACGCGCCGCCCCACTGCTGATCACCACGATGCTGGTCGCCGCACCTGCCTTCGCCCAGCCCACCGGCAGCCAGGCGACGACCCCAGCCGGGACCACCAGCGAACCGACCGGCACCGCGCAGAAGGCCGTACCGCACACCAGCCGGTCCGCCATGGCCAGGCAGCCCGGCGAGACGATGCAGAACCTGGTTGAACGCCGCATCGGCGACCTGCACGGCAGGCTGCACATCACGTCGCAGCAGAGCCAGCAATGGGACCAGTTCGCCCAGGTGATGCGCGACAACGCCCGTGAGATGGACCGGATTTACCAGCAGCGGGCCGAGAAGCTCGGCGCGATGACCGCGGTGGACAACATGCAATCCTACGCGCAGATCGAGCAACAGCGTGCGCAGGACGTACAGAAACTCGTCCCCGCGTTCCAGACGCTGTACTCCACGCTGTCTGACCAGCAGAAGAAGACGGCCGACGAGATGTTCCGCAACTTCGCAGCGGACGCGCGGGCCCGTCACCAGGCGGCCGCCACCCGATAGCCGGAGGGTACTGGCTTTTGCCGGGCGCCGGCGCTATATGCCGGCGCTCGCGCGGCCTGGCACCCCCGTAGGCAGGGGAGTTCGGGCGGCGCCAGCAGGAGCAGCGCCATGAAGCCGGGCATCCACCCCGCCTACCACGAGATCAACGTCGTGATGACCGACGGCACTCAGTTCAAGACCCGCTCCTGCATGGGCAAGCCGGGCGACACGCTGCGCCTGGACATCGATCCGAAGTCGCATCCGGCCTGGACCGGCCAGCATCGGATCATCGACAGCGGCGGCCAGGTGGCGAAGTTCAACAAGAAGTTCGCCGGGCTCGGACTGAAGAAGTAGCCAGTCCGCAACAACAGGCTTTCCTCGGCGCCGCTCTTGAACGAGAGGGCGCGGGACGCCATTTACATTGTGTCCGGAACGCCCTTTTGGGGTTCCGGAGGACTGAACCGGGCCGGCCCACATGGGCGGTCCAGCCATGCAACCTTGCTCAAGCAGGAGGTCTGCTATGACCACTTTCGACTTTGCCCCACTGTTCCGTACCGCCATCGGGTTCGACCGGATGGCCCGCCTGATGGACACCGCGACGTCCGCGGCGGATGCATCGAGCTACCCGCCCTACAACATCGAGAAGACCGGCGATGACACCTACCGCCTCACCATGGCGGTGGCTGGCTTCCGTCCGGAGGAACTCGACCTTGTCGTGAAGGACAACACGCTTGTGGTGTCCGGCAAGGTGACCAACGAGGGCCAGAAGGGCGAGATGCTGTATCGCGGCATCGCCGGCCGCGCCTTTGAGCGCCGGTTCGTGCTCGCCGACCACATCGTGGTCGATGGCGCGGACCTGCAGAACGGGCTGCTGCATGTCGGCCTGAAGCGCGTCGTCCCCGAGGCGCTGAAGCCGCGCCGCATCGAGATCGGCGGAGGCTCCGTGAAGGCGGTTGCCAACGACAGCCAGGAGGCCGTGAAGGCCGCCTGACGGCAAGCGAAGGGGGCCGGTTCGCCGGCCCCTTTCTCGTATCCGGCGCTGACTGAGGGTCAGGGCCGCCGGAAGAACGCGTCCGCCGCGCTGCGATGGCCCTGCTTGCGCTCGATGTCCGCCTCCACCCGGGCAATCTCGGTCTTGAGTTCATCGATGTAGTCGCGCAGCTCCTCGATCCCCAAGGTGTCCAGCACCAGCTTCTCCAACCGCGACCGCTTGCGGACCGGGCCCTCGTCCTCCTCGATCATCGCTCACCCCCATCAAGGCTCGGCCCAGCATAATCCCGGGCCGCGCCCTTGACCCACCCCCACGTGATCGTCATATCCGCCAGCCATGACACTGCCGTTGATGCCCAAGGCCACCGCCGTGTGGCTGATCGAGAAGACCGCGCTCACCTTCACGCAGATTGCGGATTTCTGCGGGATGCACCCGCTCGAGGTGCAGGCGATCGCGGACGGCGAGGTGGCGCAGGGCATCGTAGGCTACGACCCGGTCGCCAACAGCCAGGTGACCGCCGAAGAAATCCGCCGCGCCGAGGCCGATCCCGAAGCGAGGCTGCGGCTGATGCCGACCGCGCTGCCGATGCCGAAACGGCTGCGCGGGTCGCGCTACACGCCGGTCGCCAAGCGCAACGACCGTCCGGACGCCATCGCCTTCCTGATCCGCAACTACCCGCAACTGTCCGAGGCGCAGGTGTCGAAGCTCCTCGGCACCACCAAGGATACGATCCAGAAGGTCCGCGAGCGCAGCCACTGGAACAGCGCCAACATCAAGCCGCGCGATCCGGTGATCCTGGGCCTGTGCAGCCAGACCGACCTCAACGCCGCGATCGCCCAAGCGAACGAGCGCCTGGAGCGGGAGGGCCGCGCCGTCCCGCCGCCGCCCGTCCTGGAGACGGACGAGGTCGCCTGACGCTCACGCCGTCTGGGTGCGGAGCCGCTCCATCTCTTCCTTGACCCGCAGCTTCTCGATCTTCAGGCGCGTGAGGGTCTCGCTGTCCGGCCTAGGTCGCTGGTCCTCGTCCGCGATGCGCAATTCGAGCGCGGCGTGGCGTTCCTTCAGGGCATCGAGACGGGCCTGCAGGGTCATGGACCTCCTCCGCTCAAAGTCAGCCGTGACTGGCATGGTAACCCGATTGACATGGTGGAGCCATGACGAATCTGCCACTCAGGGACTCGGTTGCCGCCGCCTGTGTATGGTAATGAAGTGAGATGCTGACAGACCGGGACTCGCTGCTGCGCAAGCTGCACGAACTCCGCAGCGAGCATCGCGACCTCGACACCGTGATCGCGCGTCTGGCGGAACAAGGCGCGGCGGATCAGTTGCATCTACAGCGGCTCAAGAAGCGAAAGCTGATGCTGAAGGACGAGATCTCCTGGCTGGAGAGCCGGCTGATCCCGGACAGCATCGCCTGATGGCCCCCCTAGTCGGGATCATCATGGGCAGCCAGTCGGACTGGGCGACGCTCCGCCACGCCGCGGAGACGCTGGAGCGCCTGGCCGTCCCCCACGAAATCCGCATCGTATCGGCACATCGCACGCCTGACAGGCTGCGCGAGTATGGCACCGGTGCGCGGGAGCGCGGACTGAAGGTGATCATAGCCGGGGCCGGCGGCGCGGCACATCTGCCTGGTATGTGCGCCGCCTGGACACCGCTGCCGGTGCTGGGCGTGCCGGTGGAATCCGCTAGTCTCAAGGGGATGGACAGCCTTCTTTCGATCGTGCAGATGCCCGCCGGCGTCCCGGTCGGAACCCTGGCGATCGGCCGCGCGGGAGCGGTCAACGCGGCGTTGCTGGCGGCCGCCATCCTTGCCACCAGTGACGCCGCCTTGGCCGCCCGGCTCGATGCGCGGCGGCAGGAGCAGACGGACGCCGTGGCGGACGAGCCGGTCAACTCGCCGGAATGATCCGTCCGCTGCCGCCGAACGCCACCATCGGCTTGGTCGGCGGCGGCCAGCTTGGGCGGATGTCGGCGCTCGCCGCCGCACGCCTGGGCTATCGCTGCCACATCCTGACACGTGAGAAGGACAGCCCGGCCAGCCAGGTGTCGATGGCGACGACCATCAGCGACTACCACGAACCGGACGGCCTTCGGCGATTTGCCGCGGCGGTCGATGTCATCAGCTTCGAATTCGAGAATGTCAGCGCGGAAGGTCTCGATCTTCTTGCATCGCTCAAGCCGGTGCGACCCTCGCCCGAGATCCTCCGCGTCAGCCAGGACCGCGTCCTCGAGAAGACGTTCCTTAACCGTACGGGCGTCGCGACAGCCCCTTGGATGCCGGTCGCCGACCTTGGTTCGTTGCGTGACGCCGTCGCACGGATCGGATTGCCGGCGATCCTGAAGACGACGCGTCTCGGTTACGACGGCAAGGGGCAGGTGACGCTGCGGTCGGCCGACGACCTGCCCCCGGCATTCGCAACTCTGTCGCCCAAGCCCTTGATCCTGGAAGGTTACATCGACTTCTCGCAGGAGATCAGCGTGGTCGCCGCACGGGGCGAGGATGGCGCATATGCGGCGTTTGACACCGTCGAGAACCGCCACCGCAACCATATCCTCGACGTCACCCTCGCGCCGGCACGCGTACCGGAGCCGGTCGATCGGCAGGCGCAGGCGATCGCGCGCAAAGTGGCCGATGCGCTGGACCTGGTCGGGTTGCTCGCGGTGGAGATGTTCGTCGATCGCGACGGCCGGGTGCTGGTGAACGAGATCGCGCCCCGCCCACACAATTCCGGGCACTGGACGATCGACGCCTGCCCCGCGAGCCAGTTCGAGCTGCATATCCGCGCCATCGCCGGCCTGCTGCTGCCACCGGCCGCACGTCACTCCGACGCGGTCATGAAGAACCTCGTGGGTCCAGAGGAGGCCGCGCTGTGGCCGGCGGTGCTCGCCACGCCAGGCTTGATCCCGCACCTGTATGGCAAGGACGAGGCCCGGCCGGGGCGCAAGATGGGCCACGTGACACGGCTGTTTCCAAGGGGTTCGCTGCCAGGGGAGTTCGGTATCGCCGCAGCGCTGGGACCGGTGGCACCGGGCGACCCATCACCCTGACGTTGCTATGCGCACGCAGTGCTCGAACACCGAAAGGTCGGTCCACCGGTGTTCGGCGGCGATCTCCTCGACCACGAGCGCTCCACCAGAGGCAACGATGCCTGCCTCGATCATAAGATTATCGAACAGGCCGAATTGCTCGATCAGCAGGCCCTCGCCATCGCGCAACGTTCCGTCCGGCCCTTCGACGGCACGGGCAGAGTTCAGCGTGCGCTGGGTGAACCCGACCGCCGTCGTCGCATAGCCGAACACGGGCCGTCCCAGGGCACGCATGAAGCCGACCTCGTAAACCGTACCGACATCGGCACTCGGCCCGCGGAAAGGTGTCAGGTTTGCGATCATCAGGTCACAGGACCGGATCAGCGCTTCGTTGCGTAGTGCGATGCACCGCCATTCCGGCAGCCCGGCCCACTCGGGCGCTTCCGGCATGTCGTCGAGCGGCGAAACGCCGATCAGCCCGTATCGCGCGCAGACCGACTTCTTGCGTTCGGCCCATGCCACGGCATCCGGCAGGAAGATGTCCGGACCGGCCAGATAGGCACGCAACGCCTCAGCCGAGCGCGGCGACGCCGGGCAATGTCTTGCCCTCCAGCCACTCCAGGAAGGCACCCCCGGCGGTCGAGACGTAGCTCATCCGGTCGGACACCCCGGCGTGGCGGAGCGCCGATACAGTGTCGCCCCCGCCCGCCACACTGCGCAACGCGCCCTTCCCGGTGGCGTCCGCCACCGCCTTGGCGAACGCCGTGGTGGCGGCGTCGAACGGCGGCGTCTCGAAGGCGCCCAGCGGCCCGTTCCAGACCAGCGTGTGCCAGCTGGCGAGATGCCGGATCAGCGCATCAACCGTCGCCGGGCCGACATCGAGGATCATGCCATCGGCCGGCACCGCCCCGATCGCCACGGTCTGCGTCGCCACGCCCGGCTTCAACTCGCCGGCCACGACCGCATCGGTCGGCAGCAGCACCTCGCAACCCGCCGCCTTGGCGCGTGCCAGGATATCGAGCGCGGTCGCGTGCATCTCGGCTTCCTGAAGCGAGAGGCCGACCGGATGGCCCTGCGCGGAAAGGAACGTGTTGGCCATGGCGCCGCCGATCACCAGCGCATTGACCTTGGCCGTCAGGTTGCCGAGAAGGTCGAGCTTGGTCGAGACCTTGGCACCCCCGACCACTGCCGCGACAGGACGCACCGGTGTGCCGAGTGCCGCCTCCAGCGCCTCGAGCTCGGCCTGCATCAGCCGCCCCGCATAGGCCGGTAGAAGATGCGCCACCCCCTCGGTACTGGCGTGGGCACGATGTGCCGCGGAAAACGCGTCGTTCACATAGAGATCGGCGAGCTTCGCGAGCGCCGCAGAGAAGCCGGGTTCGTTCTTCTCCTCCTCGGGGTGGAAACGCGTGTTCTCCAGCACCAGCACGTCGCCCCGCGCAAGGCGCTCGGACGACTGCTCGGCCATCACGCCGACGCAGTCCTCGGCGAACCGCACGCGCTGACCCAGCACTTCGCCCAGCGCCGTGGCAATCGGTGCCAGCGACATCTCCGGCACGCGCTTACCCCTGGGGCGGTCGAAGTGGCTACAGACGATGACCTTGCCGCCCTTGCCGACCAGCTCGCGGATCGTCGGCGTCAGTCGCTCGATGCGTGTCAGGTCGCTGATCTTGCCGTCGCGGACCGGCACGTTGAGGTCGGCGCGGAGCAGCACGCGCTTGCCGGCCACGTCGACGTTGTCGAGGGTACGGAACGACATTGACACGGTCTCCGACGGACGAATTCCCCCTCCCCCTGACCCCCTCCCGCAAGGGGTGGGGGAGGATCAGGACGGCTACAGGCTACCGAACAGGGCCGCCGTGTCGGACATGCGGTTCGAGAAGCCCCACTCGTTGTCATACCAGCCCATCACCCGGGCCAGCGCGCCGTCCACCACGGCGGTCTGGGTGGCATCGAAGGTGCACGACGCCGGGCTGTGGTTGAAATCGACGCTGACCAGCGGCGCGGTGTTGTAGTCGAGGATGCCGCGCAGCGCGCCCTTCGACGCGTCGAGCATCGCCGCGTTGATTTCGTCCTTGGTCGCCTGCTTCTTCAGGTTCACGTCCAGCGACACCAGCGATACATTCGGCGTCGGGATGCGGATCGCCGTCCCGTCCAGCTTGCCCTTAAGCTCCGGCATCACAAGGCCGACGGCACGTGCCGCACCGGTCGAGGTGGGGATCGCGGACACCGCCGCGGCACGCGCGCGATGCAGATCCTTGTGCAGCGTGTCCACCGTGTTCTGGTCGCCGGTATAGGCGTGGATGGTGACCATGTAGCCACGCTCGATCGTGAAATTGTCGTGCAGCACCTTGGCCATCGGCGCCAGGCAGTTGGTGGTGCAGGACGCGTTGGAGATGATCGTCATCTCCTTGGTCAGGATCTTGTGGTTCACGCCATACACGATGGTCGCGTCCACATGATCGCCCGGCGCGGATATCAGCACTTTGCGCGCGCCCGCGGTCAGCAGCGCGGACGCCTTCTCCTTCGAGGTGAAGATGCCGGTGCATTCCAGTGCGACGTCCACGCCCTTGTAGGGCACCTTGGTCGGATCGCGTTCGGCGGAAACCTTGATCGGCCCCCAGACACGGCCGCCATAGCGGATGGTGAGCGTGTCGCCCGACACCTCGAGCTGGCCAGGGAAGCGGCCATGCACGCTGTCGTAGTGGAACAGGTGCGCGTTGGCCTCGGTGCTGCCGAGGTCGTTGATGGCGACCGGCACCAGGTCGTCGCGACCGCTCTCGATCATGGCTCGCAGCACCAGGCGGCCGATGCGTCCGAATCCGTTGATGGCGACCTTCACGGGCATGGTTGCTTTCCCTTTCTCTGGTTCAGCTCGTCAGCCGAGCCGCTTGCGGACCGCAGCGACGATGGCGTCGGGGGTGATACCGAAGTGTTTGTAAAGATCTTCATAAGGCGCCGAGGCCCCGAATCCGGACATGCCGATGAACACTCCGTCATTGCCGAGCCAGCGCTCCCAGCCGAATCCGCTGGCGGCCTCGATGCCGATCCGCGGCGCGGTCCCCAGCACCTGCATACGATACGCTTCGTCCTGCTGCGAGAACAGCTCCCAGCAAGGCAGCGAAACCACCGCGGCATGGACGCCTTCGGCAGCCAGGACGGCGCGCGCATCCATCGCGATCGCCACCTCGGAGCCGGTGGCGAGCAGCGTCACGGCGCGCGGACCCTCGGCGTCGGCCAGCACATAGCCGCCACGCGCGCAGCGGTTCTCCGCCGTGTCGGTGCGCATGGTCGGCAGCGCCTGCCGGGTGAGCACCAGGAGGCTTGGCCCGTCGGTGCGGCGGATCGCCAGCTCCCAGCACTCGGCCACCTCCATCGCGTCCGCCGGGCGATACACGTGCAGGTGCGGCATCGCGCGCAGGCTGGCGAGATGCTCGATCGGCTGGTGCGTCGGGCCGTCCTCGCCGAGGCCGATGGAATCGTGGGTCAGCACATGGATCACGTGGGCCCGCGTGATGGCGCCGATGCGGATCGCCGGGCGCATGTAGTCGGTGAATATGAAGAACGTCCCGGTGTACGGGATCAGTCCGCCGTGCAGCGCCATGCCGTTGGCCGCAGCGCACATGCCGTGTTCGCGCACGCCGTAGTGGATGTAGCGCCCCGTGAAGTTGTGCGCGCTCACCGTGCCCATGGCCTTCACGAAGGTGAGGTTCGACCCGGTAAGGTCGGCCGAGCCGCCGATCAGCTCCGGTGTCGCCGGCACCAGCGCTTCAAGCGCTTTCAGGCTGGACTGGCGGGTGGCCATTTTGGGCCTGGTTTCGGCGATGTCCTGCTTCAGTGCCGCGACCGCCTCGTGCCAGTTGTCCGGCAGCTTGCCGGCCACCACCCGCTCGAACTCGCCGCGCATGTTGCTGTGGGCAAGGCGCTTGAGCCAGGCGCGGCGGGTGGCCGCACCCCTGCCGCCGACGGCACGCCAGCGCACCAGCAGGTCGTCAGGAACGGTGAACGGCGGCTCGTGCCAGCCGAGCGCCGTCTTTGCCGCCGCTGCCTCCTGTGCGCCGAGCGGCGAACCATGGGTCGCGGCGGTACCAGCCTTGGTCGGCGCGCCAAGGCCGATGATGGTGCGGCAGGCGATCAGTGTCGGCTTCTTCGAGCGCATGGCGAAGGACAGCGCCGCATTGATCTGTTGCGGATCATGACCGTCTATCCGCCGCGCCGCCCAGCCATAGGCGGTGAACCGCTTGAGCACGTCGTCCGAGTAGGCAAGCGCCGTGTCGCCATCGATCGAGATGTGGTTCTCGTCATAGAGCACAGTTAGCTTCGACAGGCACAAATGACCCGCCAGCGCGGCGCCTTCGTGGCTGATCCCTTCCATCATGTCGCCGTCGGAGGCGATCACCCAGGTCCGGTGATCCACCAGCGAACGGCCGAACCGCGCCGCGAGCAACCGTTCGGCAATCGCCATGCCGACCGCGGTGGCGATGCCCTGGCCGAGCGGCCCGGTGGTGGTCTCGATGCCTGGGTTCTCGCCGTATTCGGGATGGCCCGCGGCAGGTGAATGGAGCTGGCGGAACCGCTTGATCTCCTCGATGCCCATGCCGTCGTGGCCGGTGAGATAGAGCAGCCCGTAAAGCAGCATCGAGCCGTGGCCGGCGGACAGCACGAAGCGGTCGCGATCGGGCCAGCGCGGGTCGGCAGCGTCGAACTTGTGGAACCGCGTCCACAGGGCGGTGGCGACATCGGCTATACCCATCGGCATACCAGGGTGGCCGGACTTCGCCGCCTCTACCGCATCGATCGCCAGCGCCCGGATCGCGTTCGCCATATGCCAAGCCTGGGTTGGCGGTCGGGCGAGGATCTCTGCCTGGTGGGCAAGCACTGGATTGTCGATGGTGGTTACATCGGGACCGGCCATGTCGTCTCCTCGGCTGTCGGCGGCTATAGGAGGCGTGGGGAGGGTCGGCAAGCCCGGCTGATCGAGGACCGGAGGCCGACAAGTCAAACGGCCGTGGGCGGGCGGGTATCAGTGTCATGCGCCGTGTTCCTCGCCACGCACTTGCGGTCCGCTCCTGACGGATGCACCTATTCGATGGGTCACCCCGGTCGGCACGGTCATGGCGAGGTTCGACGTACGACTACAGTCGGCAGTGGAAGGCATCGTCGCGCTGGTGCATCCCGAAGCTGTGCTCCTGTTCGGGAGCCGCGCGCGTGGCGACAGTGACCAAGCCAGCGACTGGGACTTGTTCGTCGTTCTGGCTGACGATGCGCCACCAGGCGTCGCCAGACCATCCGCGCTGCGTCGGGCGGCAGCATCGGCGGGGCTGCCGATCCGCGCCGTGGCCTGCCGCCGTGGCGTGTTCGAGGCGAAGCGCAGCGATCCGAACAGCCTTAGTCACGATGTTGCGCGCGACGGGGTCATACTCTACCGGCGGCAGGTATGAGCGACGACGCGGGATGGGTCGCCAGCGCAGACATCGACCTGGATGCAGCCCGGCGGTGCCTCGCCGATCCACCGAATGTCGCCGCGGCAGCCTATCACTGCCAGCAAGCGGCAGAGAAGCTCATAAAGGCCGTATTGGTCATTCTCGGCAGTCGTCAGCACGACAATGGGGCGTTGTCCTTACTGTTAGGGTCTGCCGCGGAATAAACGAATCACGTGTCGGCACAGTTCGTGCCCCATCGTCATGGCGTGGCTTGGCCACGCCATCCACGTCTGTGCAGCCTGTAGCAGGGAGAAGACATGGATGGCCGGG
>JANWJK010000325.1 GCA_025452005.1 Acetobacteraceae bacterium | reverse complement strand
GTTCATCGTGCCGTAACCGACCATGGAGCAGACCACGGCGGTGACGAAGTTGCGGCGGGCGATGATGGCGCGGAACGGCACCGGCGCACTGACCTGGCGCGTCGCGGCCGGCAGCTCGATGAACAACAGCAGCGTGGCGCTGATCAGCGGCAGAACGGTGATGCAGAGGTAGGTGCCGAGAAACATCAGCGGCGGCAGCAGCATGTTGGTACGCTTGACGACCTCGGGGCCGATGATCGCGGCCAGCACGCCGCCTGCCATTACCAGCGCGATGGCACGGGCGCGTGCCTCGGGCGCCGCGACCTCGGCTGCAGCGAATCGCAGGTGCTGGGCAATGCCGAAGCCCAGGCCGGCGAACACTGCACCGATGCAGTAGACCTGGAAGTTCTGCGTCCAGACGCCGAGAGCGAAGGTCAGGCTGCCGAGCAGAGAGCCGGTGCAGCCAAGCCAGAATCCCGGTTTGCGGCCGAGACGGGAGAAGACGATGCCGGCCGGAATCGATGCAGTCATCGTCGCGGTCATCTGGATCGCCATGGGCAGCGTGTTCAGCGATTTGTCGACCGCCAGTGCATGGCCGATCAGCGCGCTCATCACGGTCTGACCCGACATCACGGCGTTCATCAGCGCCTGACAGCAGAACAAGAGCCAGACGTTACGGTTCATGCAGTTCTCTCGTGTCCTCTTGCTGTGTCATGGGCCTGGGATTGGCGCAGTGCAACTTTCGCTGCCAAACTGGCGGCCGACCATATCGAGGATGCAATGCCCTTCCTGACCGAGCCCGAGCCCGAACGCGGCGCCGTCCTGCCGGTGATGCCCGGAATATCGCGGATCGTCGCCGCCAATCCGGGGCCGATGACCTATTACGGCACCAATACATATCTGATCGATACGCCGGACGGCATCGCCGTGCTGGACCCTGGTCCGGAGGGACATCCGGAGCATGTGGAGGCGATCCTGCGCGCCACTGGCCCGAACGTCGCGCTGATCCTGGTGAGCCACACGCATCACGACCATGTCGGCGCGGTGCCGGCGTTGCAGCAGGCCACCGGCGCGCCCACCGTCGGCTTCCGCGAGAGCGGCAGCGACGCATTTGCCGCGGACATCAAGCTCGCCGACGGCGACAAGATCGCCGGCATGACGGCGATCCACACGCCCGGCCACGCGTCGGACCATCTCTGCCTCGCTTTGCCCGCGCGCGACGGCACAGCGGTGTTGTTCAGCGCCGATCATGTGATGTCCTGGTCCACCAGTGTGGTCAGTCCGCCGGATGGCGTCATGGCGGACTACTTCGCGAGCCTGCGACGCTTGCTGGAGCGCAACGACGATGCGTTCCTGCCGGGCCACGGCCCGCTGCTGCCGGAGCCACGCAACCTCGTGCGCGAGATGCTGACACACCGCGTGATGCGCGAGCAGGCGATCCAGCGGAAACTCGCGGACGGGCCGGCCGGCACCTACGTGCTGATGGACACGCTGTATTCGCAGGTGCATCCGCGCCTGCGCCGTGCCGCCGAGCGCAACGTGCTGGCGCATTTGCTGAAGCTGGAATCGGAAGGCAAGGTGCGGCGCGAAGGGGAGATGTGGGCCGCGGCGTGATGCGCAGCCGTCTGGGCCTCATTGCGCGCCGCGCATTGAATGCTTCTCCGTGGCACTTCGGGTTGTCCTGTCATTGCGAGGAGCGGAGCGACGCGGCAATCTCGATCGTCGTGCCCAACTGGCCCGAGATTGCTTCGCTCGCAATGACAGCGAGAACCGCGGCGACGAGAGATCTTCACGTGTTCCCCCGATTGTTCTGCGCGCCGGCCTTTGCGTGCCGGTGGCCCTCGATTATCGCTGGCGGCCGGTTGCTGCGGATCCGGACGATGACATCGTCGTCGAAACAGCCGTCAACGGTGGCGCCGACGTGATAGCAACGTTCAACATCGACGACATGCGCGCAGGCGCGGCGCGATTTGGCATCGCCGCTGAACGACCGGCAGCGGCTCTACAGAGATATGGACTGAACAGCCTGCCATCTACGCGGGAATAACAGCCGGGCGCTACTCCATCCGCCAACCGCGGTCGCGCAGCATAACCGGCGTGTGCATCTGCACCTCTCGCTCTGCCTCGTCCATGGCAAGCCAGAGCCGCAGCCGTTCCAGCACGCGCCGCGTCGGCATGGCGAGATCGAGCGCCAGCGCCTCTTGCATCGCGTAGAAGCGCAATCCCTCCAGCTCGCCATCGCCGCCCAGCGTCCCGCTGACATGGCGCGCATCGACCGCGAAGAACCGCGCGTTGAACCGGATCGGTCCGGGCGGCGGCGTGACGGCACGTGCCAGCAGATACAGCACGTGCAGGTGCGGCGGCGCGCCGAGCGACAGCCCCGTCTCTTCGTGCAGTTCGCGTGCGGCGGCGATGCCCAGGCCGTGCGCCAGCCTGGCGTTGGCACTCTTGCGCAGCAGGTGCTCGGTATGCGGCGATAGCTTCGTGGCACTCCGCGCATCGAGGTCGGCGCGATCGACCGCGCCGCCGGGAAACACCAGCCGGTTCGGCATGAAGCGATGCTTCGCGCCGCGCATGCCCATCAGCATCGACACATCGTCGCCATTCGCGCGGTACACGATCAGGCTGGCGGCATGCCGCGGACGAACCGCGCGCGGGCTCGGCGGCGTCTGCTGATCGATCAGCGTGGCGTGGCGGACGTGGTCCTCAGGCAAGATCGAACCCCCGCGTCCGCAAATAGGCGGCAAAGCCGAAGCGCTCCGGCACGGAGAGCTGGCGCGCGACGTTCTCGCTCCAACCGACGCCCTCGCGCGGGGGATAGACGTCGTTGTTCTTCAGGCTACCGGCCGCGACAGGTTCGCGCGCTCGTCGGCGTTCGTCGTAGGCGTGGATCTCGGTGTCCTGATGCGCATCGTCATAGCGCTCGCGGTGCACCACCACCGATGGCGGCAGGCGCATCGAAACCGGACGACGGAACACCGGCCAGCCGACGCTGAGGCCGGACACCGGATACACGCCAGGCGGCAGCGCCAGCAACGGTGTGACGCGCTCGATATGGCTGCGCACATAGCTGATCGGGCAGGTGCCGAGACCGATGGCCTCGGCGGCAGCGATGAACTGCGCCATCGCCAGCGAGCAATCGACGGCTGTGTTGAGGAATGTGTCGAGGTTGTTGTTGGCGTGCGGCATGCCGTGCCGCTCGCACAGGCGCTGGTTGCGTCGCATGTCGCCGCACCAGACCAGGAACACGGGCGCGGTCGCGATCCAGTCCATGGTGCCGATCCAATCGGCGATCTGCTTGATCCGCGCCGGATCGCGCATCACCACGATGGAGTACTGTTGCAGGTCGGACTTGGTCGGTGCCGACTGAGCGGCGGCGAGCAGCGCATCGAGCAACGAATCCGGCACCGGCTGGTCGGTGTAGCGCCGCGTTACGCGCCGATCGAGCAGCGGCGCAACCGCCGGCGGTACGTCCACGCCCGGCAGATCGATCCCGAAGCGAGCCCGCAACAACTCCGCACCATCGCCCATCGCGCACCTCTGATCATCGCGCCGCACACTTGCCGGAATGCCGCGCCCGCGCAAGGCTGCGGGCGACCCCCGAGGAGACCGTCATGCCCGCGCCGTACGCAACGCATCGTGCACAGATCAAAGCCATCCTGCTTGCCTGGGGAATGCCGGAGGAGAACGCCGAACCGACCGCCGACATCCTCTCCTGGGCCGATCTGCACGGTGTCGTTAGTCACGGCATGTCGATGCTGCCCGGCTATGATCGGATGCGCCGCAACGGGCGGGCGAAGATGGATGCGCGGCCGAAGATCGTGAAGGAGACGCCGATCTCGGCACTGGTCGATGGCGGCGGTGGGCTCGGCCACGTGCCGGCGCATTTCGCCATGCAGATGGCGATCGACAAGGCGAAGGCATCCGGGATGGCGATCGCGGCGGTGCGCAACTCGGCCCATTTCGGTGCCACCGGCTACTACACGCTGATGGCGGCGAAGCAAGGGCTGATCGGCATGGCGTGCACGTCTGCCTCCAGCATCCAGGTCGCGCCGACCTTCGGCAAGGAAGCCAAGCTCGGGACCGATCCGTGGTCGTTCGCCGCACCGTCCGGCGATGGACGGCCGTTCCTGTTGGACATGGCGACGACAACCGTGGCGGCGGGGCGCATCCGCAACAAGGCGAACGAGGCTCTCCAGTGTCCGCCAGGCTGGGTGCTGAACAAGGAAGGGCTGCCCAGTACCGATCCGCTGGAAGCGCGGGAGAAAGGCGGGTTCCTGACATCGCTCGGCGGGTCACCGGAGAATTCCAGCTACAAGGGCTACGGGCTGGCTGCGATGGTGAACATCCTCGCGTCGTGCCTGTCGGGGGCGACGCTGATCACCGACCCGGATCACACGAAGCGGCCGCAGGGCATGGACATCGGCCACTTCTTCATGGCGATCGATCCGGGACTGTTCCGCGGCGCGGACGAGTTCGCGGGCGACGTCGCGCGGTTCTGCGACGACCTGCGTGCGACGAAGCCGATCGATCCGGCGCAGCCGGTGATGGTCGCCGGCGATCCGCAGTGGAACTACGCTGAGAAGCGGATGGCGGATGGGATTCCGGTCGGTCCGGGCCTGCTCAACCAGGTGCGGCAGATTGCCCAGGCAAGTGCCTCGCCTTGGCTGCTGGATTGACCCGGCTGCACAACAAAACAAGGGGATGGAAATGGCGCAACCAGGCGATTCCAAGGGCGACTATCGCGGCCTGATCCACCGCGGCGACGCCGAGCTGAAGGCGTGGCTGGCGAAGCGTCCGGCCGAGGCAGCGCTCGAGCCGGATCTGCCGATCATCGATCCGCACCATCATCTCTGGGATACGCCGCAGCGCGGCCGCTACTTCCTGCCTGAACTGCTCGCTGATATCGGCGGCGGCCACAACATCGTCGCCACGGTGTTCCTCGAATGTCAGGCGATGTACCGCAAGCATGGCCCCGCCGAGATGGCGCCTGTCGGCGAGGTCGAGTTCGTCAACGGCATCGCCGCCATGAGCGCTTCGGGCAATTACGGCCGCTGCCGCGTCGCCGAGGCGATCATTGGCCATGCCGATCTCACGCTCGGCGCGCGCGTGCGCGACGTGCTGGAGGCACAGATCGCCGTCGCCGGCGGGCGCTTCCGCGGCATCCGCTACGGGGTGTCGTGGGACGCCAGCGAGGCGATCAGCAGGTTCGTCTCCCGCGTCGTTCCGCCGCATCTGGCGCGCGACACGAAGTTCCGCGAGGGCTTCGCCCAGCTCGCCAAACTCGGGCTCAGCTTCGAATCGTGGCAGTATCATCCGCAACTATCCGACGCGGTCGACCTGGCGCGCGCCTTCCCCGACACGACGATCATCCTCAATCATGTCGGCGGCGTACTCGGCGTGGGACCCTATCGCGGCCACCGCGAGGAGATCCTCGCGGGCTGGAAGAAGGACATCGGCGAACTAGCCAAATGTCCGAACGTCAACGTCAAGCTCGGCGGCATCGGCATGACGTCGTTCGGCTTCGATCTTCACGAGCGCGACACGCCGCCTTCGTCAGAGGAGCTTGCCGCGGCATGGCGTCAGTACGTCGAGCCGTGCATCGAGGCGTTCGGTCCCGGCCGCTGCATGTTCGAAAGCAACTTCCCGCCGGACAAGCAGTCCTGCGGCTATACCGAGCTATGGAACGCCTTCAAGCGCATCACCGCCGGAGCATCGGCGTCCGACAAACAGACGCTCTATAGCGGCACCGCGGCGCGGGTGTATCGCCTGACCACACCCTGATCGGTACCGCCGCGGGGCGGCGACCGGCTTTTCCCACCCGCCCCGCCATGCCAACGTGCCGGCGATCACCAGCCGAGGACCAGCCCATGCCCCGCATGACCGGCGGAGAAGCCATCGTCGACAGCCTGCTGCGTCACGGCATCGACACCGTGTTCGGCCTGCCTGGCGTGCAGACCTATGGTCTGTTCGACGCCTTCGCGCGCGCCTCCAACAGCCTGCGCCTGATCAATGCCCGCCACGAGCAGACCACGGCCTACATGGCACTCGGCTATGCCTGCGCCACCGGCCGCCCGGCCGCCTATGCCGTGGTGCCCGGTCCCGGCGTGCTCAACACCACCGCCGCTCTCGCCACCGCCTGGGGCGTGAACGCACCGGTGCTGTGCCTGACCGGCCAGGTGCCCAGCATGATGATCGGCCGCGGTCGCGGCCAGTTGCACGAACTGCCGGACCAGCTCGCGACGCTGCGCAGCCTGCTGAAATGGGCCGAGAGGATCGAGCATCCGAGCCAGGCCTCCTATCTCACCGCGCGTGCCTTCCAGGAGATGCTGTCAGGCCGCCCCGGTCCCGTCGCGCTGGAGATGCCGTGGGACCAGTTCAGCGCCTCCGCCGAAGTCACGCCGCATGATCCGCTGCCGCGACATGCGAAGCCGCTGGCCGATCCCGATCGGATCGCCGCGCTGACGAAGATGCTGAACGAGGCGAAGGCGCCGATGCTGTGGGTCGGTGGCGGTGCGCTGCACGCGGCCGCCGAGATCCGCGCGCTGGCTGAACGCATCAACGCACCGGTCGTGTCGTTCCGCAGCGGGCGCGGCATCGTCGATGACCGCCATCCGCTCGGCCTGACCATCGCATCGGCCTACAAGCTGTGGCCCGAGACCGATCTGCTGGTCGCGTTCGGCACGCGGCTGGAGGTGCCGATGTCGCGCTGGGGCTCGGCGCCTCCCGGCCTCAAGGTCGCGCGCATCGACATCGATCCGGCCGAGATGCGTCGCCTGAAGGCGGATGTGCCGATCGTCGCCGACAGCGCGGATGCCGCGCGTGCGCTCGCCGCCGCGGTCGCGCCACGTAACGATCCGGCACGCGCCGAGGCGATCGCGCGTGCCAAGATGGAGGCCGCGCAGGCGATCCAGAAGGTGCAGCCGCAGATGTCCTTCCTCGAGGCGATCCGCGACGTGCTGCCGGAGAACGGCATCCTGTGCGACGAGATGACGCAGGCCGGCTATGTGTCATGGTTCGGCTTCCCGATCCATTCGCCGCGCACGCTGATCACGTCGGGCTTCTCCGGCACTCTCGGCGCCGGCTTCCCGACCGCGCTCGGCGTGAAGGTGGCGATGCCCGACCGGCCGGTGGTGGCGCTGACCGGCGACGGCGGCTTCCTGTTCGGCGGCGCCGAACTGGCGACCGCGGTGCAGTTCGGCATCAACCTGGTGACCGTGCTGTTCAACAACGGGTCGTACGGCAACGTGCTGCGCGATCAGCGGCGGTTGTTCGAGGGCCGCGATTCCGGCTCGAAGCTGCGCAATCCGGACTTCCAGATCTACGCGAAGAGCTTCGGCGTACCATCGTGGCGTGCCAACGATGCCGACGGCCTGCGCGGTGCACTGCGCGAGGCTTTGGCGGCGAATTCGCCCGCGCTGATCGAGGTCATGACCGACATCACCCAGGAATACGCGCCGTGGGAGTTCATTGCCCCAGGCCGCGGCTAATGTCATGCGAGCGGGGCGAAGCAATCCCCATCTGGGCATGGGGATTGCTTCGTCGCTTCGCTTCCTCGCAATGACAATTGAGGAGGAAGACAATGAAGTTCGGCATGTTCTACGAGCACCAGTTGCCGCAACCATGGGGCGAGGATTCCGAACGCCGCCTGTACCAGGAAGCGCTGGCGCAGGTTGAACTCGGCGACAAACTCGGCATCGACTATGTGTGGGAGGTCGAGCACCACTTCCTGGAAGAATATTCGCATTCCTCCGCGCCGGAGATCTTCCTCGCTGCCTGCTCGCAGCGCACGAAGCGCATCCGCCTCGGGCACGGCATCGTGCTCATGCCGCCGAAATACAATCATCCCGCGCGTGTGGCGGAGCGCATCGCCACCCTCGATCTGGTGTCGAACGGCCGCGCCGACTGGGGCACCGGTGAATCGGCGACCGCCCTGGAGATGGAAGGCTTCAACATCCCGCCCGAGGAAAAGAGCGCGATGTGGCGCGAGGCGGCCGAGCAGGCCGCCAACATGCTGGCGATGCGTCCCTATCCCGGCTTCCGCGGCACGTACTTCGATATGCCGTGCCGCAACCTGGTTCCCAAGTCGGTGCAGAAGCCGCATCCGCCGATGTGGGTGGCGTGCTCCAAGCGCGAAACCATCCATCGCGCTGCGCGTGCCGGATTGGGTGCGCTGACCTTCGCGTTCCTCGAACCTGAACTCGCGGCGAAATGGGTGCAGGAATACTACGACATCATCAAGTCGCCGGAATGCGTGCCGCTCGGCCACAGCGTCAATCCGAACATCGCGCTGGTCACCGGCATGTCGTGCCACACCGATGAGCAGGAGGCGATCCGCCGCGGCCTCGATGGCTTCCGCTTCTTCGGGTACTCGCTCGGTTACATCGCGATCTTCGGGCAGCATCAGCCGGGCGTCACCAACATGTGGCAGCAGTTCCTGGAGGTGAAGGACCGGCTGCCGGACAACGCCGGCCGCGGCGGTATCGGCACGCCCGACCAGTTGCGCGCGCATCTCAAGGGCTATGAGGACGCCGGCGTCGATCAGGTGATCTTCGTGCAACAGTCCGGCACCAACCGGCACGAGCATATCTGCGATTCGCTGGAACTGTTCGCCGCCACGCTGCTGCCGGAGTTCAAGGCACGCGAGGCGGTCCGCGCGAAGCAGAAGCAAGCCGAACTGGCGCCGTTCATCGAGCAGGCGCTGGCGCGCAAGCCGCGCATGAATCCGATCGCTGCGGCCGATGTCCCCGTGGTCGAGTCATTCGGCCGGCGCGGCGGCGGCGCGGGCGCCCAGCAGACCTTCGCCTCCGACCGCGGCGGCGCGATTTCGGTTCCAGCGGCCGATCCGCGCATCGCTGCGACCGCGGGAGGGACCTGACGCCCGCGCCGATCGGAATTTTGTGATGACCCGCCGAGTATTCCGCGACGTAAGCTCCGCGTCACGGGGAGCGGTGGCTCTCTGACGGCTGCCGCTCCCCGACCACTGGTTCGGGAGAAACGAGCATGGTCATCCAAAGTCCACCCGGTTGGGGATGGGATCGGCTGCGGCTTGCCGCGCACGAGATCGGCGCCGCCAAACCCGAAGAGTATTGGCACGAGGGCGCCGCCGCGGACGCGGCTCCCGCGGTCCGTCGCATCGGCCTTGCCGAGTTGCGGGATGCGCTCGCGCGCGGCCTCGCCGACTTCGAGGCAAATCGCACCGATGTCGTCTTCCTGTGCATCATCTATCCGGTGATCGGCCTGGCGCTGGGCCGGCTTGCGTCGGGCTACGGATTGCTGCCGCTGCTTTTCCCGTTGGCGTCGGGCTTCGCGCTGGTCGGACCGTTCGCCGCTGTCGGGCTGAACGAAATCAGCCGGCGACGCGAGCGAGGCGGCGACGTGCGCTGGGTGGACGCATTCGGTGTGCTCCGCGCTCCCTCGATCGGCTCGATCATGTTGCTCGGTCTGATGCTGGTCGCGCTGTTCCTGCTCTGGCTGGTCGTGGCGCAGGTCATCTATGTCGTCACGCTGGGCCCACAGCCGCCGGCGTCCGCGACGGGTTTCATTGCCGATGTGTTCACCACGACGGCGGGCTGGACGATGATCGTTGTCGGCGTAGGCGTCGGCTTCCTGTTCGCGCTGCTGGCGCTCGCGGTCAGCGTCGTGTCGTTTCCGTTGCTGCTCGACCGCAATGTCGGCATTGGTACCGCGATTTCGACATCCATGCGCGTCGTGGCAGCAAACCCGGGCGCCATGGCGCTATGGGGCGTGATCGTTGCCGGCGGTCTGGTGCTCGGGTCGCTGCCGCTGCTCGTCGGCCTGGTGGTTGTCCTGCCGATCCTCGGGCACGCGACCTGGCATCTCTATCGCAACGTGGTGCCGCGTTGACGCGGGCAGCATAGACCGGTTTGCACCCGCCCATGCATCACGGCAGGATGCATGGGCGATGGCGCTCTTGCGGTCCAGGCGTGTCATGCTGGGGTTCGGCGTCCTGCTGGTGTCGCCGGCGCTGTCCGGTGTTGCGTGGTCGAAGCGCGAGGACGCGCAGCCAGGTACTTCGCTTGCCGGACAGCTTCTGGTGGCGGCGCCCGAAATGTCCGATCCACGTTTCAGCCATGCGGTGATCCTGATGGTGCAGCACAACAAGGATGGTGCACTCGGCATCGCCATCAATCGCCCTGTCAGGGAGCTACCGGTGGCGAAATTGCTGGAGGCACTCAAGCTCGACAGCAAAGGCAGCGACGGAACTGTGCGTCTGTTCGCCGGCGGACCGGTGCAGCCGGAGGTCGGCTTCATCGTGCATTCGGCGGACTACCATCGCCGGGGTACCGTCGACATCGATGGCCGTGTGGCCATGACCACCGACCCCGAGGTGCTGCGCGACATTGGTCACCATCAAGGCCCCAAGCAGAGTCTCGTCGCGTTCGGCTACGCCGGCTGGGGACCCGGCCAGCTCGAGGGTGAACTCGCGCTCGGTGGCTGGTTCACCGTGCCTGAGGATCCGAAGCTGGTGTTCGATATCGATCGCGACAAGCTGTGGGACGAGACGATAAAGCATCGCACCATTTCGCTCTGAGGACGCCATGCGCCGCGTGACGGTCTATACCGACTACAAGAGCCCGTACGCCTATCTGGCGAAGGATCTCGCGTACCAGCTTGAGCGCGATCTGCCGGTGCGGTTGGAGTGGCTGCCGTACGTGCTCGACATCCCCAGCTTCCTCGGCTCGGCGCGTATCGACGCCGATGGCACCGTGCTGGAGGAAAGCCGCAACGCGCATCAGTGGCGCCGCGTGCGCTACAGCTACATGGACTGCCGCCGGCAGGCGCGCAAACGCGGTCTGGTGATCCGTGGGCCGCAGAAGATCTGGGACTCGGCGCTCGCGGCCGCGGGGATGCTGTACGCGCAGCGCGCCGGCGACGCGGTGTTCCGTCGCTACCACGACGCCGTGTTCGAACGCTTCTGGCGGCGCGAGCTGGACATCGAGGACGTCGCGGTCATTGCCGCCGTTCTCACCGAGGCAGGCGCCGACGGCGCGGCGTTCGCCGTGCAGGCGCAGGCCGGGCGCGACGAGGTGGCCGCGATCAGCCGTGCCGCCGAGGCCGTCGGCGTGTTCGGCGTACCCAGCTTCATCGTCGATGACGAGCTGTTCTGGGGCAGCGAGCATCTGCCCGACATTCGCGCGATGCTGGCGGCCTGACGAACCACAAGCGGGGGAAATACCATGCGCGCCGCTATCTTTCGCAACGGCGACTTCGTCGTAGATACAATCGCCGATCCGACGCCGGGCGAAGGCCAGGTGCTGGTGAAGACGGTGTGCTGCGGCATCTGCGGCACCGATCTGCACGCGGCGAAACACACCCAGCAGTTTGTCGAGCGCTCGCGCCGCACCGGCGGGCGTCTGCCGATGGACGCCACGCGCGACGTGGTGTTCGGCCACGAATTCTGCTGCGAGATCGTCGAGCATGGCACTGGCACGGAAAAGCGCCTGAAGCCCGGCACGCTGGTGTGCTCGATGCCGATGACGATCAGCGGTACGACCGTGCAGGGCATCGGCTATTCCAACGACGTCGCCGGCGGCTTCGCGCAATATATGCCGCTGGCCGAGCGACTGCTGCTGGAAGTGCCGAACGGGCTGCCCGCCGACAAGGCGGCGCTCACCGAACCGATCGCCGTCGGCTGGCATGCGGTGCAGAACGCGCGCCTGGCGGCCGACGATGTGCCGCTGGTGATCGGCTGCGGCCCGGTCGGGCTTTCGGTGATCGCCGGCCTGACGATACGCAACGTGCACCCGATCATCGCGGCGGATTTCTCGCCGGCACGGCGCGCGCTGGCGCTGCGCATGGGCGCCGATGTGGTGATCGATCCGGCGGCGACATCGCCATATCAGAGCTGGCATGACGTCGCGACGCCGGCGGGCTACGACGGCAGCCGCTATGCCCAGCTCTTCGGCAGCGGTCCGAAACAACGGCCGGCGGTCATATTCGAGTGCGTCGGCGTCCCTGGCGTGATTCAGCAGATCATCGATGGCGCGCCGGCGGGCGCGCGCATCGTGGTGGTCGGCGTGTGCATGGAGACCGACCGGTTCGAACCGTTCTTCGGCATCATCAAGCAGATCAACCTGCAATTCGTGCTGGCCTATACCGGGGAAGAATTCGCCGCCAGCCTGCGCAACATAGCCGAGGGCAAGGTGGACGTGACGCCGCTGATCACCGGCCATGTGGGGCTGGAGGGCGTGAAGGGTGCGTTCACCGACCTGGCGAGCCCCGAGCAGCATGCCAAGATCATGGTCCAGCCGTGGGAGTAGTACCATGCCAAAAGTATCGCTCTACGCCAACGTAGGGGCGGAACTGACGCATTACGATGTTGACGTCGAAGCCGCGACGTTGACACGACGCGACACGGTCAGCCTGCCGGCGAATGTGCAATACGTATGGCCGCACGCGTCGCGGCGGTTCCTGTACGTTGCCACCAGTGACAGCTCTTCGGGCATGGGCCCGGCCGGCAACGCGCACCACGTGACGGCGCTGCGTATCGCTCCGGACAGCGGCGCACTCAGCCCGCATGGCGCGTCGATCCCGTTGCCGACGCGGCCGATCCACATGGCGACGGACATTCCCTCGCAGTATGTCCTGGTCGCGTTCAACAATCCCAGCGCCATCCGCGTCTATCGGATCAACGCCGACGGGACGCCTGGCGAAGAGGTTGCGCAGCCGGGCCCGATCGATCCGGGGATCTTTGCGCATCAGGTGCGCGCGACGCCTGACAACCGGCAGGTCATTCTCGTGACGCGCGGCCACGACGCCGCCGACGGCAAGCCGGAAGAGCCCGGCGCGCTCAAGATGTTCGACTTCAAGGACGGCGTACTCGGCAACGAGAGCTCGGTGGCACCCGGCGGCGGCTATGGCTTCGGCCCGCGTCATCTGGATTTCCATCCGTCGAAGCCCTGGGTCTATGTATCGCTGGAACGACAGAATGCGCTCGACATGTTCGAGCTTGCCAATGGCGCGTTGTCGGCGACGCCGCGCTACCGCAAGAATGCGTTGGGGCGTGCGCCCGTCAACCGGCAGGCGGTCGGCACGGTGCACGTCCACCCTAACGGCCGCACGGTCTACGTCGCCAACCGCGCGAGCAACGCCGACGGCGAGAATTCGCTGGCGGTCTATACCATCGACCAAACGACCGGCGAGCCGCACCTGATCGAGCACATGGATTCGCATGGCGTGCATCCCCGCACCTTCCACATCGATCCCAGCGGGCGCCTGATGGCCGTTGCGCACATCACCGGTGCGGTACTCTCGCTGTTCCGCATCGCCGAGGACGGTGGGCTGCACTTCGCGCGTGCCTACGATATCGATGTCGGGCAACGCACCATGTGGTGGATGGGCATGGTGGAACATGCGGAATAGGACAGGGACATGAAATTCGGCGCCTCGATGTTCTTCACCGACTACTCGATGGCCCCGGCGGAGCTTGCCATCGCGCTGGAACAACGCGGCTTCGACATCGTCTGGGCGCCGGAGCACTCGCACATTCCGAGCTCGCGCAAGACACCGTTCGTACTCGGCGGCGATCTGCCGAAGCGCTACTACGACGTGATGGATCCCTTCGTCACGCTCGCCATTGCGGCCGCCGCGACGAAGACCCTCAAGGTCGGAACCGGCGTCTGCCTGATCGCGCAGCGCGATCCGATCCAGACGGCGAAGCTGGTGGCCTCGATCGACCAGGTGTCCGGCGGGCGCTTCGTGTTCGGCGTCGGCAACGGCTGGAACCAGGACGAGATGGAGAACCACGGCACCGATTTCAAAACGCGCCACAAGCTCGCACGTGAGCGCGTCGAGGCGATGAAGGCGATCTGGACGCAGGACACTGCGGAGTATCACGGGGAATTCGTCGATTTCGGTCCGATGCGGACCTGGCCGAAGCCGGTGCAGAAGCCTCACCCGCCAATCCTGGTCGGCGGCGCATTCCCCTACAGCGCGCGCCGCGCCGTGCGTTACGGCGACGGCTGGATGCCGCAGGTGACCGCCGGATCGCCCACGCCGCTGACTGAGCTGATCCCGCGCTTCCGCCAGATGGCAGCCGAGGCGGGTCGCGATCCGCACGCATTCGACATTTCGATCGGCGGACAGGCGGAGGATGCCGAGCTGATCAAGCGATATCGCGATCTCGCGGTGAACCGTGTGTCCGTGAGCCTGCCGTCGGAGAAGGCCGAAACGATCCTGCCGGTGCTGGATCGCTGGGCGGCGATCATCCGTGCGGTGAATGGGTGACTGACACGCGGCCAGTCGCTGCTCGCATCGACTGCCACACACGATACGGCGTCGCCGGTCCGTCGAAATGCGTGACGCCGAGTGACACCAGCGCGTCCATGATCGCGTTGCCGATCGCCGGCAGCATCGCCACGGCGCCGGCCTCGCCGCAGCCCTTCACGCCGAGCGGATTGGTGGTGCAGCGCGTGCCGGTGAATTCCAGATGGAACGACGGCAGGTCATCGGCGCGCGGCAGCGCATAGTCCATGAACGAGCCAGCCAGCATCTGGCCGGACTGCGCGTCGTACGCCGCATGCTCCAGCAGCGCCTGGCCGACACCTTGGGCGATCGCGCCATGCGCCTGTCCGGCGGCGATCATTGGATTGACCAGCACACCGTAATCGTCTGCCGCGGTCAGGCGCACCAGCGTCACGACGCCGGTGTCGCGGTCGATCTCCACCTCCACCACATGCGTGCCATTGGGGTATGTCATGTGTTCACGCGTCCATGCGTGATAGGTGTCGAGCGGCGTGTCGGCATCGCGTGCCCGCGCGGCGACGTCCAGCAGCGAGATCGAACGATTGGTGCCGACGACACCGAAGTGTCCATCGGCGAATGCGATGTCGGCTTCCGCCGCCTCGAGTGCATCCGCGGCAATCGGCCTGGCCTTCCGCACGATCGTCTCGGACGCACGCCAGATCGCCGTTCCGCCCATGTACGTGGCGCGCGAGCTGCCGTGGCCGCCACCGGTCGGGATCAGGTCGGTGTCGCCCTGGCGGAGCCGGATCGACGCGTTGGGGATACCGAGGCGGTCGGCAAGGATCTGCGGGAACGTCGTCTCGTGGCCCTGGCCGATGGTCTGCGTGCCGGTGATCAGCGACACCGTGCCGTCCGGATCGAAACGGATATCGACGTTCTCGTGCGGCGAGCCGCCGGTGCCCTTGATGTGGTAGGCGAACCCAAGTCCACGCAGCAGCCCGCGCGCCTCGCTGTCGGCGCGGCGTGCGGCGAAACCGGTGACGTCGGCTGCCTCCAGCGCACGATCGAAGGTCCGCGGGAAATCGCCGCTGTCCACCGAGAACCCGAGCGCGTTGGTCATCGGCATCGCCGTGGCGGGCACCATGTTGCGGCGACGCAGTTCCGCCCGATCGAAGCCGCATTGCCGTGCCGCCGCGTCGATCAGCCGTTCGACGATGTTCACCGCCTCGGCAAAGCCGGGGCCGCGCGTCACACCGATCGGCGTTGTGTTGCTCAGCGCTGTCACGACGTGCAGTGCGATGGCGGGAATGGCGTAGATGCTGCCTTGCAGATGCACGTATTGGTTGGTCTGCACCGCGCCGGCGCCGCCGGCCATGTAGGCGCCGATATTCGCCACGCTGTTGACGCGCAGCGCGAGGAACCTGCCGACCGCGTCGAGCGCCAGCGACGCATCGGCCCGATGGTCGCGTGCCTGATGATCGGAGAGGAAACCCTCGCTGCGCGTGGCGATCCATTTCACCGGGCGGCCGACGCGCCTGGCCGCCCACAGGATCAGCGCATGCTCGGCGTAGGTGAAGTTCTTGGCCCCGAAGCCGCCGCCGACGTCGGGTGCGATGAACCGCACATCCGCCGGCGGGACGCCTAACGCGCGGGCTGTGGCGTCGCGGTTGCCATGGATGTTCTGGCTGGAGACGAACAGCGTGTAGCGGCCCCGTGCCGCATCATAGCTGCCGACCGCCCCGCGTGGCTCCATCGGATTGGTGACGATGCGGTGGTTGTCGAGGCGCAGCGACACGACATGTGCCGCCGTGGCAAGCGCAGTATCGGCGGCGCGTGAATCGCCCCAGTGCCAGTCCATGCAGACATTGCCAGGCACTTCGGCAGAGATCTGTGGCGCGCCCGGCGCGCGCGCAGCCGTGGACGTGACGACCGCCGGCAGCGTTCGGTACTCGACAACCACGCGCTCGGCGGCATCGAGCGCCTGCGCGCGCGTCCCGGCGACGATCAGCGCGACCGGTTCGCCGACGTGGCGGACCTTGCCGGTCGCCAGCAATGGCTGCGGTGCAAAGGCGAACTGCTCGCCGGTCTGCACATTGGCTTCCACGGTGGGCCGCATCGGCTGCAACCCATCGTCGTGCGAATCTTCGCTGGTCAGCACCGCGAGCACGCCGGGTACGGCGCGGGCGCCTGTCGCATCGATGCGCCCGATCTCCGCGTGGGCATGCGGCGAGCGCAGCACCGCCGCATGAGCCAAGCCTTCGAAGTGCAGATCGTCTAGATATGCGCCCTGGCCGGTGGTGAAGCGCGCGTCCTCCCGCCGCCTCGGTGTATCGCCGATGATCGCACGGTTGACCATTCACCTACCTCGCCTTGCCATGACATCGTATCATGCGAATCTCGACAAATCATCCTTTGCGCCGCCGCGTCGCGGCGCCCATGATCGCAGTCGAAGGAAAGTTTGGAATGACCATGCGACGCCAACTCCGCCTCGGCGCCTTCATGCGCCCGACGACGATCCACACCGCCGCCTGGCGCTATCCCGGCGCGTGGCCCGACGCCAACTTCAACCTGGCGCACATCAAGCGCTTCATCCAGACGCTGGAGCGCGGCCGGTTCGATGCGTTCTTCATGGCGGACCACCTGGCCGTGCTCAATATGCCGATGAACGCGTTGAAGCGCAGCCATACGGTGACCTCGTTCGAGCCGTTCACGCTGCTGTCGGCGCTCGCGATGGTCACCGAGCATATCGGCCTGATCGCCACCGGCTCCACGACCTTCGAGGCGCCGTTCCACGTCGCACGCCGGTTCGCTTCGCTCGACCATATCAGCGGCGGGCGTGCCGCCTGGAACATCGTCACCACGTCCAACCCCGATGCAGCGCTGAACTTCGGTCTGGACGAGGCGATGGAGCACGACGAACGCTACCGTCGTGCCCGGGAGTTCTACGACGTCGTTACCGGCCTGTGGGACAGTTGGGCGGAGGACGCGTTCATCCGCAATGTCGAGACCGGCGAGTTCTTCGATCCGTCCCGCATGCACGTGCTGGACCACAAGGGCAAATACTACTCGGTGCGCGGACCGCTGCACATCGCGCGCCCCGTGCAGGGCTGGCCGGTGATCGTGCAGGCGGGCGGCTCCGACGCGGGGCGTCAGCTTGCTGCGGAGACCGCCGAGATGGTGTTCGCCGGCGCGGGCGACATCAACGGCGGGCGCGCGCTGTATGCCGACATCAAGGGCCGCATGGCGAAGATAGGCCGCGATCCCGAGCATCTGAAGATCCTGCCCGGCGCCTTCGTCGTGGTCGGCGATTCGCTGGACGAGGCGCGCGAGAAGCGGGCGAAGCTGGACAGCCTGGTGCACTACGACAGCGCCATCGCATCGCTGTCGATCGCCCTGGGCACCGACGCGTCGCGCTTCGATCCCGATGGGAAGCTGCCCACGATCCCTGAGACCAACGCCAGCAAGAGCGGCCGCGATCGCGTCATCGCGCTGGCCGCGCGGGAGGACCTGACTGTACGGCAACTCGCCCAGCGTCTCGGTGGCTATTCCGGGCCGGCGCTGTTGGGCACGCCGGCGATGATCGCCGACCAGATGGAGGAGTGGCTGCTGACCGACGCCTGCGACGGCTTCAACATCATGTTCCCCTTCGTTCCCGCCGGGCTGGACGACTTCGTCGAGCGCGTGGTGCCGGAGTTGCAGCGCCGCGGCATCTTCCGCCGCGAGTACGAGGGGAAGACGCTGCGCGAGAACCTCGGCCTGCCGCGGCCGGAGAACCGCTTTTTCGGGTGAGGACACGATGAGCGAGGCGCGGACTGCGGTGAACCTGCATCGCGCATGACCACGCCTGTCGCCCGCCACGGCGCGTTATGACCGGGCGATCAAGCTCACCAAATCCGGGGAGCACTCGTGCCGTCCCCACCCGGAATCACGATCCGCGTCGAGGACATCTACCTGCCGTGATGACGCTTCCGGCTTGACTTTCCCGCTGCCCGGACCCCAGGGTGACGCAGAGGCAAAACGTCATCTCCGCCACAAGAAACTGCGGACCGGTCATTCATGTACAGCTACGTCCTGCGTCGTCTCGCGTTTGGTGCGGTCACGGTGGTCGGTGTTTCCATCGTCGTGTTCTTCGTGCTGCGCGTCCTGCCGGGCGACCCGTTGGTCGCGATCTTCGGGCCGGAAGGCTTCACCAAGCTGACCCCCGAGGCACGGGCCAGCTACATGGCGCAGCTTGGCCTGAGCGATCCGTTGGTGGTGCAGTACTTCCGTTGGATCGGCGACATCATGAGCGGCAGTCTCGGCCATTCGTTCTTCCGTTCAGAGAGTGTCGCCGACATGATCGAACGCCGTGGACCTCTCACCGCGGAGATCGCCGCCGTCTCGGTCGTGCTGTCATGGCTGGTCGGCATCCCCGTTGCCATCGTCAGCGCGTTGCGGCCGAACAGCTTCGGCGACAACATCTCCCGCTTCATCAGCATCCTGTTCCTCGCGGTGCCCGGCTTCTGGTTGGCGATGCTGATCGTGCTCGGGCTGCTGTTCGGCTTCGGCTATCGCGCTCCGCTCGCCAACGTGGCGTTCTTCACCGATCCGCTGTCCAACCTCCAGATCATCGTCGGGCCGGCTCTGGTTCTCGGCCTGGGCCAGGCCGCGTACATCGCCCGCATGGCGCGGTCGAGCCTGCTCGAGGTGGTGCGTGAGGACTACGTGCGCACCGCGCGCGCCAAGGGCCTGAACGGCCGCCTGGTGATCGCGCTGCATGCGCTGCCCAACGCGCTGCTGCCGGTGGTGACGTTGTCCGGCATCCTGCTGGGCTTCGTGCTCGCCGGCTCGATCCCGGTGGAACGCGCGTTCGGCACGCCGGGTCTCGGCTACGCGATGTACACCGCGGTGAGCGAGCGCGACATCTTCGTCATGCAGAACCTGGTGTTCCTGTATTCGATCGTCTTCGTGCTGCTGAACATCGGGGTCGACCTGACCTCCGCCTGGCTCGATCCGAGGATCCGCTACCGATGAGTGTCACCCAGCCCGACGCCGCACTTCCGCTCGACCGCCTGCCTACCGTGGAGCCGTCGTGGCTGCGGCGCACCTTGCGCGTGCTGCGCACCTTCGCGCGCCGTTCGCCGATGTCGGCGTTCTGGGGGTGCATCGCCGCCGGTATCGTGTTCATGGCGGTCGCCGCGCCCGTACTGGCGCCGAAGGACCCAACGCGCGCCGACTTCCGTCACATGGCCAAGCCGCCGTCGGAGCTCAACTGGTTCGGCACCGACCAGATCGGCCGCGATACGCTGAGCCGGGTGATCTACGGCAGCCGCGCGTCGCTGACCGTCGCCGCCGGCGCGGTATTGCTGGGCACCACTCTCGGCGCGGTGTGGGGACTGGCGTGCGGCTATTTCGGCGGGCGCTTCGACATCATCAGCCAGCGCTTCATCGAGTTCCTTCAATCGTTCCCGGATCTCATACTGGCAATGGCCATCGCGATGGCGCTCGGCGCCGGCATGGGCACGGTGATCGTCGCCATCGCCATCACGCGAATACCGTTCGGCGGACGGGTGATCCGCGCCGTGGTGCTGTCTCTGAAGGAGCTGTCCTATGTCGAGGCGGCGCGCGGCCTCGGTGCATCGCATCTGCGTATGATGGCGCGGCACATCCTGCCGCAATGCGTGGCGCCGTATCTGATCCTCGCCACCACGCATCTGGGTGTGGCGATCATCATCGAGGCTGCGCTCGGGTTCCTGGGTGTCGGCATTCCGCCGCCGACGCCGACCTGGGGCAATATGCTGGCCGACTCGCTGAACGCGGGGCTGGTGCCGCCATGGTGGCTGGTGCTGTTCCCCGGCGCGGCGATCACGCTGACGGTGCTGGCATTCAACCTGCTGGGCGACGGCATCCGCGACGCGCTGGATCCGCGGCTGAGAGGGGCGGTGTAACCCTGTCATTGCGAGGAGCGGAGCGACGAAGCAATCTCCATCAAGGTGCGCACCTTCATGGGGATTGCTTCGTCGCTGCGCTCCTCGCAATGACATCGATCGCCAGCGGAAACCGCACGCCGCCGTCGTGCAGATGGCACGCGGTCCAGTGCCCCGGCACCACCTCGCGCAGCGCGGGCACGTCGTGGTGGCAGCGCGGCATCACATAGGGACAGCGTGCATGGAAGTGGCAGCCTGACGGCGGGTTGATCGGGCTCGGCACGTCCCCGGTCAGGATCACCCGGTTGCGCCGCCGTGCGCTGGCCTTCGGGATCGGCACCGCGGAGAGCAGCGCCTCCGTATAGGGATGCAGCGGCATCTCGAACAGGCTGGTCTTGTCGGTGGTCTCGACGATGCGCCCCAGATACATGACCGCGACGCGGTGGCTGATGTGCTCCACCACCGCCAGGTCGTGCGCGACGAAGAGATACGACAGCTTGAACTCGTCCTGCAGGTCCATCAGCAGGTTGATGATCTGCGCCTGGATCGAGACGTCCAGCGCGGAGACCGGTTCGTCGCCGACGATCAGCTCGGGGCCGAGTGCCAGCGCTCGCGCGATGCCGATGCGCTGGCGCTGTCCGCCGGAGAACATGTGCGGGAACGAGCTCATGTGTTCTGGCCGCAGACCGACCCGCTCGAACAGACTCGCGACGCGTTCCTGGCGTTCCGCGCGCGTGCCGGCCTGGTGGATGATCAGCGGCTCGCCGACGATGTCGCCGGCCGACATGCGCGGGTTCAACGATGCGTAGGGATCCTGGTAGATCATCTGCATCTGTTCCCGATATGGAAACATCTGCTGGGTATCGAGATCGGTGATGTCCTTGCCGTGGACCCGGATCTTTCCTTCGGTCGGCTCTAGCAGCTTCAGCAGCGTGCGCCCCACCGTCGACTTGCCGCAGCCGCTTTCGCCGACCAGACCAAGTGTCTCGCCGCGATTGATGTGGAACGACACGCCATCCACCGCATAGACATGGCCGGAAACGCGCGAGAAGACGCCCTTGTAGACCGGGAAATGCTTCTTGAGGTTCTCGACCTCGAGCAGCGGGCGGGCGCTGCCGTCGGCGTGGCGTTCGGAGGGCAGTCCGCTCATGCCGCGCCTCCGAGCAGGCGGTCCGCGTGCCAGCAGGCCACCCAATGGTCAGGTCTGAGCTGTTCCAGCCTGGGAAACGCGGCACGGCACTGGTCGGTGGCGAAGCCGCAGCGTGGCGCGAAGCTGCAACCCTTCGGCAGATCGAACAGCGATGGCACCATGCCCTTGATCTCGTTCAGGCGCGTGCGGCTGGGATCGGCGCGCGCGGCGAGGTCGAGGTTCGGGATGGAATCCAGCAGGCCGCGCGTGTAGGGGTGACCGGGCCGTTCAAACAGGTCGTCCACGCTCGCCTCTTCCACCTTGCGGCCGGCGTACATCACCACCACGCGGTCGGCATTCTCGGCGACCACGCCCATGTCGTGGGTGATCAGGATGATGGCGGTGCCAAGCGTGTCGCGCAGCTCGCGCATGAGATCGAGAATCTGCGCCTGGATGGTGACATCCAGCGCCGTCGTCGGTTCGTCGGCGATCAGCACCTTGGGGTTGCACGACAGCGCCATGGCGATCATGACGCGCTGGCGCATGCCGCCGGAAAGCTGATGCGGATAGGCAAACGCGCGGCGTTCGGGTTCCGGGATGTGCACGCGGCGCAGCATATCGACGGCTCTGTCCATGGCGCCGCGGCGTGACAGTCCCTGATGCAGCGCGATCGCCTCGCTGATCTGCCGCCCGACAGTGAGCAGCGGATTGAGCGAGGTCATCGGTTCCTGGAAGATCATCGAGATGTGGTTGCCGCGGATGTCCTCCATCTGGCTCTCGGTGAGGCCGAGCAGATCGGTGCCCTCGAAGCGGATGGCCCCTTCGACGATGCGTCCGGGCGGTGTCGAGACGAGGCGCAGGATGGACAGCGCGGTGACGCTCTTGCCGCAGCCGGACTCGCCGACCACGCCCAGCGTTTCGCCGCTGCGCAAACTGTAGGACACGCCATCGACCGCGCGCACAACGCCCGCGGGCGTAAAGAAATGCGTGTGGAGATTGTCGATCTCCAACAGGGGTCGGGCGGTTGTCGCGATGGGAACGGATCTCCCTCGCGTCGGCGACTGCACTTCACTCAAGACGTGACTCCCAAGATTCCGGCGTGTTATCTTTGGCGAAATGGACCGGTTAAGCGCGCCATCTGAGCACGCCGCCAGCGGTTCTGAAAAGCCTTAAAAGGGGGAACGAAGGTCCGATGAATGATCCGTATATCGCGCGCGGGCGGCTGACGCGCCGTGGGTTGCTGGGCGCCGGTGCGGGTATGGCCGCCGGCTACGCGCTTCTGCCGCGTCCGGTGCTTGCCGATATTCCCGACCAATTCGACGGCAGTTCGTTCAAGCTGGCCGCGCCCGATCCCAATCCGAAATATGGCGGCGTGCTGCGCATGGGGATCACCAACCGGGTGCCGCATTTCGACCTGCACCAGTCGGGCACCTACAATAATCTCGGCTCGATGGGCTGCATGTTCGACAACCTGATCCGCCGCGATCCGCGCGACGGCGGCAAGGCGGTCATTCCGGACCTGGCGCATAGCTGGGAGATCGCCAAGGACCGCAAGACCTACACCTTCTATCTGCGCAAGGGCATCCCGTTCCACGACGGCGCGGAACTGACGTCGGAGGATGTGAAAGCCACCTTCGACCGGATCGTGAAGCCGCCGCAAGGCATCAGCATTCCGCGCAGCATCCTGTTCCGCGCGGTCAGCGAGGTGAACGCGCCGGACAAATACACCATCGAGTTCAAGCTGTCCGAGCCGCGGCCACCCGCCTTCATCATGGCGGCCATCGCCAGCGGCTGGAACGTCATCGTGCGCAAGAAGACGCTGGAGGACAACAACTACAATCTCCGCAAGGTCGCGTCCTATCCCGGCACCGGACCGTTCAAGACGGTGCGCCGGGTGGAGAACGAACTCTGGATCGTCGAGAAGAACAAGGACTACTGGAACAAGGGCCTGCCGTATCTCGACGGCATCGAGTTCTACAACCTGGTGCCGTTCTCGCCGGAACTCGGTTCGGGGATCCTGTCGGGTCGCGTGGACTATGGGCGGGTGACCGATCCGGTGACCTTCAAGAAGGCGCAGGCGACGAAGGGAATGAAGGTCTCGTCGTTCAACCAGAGCGTCATCCACGCGACCTATACCAACACGAAGAAGCAGCCGCTGGCCGATCCGCGGGTGCGGCGCGCGATGCACCTGGCGCTCGACCGGCCGACCCTGATCGAGGCGATCAAGGATGTGGCGCCGATGCAGATCGGCGG
Source organism: Acetobacteraceae bacterium (assembly GCA_025452005.1). Lineage (GTDB taxonomy): Bacteria > Pseudomonadota > Alphaproteobacteria > Acetobacterales > Acetobacteraceae > JAMXLO01. The sequence continues at coordinate 18,490 of JANWJK010000325.1, read as the reverse complement.
CTTCATGTACCCGTTCTCTGATCTCGCCACGCCGAAGGCGGAACTGGTCAAGCAACTCGGCTATCAGGACGACCCTGCCGCCGCCGAGAAGGAGGCGAAGGCGCTGATGGCGGCCGCCGGCTACAAGGACGGCATCAAGGGGCTGGATTACCTGGTCCGCGACCTTGCCAGCTATCACGTCTGGTCGCAGGCGGTTCAGGCGATGCTGCAGCAGACGCTGAACATCACCTGCAATCTGCGCTACGTGGTGGAATCGGTGTGGTTCGACGACATCGCCAACGGGCACTTCGACCTGGCGATCGGCGCGGTGGTTTCGACGCTGCTGGATCCGTCCGACTACTTCAACGCGTGGTACCACACCGGCGGCCCGCAGAACTACTCGGCCTACAGCAACCCGAAGGTCGATGAGCTGATCGAGCAGATCGATCGCGAGGTGGATCCCGCGAAGCGGCAGGCGCTGATCCGGCAGTCGGAAGCGATCTTCGAGCAGGACCCACCGCTGCTGCCGGTGGCGTGGGAGAAGATCGACGATGTCTGGTACGACTACGTCAAGGGACTGCGCCCTGACGACTACTTCGGCGCCTACGATGTCTGCCGCCAGGACACGTTCTGGCTGGACAAGTCGACATAAGCAACGAATCGCAACAGGGAGTCAGATACACCAATGAACTTGAAGAACAACGGGCATCGCCACTGGAGCCGTCGGGGATTCCTCCAAGGCAGCGCCGCCGCGATGGCCGCGGCATACGGTATGCGGCCGGCCGACACGCTGGCGGACATCCCCAGCGAATTCGACGGAACGAAATTCCAGCTCGCCGCGCCGGAGCCGAACCCGAAGCGCGGCGGCGTGCTGCGCGTCGGCATCCTGAACCGGCCGCCGCATTTCGATTTCCAGCAGTCGGGAACCGTCGGCAATATCGGCACCCAGGGCTGCATGTTCGACAACCTGATCCGGCACGATCCGCGTGACGGCGGCAAGACCCTCATCCCGGATCTGGCGCATAGCTGGGAGATCGCCAAGGACGGCAAGACCTACACGTTCCACCTGCGCCAGGGCGTGCAGTTCCACGACGGTGCGGAGCTGACCGCCGATGACGTGAAGGCGACGTTCGATCGCATCTCCAGACCGCCGGAAGGCGTCAGCATCCCGCGCAGCATCCTGTTCAAGGCGGTGAGCGAAATAACCGCGCCGGACAAGTACACGGTCCAGTTCAAGCTCGGCGCACCGCGTCCGGCGAGCTTCATCATGGCGGCGATCGCCAGCGGCTGGAACGGCATCCTGCGCAAGAAGACCCTCGAGGAGAACAATTACAATCTGCGCAAGGTCCCGAACATCCCGGGCACCGGCCCGTACAAGACCGTCCGGCGCGTCGAGAACGAGATCTGGGTGGTGGAGAAGAACAAGGACTACTGGAACAAGGGCCTGCCGTATCTCGACGGCATCGAGTTCTACAACCTGATACCGTTTTCGCCTGAACTCGGCGCGGCGATCCTGTCCAACCGGGTGGACTACGCGCGCATCGTCGATCCGGTGACCGCGCGCAAGGCCAAGGCCACGCCAGGCATGTCCACCACGGCATTCAACCAAAGCGTGATCCAGGGGACCTGGGTCAATGACCGGAAGAAGCCGTTCGACGACCCACGGGTACGACGGGCATTCCATCTGGCGCTCGACCGGCATGTTCTGGTCGATGTCACCAAAGATGTGGCGCCGATGCGGGTCGGCGGCTTCATCTATCCGTTCTCCGAGTTTGCCACGCCCACCGATCAGTTGTTCAAGCGGGTCGGCTACCAGGAAGATCCGACAGCCGCACTCAAGGAGGCCAAGGCGCTGATGGCAGCCGCGGGTTACGCAAACGGCGTCAAGGGCCTGGATTTCATGGTGCGCGATGTCGCCACGTTCAAGCTCTGGGCGCAGGCGATCCAGGCCATGCTGCAACAAGGGATCGACGTGCAGTGCAACCTGCGCACGGTGGTGGAATCGGTGTGGTTCGATGACGCTGCCAGCGGCCACTTCGACCTGTGCGTCGGCGCCATCGTATCGACCCTGCTGGATCCATCGGACTATTTCAACGCCTGGTATCGCAGCGGCGGACCGCAGAACTACTCGTTCTGGAGCAATGCGAAGTTCGACGGGCTGGTCGATCAGATCGATTCGGAGGTCGATCCCGCCAAGCGCCTGGCGCTGATCCGTCAGGCCGAGGAGATCGTCGAACAGGACCCGCCGGTGCTGCCGATCTGCTGGGAGCAGATCAACGACGTCTGGTGGAACTACGTCAAGGGCTACAACCCGTACGACTATTTCGGCGTCTACGACGTCGTGCGGCAGGATATCTTCTGGCTGGACAAGGCTTAAGGTCGATGCACACCCCCGTCATGCCGACCTGCGTCGGCATGACGGGGTAAACGGATCACCCGATTTCCACGCCGGGGCGACATCTGGCATGCTGCGCCCAACAACAACGTTGACAGGGGCGCTCGCCATGCTGACCCGACGTAACCTGCTTGTCGCCACCGCGGCAGGCGTCGCCGCGTCGTCCTTCGATCCGTCGGCGGACGCGGCGACGCCTGCCAACATCCTGGTGATGGCCAAGGCGATCGACAGCATCGTCGGCGCTTTCGATCCCGCGCAATCCTATGAGACCGCCAACAACGAAGCCTGCGGCAACATCTACCGCAAGCTGATCATCCCTGACCCGGCCGATGCCAACAAACTGGTGGGCGACCTCGCCGAGTCATGGCAGATCAGCAAGGACGGTCTGGTCTTCACCTTCCAGCTCCGCCGCGGCGTGAAATTCGACAACGGCAATGAGCTTGCCGCGGAGGACGCCGCGTTCAGCCTGCAACGGGTCGTCAAACTGAATAAGACGCCCGGCTTCATCCTCACGCAGTTCGGCTGGAACGCCGACAACGTGGAGCGGATGATCCGCGCCACGGCAGATCATACGCTGGAACTGACGCTGCCCGTGGTGCAGGCGCCGACCTTCGTGCTGTACTGCATGTCGGCGACGGTCGGCTGCGTGGTCGAGAAGGCGCGCGCCCTCGCGAACCAGGTCAACAACGACCTCGGCAACGAGTGGCTCAAGACCCACAGTGCCGGTTCCGGCAGCTATCGTCTGGTCGAGTGGCAGGCGAGCGACCACATCATATTGGAGGCGAACCCGCACGCCGCGGTGAAGCCGCGCATCCCGCGCATCGTGATCCGCCATGTGGCCGAGCCGGCGTCGCAGCTCCTGTTGCTGCAGAAGGGAGATGCCGACATCGCGGGCAACCTCAATGCCGATCAGCTCAAGGGGGTCGCGAAGAACCCGGATGTCGGCATCACCAAGGTCGACCAGCTCAATTCGCTGTATCTCGGGCTGAACGCCTCACTGCCGCAGTTCCAGAAGATCGAGGTTCGCCAGGCGATCAAGATGGCGATCGACTATGACGCGATCGCCGACAACATCACGCCGAACGTGTGGGGTGTCTGGCAGACCTTCCTGCCGAAGGGTTCCCCCGGTTCGATTTCCGATCGGCCGTTCAAGAAGGACGTCGCGAAAGCCAAGGCACTGCTCGCCGCCGGCGGCTATCCGGACGGGTTCGATATCGTGCTGGACTACTACGCCCACTCGCCCTATGCGGAGATCGCGCTCGCCATCCAGCACGATCTGGCGGCGGTTGGCATCAAGGCGCAGTTGCTGGCCGGGGAGACAAAACAGGTCACCACGAAAATGCGCGCACGCCAGCACCAGATGACGTTGATGATCTGGTTCCCCGATTATCTCGATCCGAACTCCAACGCTCAGGCGTTCAACGCCAACCCCGACGATTCCGATGCGGCAAAGCTGAAACTGCCGGCATGGCGCTGCCACTTCTTCGACAAGGAGCTGACCGAGGCGGTCGATCGTGCGGTCAAGGAACTCGATCCCGAGAAGCGCATGGAGATCTATGCGAAGATGCAGCTCGACGCGATGGAGCGCTCACCCTTCGTGTTCCTGATGCAAAGCTCCGAGGTGTGGACGACGCGCAAGGGCGTGACAGGGGTGCAGCTTGGCCTGATGCCGGACTACACGAACTACTCCGGCATCGCCAAGGGCTGATCACAGTCTCGTTGTCATTGCGAGCGAAGCGAAGCAATCCCCATGGAGATTGCCGCGTCGCTTCGCTCCTCGCAATGACAGGACAACCCGGGCTGATCAGAGTCCGCCAAAGGCCCTGTGCTCCACGCCGGCGCCGCCCACCGTATTGGACAGAAGTTGGAGGTCGGCTGCCGGCAGCACGAGTTCGGCGCTGCTGCCGCAGTCGGCGGAGCCTTCGCTGGTGCGGGAACCCGCCCAATGCACATGGAACATGCGCGGCTGGAAGCGCTCCTCCACGACCAGGCTGCCACCTCCTGATGCCATCACGTCAGGCCGGAGCGTGCACGTAACGGCGGGCACGGCGGTGGTCGCGACGGTGAATTCCCAGTCGGTCGGCATCCGCGCGCCCTGGCGGAATACCAGGATGTCGCCGACCTTGGGTCCAATGTCGATCGTCGTGGCGGCCGACACCATCGCGACACCGCACACCAGCATGCCGGCAATCAGGCTGGCCAGCGCCGCGGTCCGGGCGATATCGCCCGCGCCCAAGATTTCGGTGGTGCGCCTCAGCCATTTCATTGGTCGCGCCCCTTGCCGTAGCGCATCTCCTGCGCCTGGTCGGGGGTCAGCGTGGCGAAGTCTGGCAGGAATACCGGGTCGTGCGGTGGCGGTGCCCGATCGGGCGGCGGCAAAACGGCGGCTGCGGCAGCCAACATACGGTGTAGCTGCGCTAGAACCAGACCGAACGGCGCCTGGTGCTGCTGTGTCATCACGGCGAACCTCATCGTCCAAGACGTCGGGTTCTGCCTTCTGGAAGAATCTCCCGATTGCTTGCGTCAGTGATATTGCCATTCCCTTCGCAGATGCAGCAACACCTTTTCGTGAGCTTGACCTGCCATGCGCGATGCGGAACACGTTCAGGCCGATCAATGAAAGAGAGACCGCCATGCCGGGACCGTTGCACGGCTATCGCGTCGTCGATCTGACCTCGATGGTGTCGGGGCCGTCGGCGACAATGTTGCTGGCCGACCAGGGCGCCGATGTCATCAAGGTGGAGAACCCGCAGGGCGGCGATCACACGCGCGCCGCGGCCAACCAGCGAGGTGGATTTTCCGCGTCGTTCCTCAACAACAACCGCAACAAGCGCTCGGTCGTGCTGGACCTGAAGGCGCCGGCCGGGGCGGAGGCTCTGAGGCGGCTGATCGCTGGCGCGGATGTGTTCGTCCAGAATTTCCGCAGTGGGGTGATTGAGCGGATGGGCTTCGGCGAAGCTGAGGTGCGGGCGCTGGCGCCGGACATCGTCTATGTCTCGATCAGCGGCTTCGGTGAGCAGGGGCTGTTCGCGCAGAAGCCGGTATATGACCCGCTGATCCAGGCGCTGTCGGGCCTGGCCAGCATCCAAGGCGGCTCCGATCACGAACGGCCGCGGCTCGTGCGCACCATCGTGCCCGACAAGCTGACCGGCGTGGTGGCCGCGCAGGCGATCACCGCGGCGCTGCTGGCGCGCGAGCGGACCGGGCAGGGGCAGCATGTGCGGCTGTCCATGCTGGATGCGGTGGTGGCATTCCTGTGGGGCTCCGATATGGGCAGCCAGACGTTCGTCGGCGACGAACTGCCGCAACAGGAGGCGGCCAGCTTCATCGACCTGATCTACGAGACCGCCGACGATCATATCAGCGCCGCGGTGCAGACCGACCGCGAGTGGGTGGCGCTGACCCGCGCCCTCGATCGGCCGGACTGGCTGGAGGATCCGCGTTTCGCCACGCCGGCGCTGCGCCACAAGCACATCAACGAGCGGCTCGCCATGACCCAGGAGGTGCTGCGCACACGCTCTGCCGCGGAATGGCTGGAGCGGCTGACGGCGGCCGGCGTGCCCTGCGCGCCGGTACTGACACGCAGCCGGATGATCCGGCATCCGCAGGTGGTGGCCAACGGCATCGTCGTGGAGACCGAGCATCCGGGGGCCGGGCTGCTGCGCCAGGCGCGTCCAGCTGCACGGTTCTCCGCCACACCGACCAGCGTGCGCCGTGGCGCTCCGGCGCTGGGTGAGCACACCGACGAGATCCTGGCCGAGATCGGCTGCAAGCAGGACGTCGAGGCATGATCGACTTCCATTACTGGCCCACGCCCAATGGGTGGAAGGTCTCGATCATGCTGGAGGAGTGCGGCCTGCCGTACCGCATGGTGCCGGTGAACATCGGCAAGGGCGATCAGTTCAAGCCCGAGTTCCTCGCCATCAGTCCCAACAACCGCATGCCGGCGATCGTCGATCACGACGCCGACGGCGAGACGGTGGCGGTGTTCGAATCGGGCGCCATCCTGCTGCACCTGGCGGAGAAGTCGGGCCGCTTCATGCCCACCGACCGGCGCGGGAGGAAGGAGACGCTGGAGTGGTTGTTCTGGCAGGTCGGCAATCTCGGGCCGATGGCCGGACAGCTCAGCCATTTCGTCAACTACGCGCAGGGCGAGCATGCGTATTCGCACCGGCGCTATGCCGACGAGTACAATCGCTGCCTGGGTGTGCTGGAGCGGCGGCTGGAAGGGCGCGACTACATCCTCGGCGACTATTCGATCGCCGACATGGCGTCGTTTCCCTGGGTGCTGATCTCGAAGCCGCTGGGTCAGGGCCTGGACGAGTTTCTCAACGTCGCGCGCTGGCGCGAGGCCATCAAGCAACGGCCGGCGGTGCAGCGCGGGGTCGATCTCGGCAAGGAACTGCGCCGGCGCGCGCCCCCCGGCGAGGAGGAGCGGCGCATCCTGTTCAATCAGACGGCGAAGCATCCGGTCTGATCGCCAGCTCGTTCAGGGCGGGCCCGTGCAGGCCGGTTCGAGGGATGGCAAGGATGGCGCCGGCGGAGCGGCAGGCGGGTTCGTCAGTTCGTCCCAGGTCGCACGTGTCCGCCGGCACACGTCCTTGAAGAGGACCATGAGACCGCCTCCGTTCAGGATGACCGCCAGGTTCAGATCCCGCCACAGCGGATGGTTCGGCACGATGCCGAGATCGCGGCAGATATCGGCAATCACGGCGCCGACCCGCTTGCGGCGGATTTCGGCGGCGATCTGCTCCGGCGTGGGCAGGTGCGTTGGGTCGGAAGCGTCTGCCTCGGCAGGCTCGGCAGCCAGTCGCGGGGCGCGCGGTGAGCGTTCCGATGACATGCGCGGCGTCGCAGGCTTCGGGTCCGGACGGGCGGCGGCGCGCAGGAGCTTGGCCTCGAGCGCATCGGCACGAAGCAGGGCGACGGCGATGCGTGACAGGATCAGCGCGATGTCGCGGGTGCCGAAGCAGGCTATGGCACCGGCCGGGCGGTCGGTGAGGCCGCGCGCCTGAAGCGCGGCGGCCAGCTCCCTGCCGTAGCCGATGAGGTTGCGGACCAGTCCGATCAGGCGGGCGAGGCAGCCGCGCCTGTCGCTGCTGTGCGGCCAGAGGCCGGACTGAGTGGTTGGGGCAGGAGTGCTGGCTGCGGCGGACATGAACGAAACAAGAACACAGATGCGCGCGGATGTCAAGAAGAATGTCTAGAGACGTTATGACAACTCCCTCCCCCGCTTCGCGGGAGAGGGAGTGTCCTCGGCTCGCTCCCGCGATCGTTGCTGCGCCGCCCGATCTACGGCAGAAGTCGCGCCGGACAAGGGAGGCGCGTCATGGGGTTCCGGGCATCAGCCGTCGGGGCGGTCTGCATCGCCATCTGTTTCGTCACCGCAGCGTCGGCGCAGACGGTGAAGCTGGGAGTCATCAACACCTATTCGGGCCCGTCCGCCAACCTGGGCGAACAACTCGATCGCGGCATCCGTCTCTACGTGAAGCAGCACGAGAAGGATCTGCCGCCAGGCGTCAAGCTAGAGATCATCCGCCGCGACGACACCGGTCCGAATCCCGAGGTCGCCAAACGCATGGCACAGGAACTGGTCACGCGGGACCACGTGCAGCTTCTGGCCGGCCCGATCTATTCGCCGAATGCCCTGGCGATCGCGCCGATCGCCACCGAGGCCAAGGTGCCGTTCATCATCATGAATGCCGGCACCGCGGTGATCACCACGAAGTCGCCCTACATAGCGCGGGTGTCGTTCACGATGTGGCAGTCGAGCTATCCGCTCGGCGTCTGGGCAGCGAAGAACGGCATCAAGAAGGTGTTCACGGCGGTGACCGACTTCGCGCCCGGGATCGACTCCGAGGCTGCGTTCATCAAGGGCTTCACCGAAGCGGGCGGCCAGATCGTCGGGTCCGTGCGCATGCCGGTGAACAACGCGGACTACGTGCCGTTCATGCAGCGCGCCAAGGACACCACGCCGGATGCCGTCTATTCGTTCGTGCCTGCCGGCAAGGACGCCGTGGCGATCATGAAGGCGTTCGGCGATCTCGGCCTGAAGCAGGCCGGCATCAAGCTGATCGGTCCCGGCGATCTGACCACCGACGAAGAGCTGCCCGGCATGGGCGACGTGGCGCTCGGTGTCGTCACCGCGCATCACTATTCGGCGGCTGCGACGCGTCCCGCCAACCAGGCGTTCATCAAGGCGTACAAGGCGGAGTTCGGCACCAACGAGGAGCCGAGCTTCCTCGTGGTGGATGCCTATGACGGCATGGCCGCGATCTTCCATGTGATCGCCGCGCAGCAAGGGCACATCGATCCCGACAAGACCCTCGAGCTGCTGAAGGGTTGGAGAAACGAAGACAGCCCGCGCGGGCCGTTCATGATCGATCCCGCGACGCGCGATGTCGTGCAGAACGAATATGTGCGGCGGGTCGAGAAGGTGAACGGACAACTGGCCAATGTGGAGTTCGAGACTCTGCCGATGGTGAAGGACCCGTGGAAGGAGATGAACCCGCCGAAATAGCCAGGGCAATCGCATTTCACCGAATGCCGTTGCCTGGATGTTTGCCGATCGAAAGAAAGTCCTCAACAGGAAGGAAGAACGGAAAACGTCAGGGCCACGAAGGGAAGCAGGGGACGCGCTGCGCGCGAAGCGCTATTTCTTGCTTCCTCCGTGGTTCACCGTGGTCCTCCCGTGGCCTCCGTGTTGAAAACCTTGCGGTGCCATCAACCAGCACCTTGTGTCGTTGCGCATTGCGCGGCAAATGATCGTATGGAAGCGCTGATCTCCATCCTGTTCCACGGTCTGGCCTACGCGATGATCCTCTACATCGTCTCGGTCGGCCTGTCGGTCACGATGGGCCTGATGGGCTTTGTAAATCTTGCGCACGGCGTATTCGCCATGGCCGGCGGGTACGTCACCGTGCGGCTGATGAACGCCTATGCGGTGCCGTTCGGCCTGGCGCTGCTCGTCGCATTCGTCGCCGTGGCGCTGCTCAGCGTGGTGCTGGAACGCACGCTCTACGCCCGACTGTACGGCGCAGGCGAACTGGAGCAGGTGCTGTTCACCATCGGCCTGATCTTCATGTCGGTCGCCATTGTCCGCTATTTGTGGGGACCGTCGCCGCAACCCGTGCACCTGCCGGCAGTGCTCAGCGGACAGATCGATCTGGGCATCCGCAGTTTCCCGACCTACCGCACGTTCCTGATCGTGGTCGGGCTGCTGCTGATCGCGCTGCTCTGGCTGGGCGTCGAGCGCACCAATTTCGGTGCCCAGTTGCGCGCCGCTGTCGACAATCGCCGCATGGCGGAATCGATCGGCATCGACACGCGGCGGCTGTTCTCGCTCGCGTTCGCCCTGGGCTCCGGGCTTGCCGCGCTGGGCGGCGGACTTGGCGCCGACATCCTGGCGATCTATCCCGGCTACGCCACCGAATATCTCGTCTACTTCCTGATGGTGGTCGCCATCGGCGGTCTTGGCTCGCTGCGCGGCCCGTTCGTCGCCGCGCTGCTGTTGGGCTTCGGCGACACCGCCTGCAAGTATCTGGTGCCGGAGCTCGGCGCCTTCTTCGTATTCGCCGCGATGATCGGCCTGTTGTTGTGGCGGCCGGCGGGCCTGTTCGGTCGCGCCTGAGTGCATCCGATCGACACGCTGCTCGCACGGCATCGCTTCCGTGCGATCGAATTGCTGCCTTGGCTGATCGCCGTCGCGGTCTATTTCGTCTTCGGCGACTACCTGCCTCTCGGCAGCCAGATCCTGATCATGATTCTGTTCGCGCTGTCGCTCGATTTGGTGCTGGGCTACGCCGGCATCGTCACGCTCGGCCATTCGGCGTTCTTCGGCGTCGGCGCCTATGCCGCAGGCATCTATGCCGCGCACGTCTCCGGCGAACCGCTCTCCGGCCTGGTCCTCGCGGCGTGCGCCGCCGCCGTTGTCGGCTGGCTGTCGGGCCTGGTGGTGTTGCGTACCACCGGCCTCACGCTGCTGATGCTCACCCTTGCCGTCACGGCGCTGCTGGCGGAAGCGGCGAACAAGGCAGGCTTCATCACCGGTGGCGCCGATGGGCTGCAAGGCATGGACATCCGGCCCATCTTCGGCCTCTTCCGTTTCGATCTGTTCGGCCGCACCGCATATCTCTACTGCCTCGCCGTGCTGTTCCTGGCCTGGCTGTTTGCCCGCCGCCTGGTGCATTCGTCGTTCGGCCGCTCGCTGATCGGCATCCGCGAGAACACCGCCCGCATGCACGCGATCGGTTCGCCGGTGCGACGGCGCCTGCTCACCATTTACACGATATCCGCCGCGCTCGCCGGCGTGGCCGGCGCCCTGCTGGCGCAGACCACGCAGTTCGTCGGTCTCACCGTACTTGGCTTCCAGCGCTCCGGCGAGATCGTGATCATGCTGGTGTTCGGCGGCATCGGCCGGCTGTACGGCGCCTTCGTCGGTGCGGGCATCTACATGATCGCGCAGGACCAGTTGGCAAAACTCGAGCCGGCGTTCTGGTATTTCTGGATCGGCCTGCTGCTGGTTCTGCTGGTGATGTTCGCGCGTGGCGGCGTGCTGGGCCTGATCGACCGGATACTGCGCCGATGACGGCCGCACTGGAAACCATCGGCCTGCACAAGCGCTTCGGTGCGCTGATCGTCGCGAACGACATACACTTCCGGCTCGACGCCGGCGCGCGTCACGCCTTGATCGGTCCCAACGGCGCCGGCAAGACCACATTGGTCAACCTGATCACCGGCCGGATACCGCCATCGGCGGGGCGCATCCTGCTTGGCGGCGACGATATCACCGCACTGCCGCAGGCGGTGCGCGTCAGGCGCGGGTTAGGCCGGACGTTTCAGATCAACACGCTGTTCCGTGGGCTTTCGGTGCTGGAGAATGTCTGCCTTGCGGTCGGCGAACATCACGGCATCGGTGGCGACATGCTGCGGTCGCTCGCGGCGCGGCGCGCCGTGCTGGAGGGCGGCTATGCGCTGCTCGAACGCCTGCGCATAGCCGATGATGCCCTGACGCCGGTGAGGGAGTTGCCATACGGCAGGCAGCGCCTGGTGGAGATCGCCATCGCACTCGGCCTGCGACCGACCGTGCTCCTGCTGGATGAACCGGCGGCCGGCGTGCCGTCGACGGAAATCGCGATCATCCTAGACGTGATCGAACAACTGCCGGACGACATCGCCGTGCTGATCATCGAACACGACATGGAGCTGGTGTTCCGCTTTGCCCGCCGCATCACCGTGCTGGTACAGGGCAGCGTACTGATCGAAGGTACGCCGGCGGAGATCGCCGCCGATGCGCGTGTCCGCGAGGTCTATCTCGGCGAAGGCCATCATGGCTGATGGCCTCGCCTTGCACGACGTGTCCGCCGGCTACGGCGAGACCGTGGTGCTGGAGGGGGTTTCGCTCGGCGTGGCGGCAGGCGGGACGTTGGCCGTGCTGGGTCGCAACGGTGTCGGCAAGACGACGTTGCTGGCGACCGTGCTGGGGCATACGACGTTGCATGCCGGACGCATTGCGTTCCGCGGCCAGCCGATCTGCCGTCTGCGTCCGTTCCAGCGCGCGCGTCTCGGCATCGGCTATGTCCCGCAGGAGCGCGAGATCTTCCCCTCGCTGAACGTCGACGAGAACCTGAGTGTCGCCGCGCGCGCCGGCACACGCTGGACGCGCGAGCGGGTTTACGAGCTGTTCCCGTCGCTAGCGGTGCGCCGGCGCAACATGGGCAACCAGCTTTCCGGCGGCGAGCAGCAGATGCTGGCGATTGGCCGTGCCCTGATGGGCAATCCCTCGCTGTTGCTGCTGGACGAGCCGTTGGAAGGACTGGCGCCGGTGATCGTCGATACGCTGATTGCCGCGCTGCATCGGCTGCGTCAGGACGAGGGTCTGGCAATCGTGCTGGTCGAACAGCACGCAAGGCTGGCGCTCGAGTTTGCGGAACGCGCAGTCGTTCTGGATCGCGGCAGGGTCGTCTACGACGGTGCGAGCCGGGAGCTTCTCGACGATCCGAACCGGCTGGCCGCGCTGATCGGTGTGGGGTGATGCGCTCAGCTTCGGGCGTCCGCGATCACCGCGGCGATGTCCAACTTCAGTTGGGGAAAATCCACCGGCCTGGTCAGGAATTTGTTGGCCCCACGCCCCACCGCAGTGGCGATCGTATAAAAGCGCTAGCAATCGGAGAGCGATCACGTGCCGCGGGTTCACCGCCACGGTAACTGGTCGAGGATACACGATGATCACGCTTTGTGCGGCTCGCGTAACCGTGTCAGGGTTCAAACTCGATCAGACGGGGCGGTGCGTCATGGAAACAGCAACACCACGATATAGTTGGACCGATCCGGACGCCTACGAGGTTTTCATGGGCCGTTGGAGCGAACGTCTGGCAAGGCCGTTTCTCTCCTTTGCCGGTATCACCCCGGGCGGTCGCGTGCTCGATGTAGCCTGCGGGACGGGTGTATTGTCGAAAGCGCTGGCCGACGCTGGCGCGAGTGTGATCGGTATCGATGCGTCGGAGGGATACCTGGAGGGGGCCCGACGCAATCGATCGCACACCAACATCGCTTATGAACACGGCGATATCCGCCGCATGCGGTTCGACCGCGGTACGTTCGACGCAGCGGTTTCAACGCTTGCCCTGGATGTTCTTCCGGAGATTGAACAGGTGGTTGCCGAGATGAAGCGAGTGACCCGTCCGGGCGGCGTGGTCGCATCCGGTGTTCACCAGTTTTTTGGCGGCATGCCTGCCTTTGACCTCGTCAGTCACACCGCTGCCGTACTCCACGCCGGCTTCTCCGAGCTGAGATCCATGCGGGCGGGGCGCAAGCTCTTCTGGCCAAACGGTCAGGCGGCGTTGTGGCGGAAGATGGGCCTCACCGACGTGACGGAGGTTCCCGTAGTCGTGGACTGCGAGTATCCGTCCTTCGCGGACTATTGGGCTACATTCACCGGCGGCCAGGGAAGCATGTCAGGTCCATTGATGGCACTCTCGGACGACGAGCGCGGCACGATCGAGCAGCATGCTCGCGCTGGATATCTGGTTGGGTTGCCCGATGGACCTCGGTCATTTCCCATGATGTTCCGCGTGGTGCGCGGCGTGGTTCCCGCCTGATCCTGGGGTCTTAACTCAGGCCATTGTCTTCGGATGCTTTGGAACGCTGCTTCTCGGAAGAAGGACACGATTCTTGGACGATGACGATTTCCATGAGGAAGTGCCACGCCTCGCCCCCCGGTTCAGACGCTCGGGTGCGGCCCGTCCTCGGGCACCGTAACGCTCCGTGCTCCACCGTCCCGGGAACCCCATACGCGATACGTTTGGCGCGCTCGACCGGCATTGCCATCTGGGCGCCGTCCGTAGGTGTGAATCGGCATCCGATCATGACTCTCCCGTAGTTTTGGATATTTGGCGCACCGCCGCCGCCGTCACCGTTGAGCGGCCAAGTAGCTATCCATAACTGTCCTCACAATGAAGGACAGCAACGGCTTCGCATCCCCCATCGGAGTTGGTGTTTCGGTGGCGAATTTTCCGGGGCGGTGACGGTGCAGATTGTTTGCGGTCCGTTTCATCCGCTTGAATGCTTGGCCTGACGATCCAAGCACCTTCTGCAACTTCCTCTCGCCGCCAACCAGGTCTTCAGCGGCCTCTATCGTTTTGAAGATATCGAACCAGTTGTCCGCACGCCCGGCAAAGACGAGCATGTCGGCAACCGTTTCATTGCCCTCGGCCTTTTTTGTCCACGTTTGCGCGGCTGATGGCTCTGGCTGAGGCGGTGGAACAAGGTTGCCTTGTGCATCACGGACCTCAGCAGTGGCAGTGACCGTGGCTCGTAGTCGCTCGTGCAGTTCTGCAAAAAAGGTGAGTCGAATCCGGCCTTCATCATCAATTTGGCCGACACTGTCGAGCGTTAAGGGTTCCGTATTCCCGGATACGCCCATCACCCCATTCAGAAGCGCCAATAGCGCGATCGCCCGGCTGCGGACCTCTTCGGCGTTCTGCAGATGATCGAAGGTTCGGCTGCGAAGCGCCCAGACAAATGCGTCGTGGCGAGGAATTCGTTCGCAGCAGGGATCGAAAGGCGGTCGTAGCAACTGCTCCCAACGAGCAAGGTCGAATTGGTGACCTTGGACGGTCGCTATCCAGCCTGCCGCCGCGCCCGCGTCGTTCCACCTATAATGTAAATCGGCATCCGATCATGATCCTCTCGCAGTTTGGGTATGGTGTTGATATTGCGATAAGGTACCGGCATTCAACATTGTCCCCTTGGGGGCGGGCCGTCCTATTGGTTCCATAAGCAATCCCGGTCTCCCGCTCGGGCCAATATTGGGTGCCGGAGGGGGTCACGGGCTCGCTCAGAAACACATATATGACCCGGCTGTTCGGTTTGGTCCTCCATCTTTGACCTCGAACGATCCAGACGGAGCTAGCATGGGGCTTGGCCGCGGATGCGGCATAGCCTCACGAAGTCGGTTTGCTGAGCCCCTCCAACGCGTTGCTGCCCCTTGAAATGAGGTAACACTTGTGTTACCTTATCGGGTGTTCGAACTGCGCTATTACCATTACGGTCAATGGGGAAAGCCCCTTTGAAAGCTGGTTTACGGACCTCGCAGCCGCCGCGGCCGCCAAGGTCACGGTTGCCTTGGCGCGACTCGGGCAGGGCAACACCTCGAACACAAAGTCCGTGGGCGGGGGATTGCTGGAATATCGGATCGATTGGGGCCCCGGTTACAGGGTCTATTTCGGCCGGGATGGCGCGACGCTTGTGATCCTGCTGACGGGCGGCACGAAGCAGCGTCAGCAACGTGACATCGCCCGCGCGAAGGGTCTGTGGGCGGACTATGAGCGGCGGCGGCCGCCGCCGGTACGATAGACGGAGGCGAGCGGTGGCATTGACGCGAGATTTCAAGGAACTGGTGCAGAAGCGGGTCGCGAGCGATCCCGCCTTCGGCGATGCGCTGCTGCGCGAAGGCATCGACACCATGCTCGCCGGCGATGTCGATACCGGAAAGGCGATCCTGCGCGACTACATCAAAGCAACGGTCGGCTTCGAGAAACTGGGCGAGGCGACCGGCACGCCAGCAAAGAGCCTCATTCGCATGCTCGGCCCGCGTGGCAATCCGCAGGCGCGCAATCTGTTCAGCGTCATCGGCTATCTGCAAAAGCAAGCAGGCGTGCAACTGCGCGTCGCAGCGGGTCCAGCCTGACCGGCGATTGGACACTCTCGCGTCCGTGCCGAAGCCGCACCACGTGCGCTCAAAGGTCCCTGGTCAGGCGCTCGGGTGCGGCCCATCCTCGGGCAGCGGGATGAACTCGTGGTTGTCGTCCGGCGGCAGCGACATCCGACCGGACTTCCAGTCGGCCTTCGCCTGCTCGATCCGCGCCTGCCGCGAGGACACCAGGTTCCACCAGATGAAGCGGGGCCCGATGGCTGCGCCACCGAGCAGCATTACGCGCGCCGGCCCGTCCGCGGCGGCGATCGCGGGCTCGCCGCCATCGGTGAACACCATCATCCGGCCGGCCGGATACCGGACGCCTTCGTGCTCCACCGTCCCCGACACCACATACGCGGCACGCTCGGCGTGCTCGACCGGCATTGCAATCCGGGCGCCGTCCGCCAGTTCGACATGCAGGTAGAACAGCGGCGAAAACGTCTTCACTGAATTGCGCAGGCCGTAGGCGGAGCCCGCTATCAGCCGCGCCCAGACGCCGTGGTCCGACATATCCGGCAGTGCGTCCGCGTCGTGGTGCGCGAATGCCGGAGCAGTCTCCTCGTCTTCGCGCGGCAGGGCTATCCAGGCCTGCATGCCGTGCATCAGCCCGCCGCTCGAGCGCAGCGAAGGATCGGTGCGTTCGGAATGGACGATGCCGGAGCCGGCGGTCATCCAGTTCACCTCGCCGGGCCGGATCTTCTGGCTCACGCCAAGGCTGTCGCGATGGTGGATTTCGCCGTCGAACAGATACGTGACGGTCGAGAGACCGATATGCGGTGCGGCCGCACATCGATCCCCTCGCCAGGGGAAAAATCGGCCGGACCCATGTGATCGAGGAAGATGAACGGCCCCACCATGCGGTGGCTGGCGAACGGCAGCACGCGTCCGACCTCCAGCCCGCCGCCGAGGTCCCTGCGCCTGCTCTCGATCACAAGATCCAGCATGTCTGCCTCCTTCGGCTCACGCAGCGTCCACCAGGACGACCTCGGAATCTTCCAGCCCGACGATGTCGATACGCTCGACGTCGGTGATCGCCGCGCCGTCGCGCGCCTCGATGCGTACGCCGTCAACCTCGACCGCGCCGGTCGCCGGCACCAGGTAGGCGTGCCGCGCCGGATCGATGGTCAGGCTGACGCGCTCGCCGGCCTTCACCGTGGCACCCATCACGCGCGCATCGGCGCGGATCGGCAATGCCTCCTCGTCGCCGGCCTGGCCACTGGCCAGTGTCACGAAGCGGCCCGAGCGATCGCCCTTGGGGAAAGGCTTGGCACCCCAGGACGGCTTGCCGCCGCGCTCGGTCGGCTCGATCCAGATCTGGAAGATCCGCGTCGTCGCGTCCTCCAGGTTGTACTCCGAGTGACGCACGCCTGAGCCGGCCGACATCACCTGCACATCGCCTGCCTCGGTGCGACCCTTGTTGCCCATCGAGTCCTGGTGGGTGATGGCGCCCTCGCGCACATAGGTGATGATCTCCATATCGGCGTGCGGATGCGGCGGGAACCCCGACTTGGCGGCGATCTCGTCGTCGTTCCACACCCGCAGCGCGCCCCAGCCCATGCGCTCCGGATCGTAGTAGTTGGCGAATGAGAAGTGGTGCTTCGCGTTGAGCCAGCCGTGGTTGGCGCCACCCAGCCCGGCGAATTTCCTGCGTTCGATCATTTGCGTTGCTCCTGTTCGGTCGGCGCAGAACTTGGTGCTCGACCACGATGCAGAAAACAGAAAGGATGGAAAGACACCGTTTCTGATCTGGGGGCGTTGTGAGCCTGCCCGACCTGGAAGCCTGGGCGATCTTCGCCAAAGTGGCCGATAGCGGTTCTTTCGCCACCGCCGCTGCGGAGCTCGGTTTGTCCGGCCCGACCGTGTCGAAGGCCGTGCAGCGGCTGGAGGCGCGCCTCGGGGAAAAACTGATCCATCGGACCTCGCGGCGCTTCGCGTTGACCGAGGCCGGGCGGGTGCTCGCGGTGCGGGCGGCGCGCATCCTGGCCGAAGGCGAGGCGGCCGAGGCCGAGGCGCACGCCAGCTCGGCGGTGCCACGCGGCCGGGTGCGGCTGGCCGCGCCGATGTCGTTCGGCCTCAGGCATGTCGCGCCTGTGCTGCCCGAGTTCCTGGCCGCCTATCCCGAGGTCTCGGTCGATCTCCAGCTCGACGACCGGCTGGTGGACCTGATCGCCGGCGGCATCGACATAGCGATCCGGATTGCCGAACTGGCGGACTCCAGCCTGATCGCCCGCCGGCTATGCCCGGTGCGTCGCTGGGTGGTGGGCGCGCCCGGCTATTTCGCCCGCCACGGCCGACCGGGTCACCCGCGCGACCTGCGGCACCACGCGTGCCTTGGCTATCTGTATCTCGCGACCGGCGAGACGTGGCGTTTCACCGATGCCAACGGGACCGAGGAGACCGTGACCGTGAAGGGGCCGCTCAGCGCGACCAATGCCGAGGCGCTGAGCTTCGCGTTGGAGGCTGGCTGCGGCGTGGCACTCCAGCCGGATTTCATCGTCTGGGAGGCGGTGCGCGACGGCCGGCTCGAGATCGCGCTGGACGGCTGGTCGTCGCCGAGTGGGGCGGTACACCTGATCACGCCGGCCGGCGGGCCGCGGCCGACGCGTGTCGCGGTCCTGCTGGATTTCCTGGCGCAGCGCTTTACCGCGGGCGCCGCGCCGTGGGCCGCCGATTTGAGGAGTTCCCGTCCCTGATCTCAATAACAGGGAGGATACGGGTAGTAGCCGCACGGCGGCGGTGCGACCACGACCGGCGGCGCGTAGTAGGCGGGCGGCCGGTACGCCGTAGCGGCGCCGATGGCCACCCCCGTCGCTACGGCAGCGCCCGGGTAATAGCCCGCCGCCGGCGGTCGATAACCGTAGTATCCGCCAGCGCCGTGATAGGCGTAACCGCCGCCTGGACCCCGGTACGCGGTGGCGCCG
>JANWJK010000324.1 GCA_025452005.1 Acetobacteraceae bacterium | reverse complement strand
TGCTGATGGACCTGCGCGGTTTTCAGGCCCACAACGCCGGTTGCGTGCACGAGTTGGGGGTGCTGGCGCGTTGCCGGGCGCGAGTCGTGGCGCTGACCGATGCACACACCGACCAAGCCGCCGCGCAACAGGCCGCGGCTGGCGCACCGAATGGGCAATTCATGTGGCTGCAAGCCGGAGCGCACGACCGGGGGCGAGTGCTGCAGGCGTTGTTCAACGCAATGACGGACTGAGAGGTCGGCTTGCAATGGCGCAGCCGGCGATAGTTGCGGCGACTAGACTAGAAGGGCCACACGCACCACCCGTGTCGGTCATTCCGAAGCAGGCCGATCTCTCTGACCAAAACCGGGCAATTGTCGGTTCTGGCAGCAATGAAATATGCTCCGGCAACCTGTCGAAATCTCTGTGCCGAGGCTCTCATCGGCTGTCCGTTGCGCCAAGGCAGCAGGAGCGCGCGTCATGCCAGACCCACCCAGCCACAACTGGATCGTCGTGGCCTCTGCCGATCATGTGCGGAAAGGTGGCGCCGGAGGCTTCATGCAGGCCGGACACGGCAAGCTGGCGCCGCTGCGCCGCGTGCGGTCGGGAGACCGCATCGCCTGTTACTCGCCGGCAACGGCGTTCGGTGGCAAGGACAGGCTACAGGCGTTCACCGCTTTCGGCACAGTGCGCGACGGCGAGCCGTACCGGGTCGACATGGGCGATGGCTTCCAACCGTTCCGTCGCGACGTGGACTGGCTCGCGGTGCGGGAGGTGCCGATCCAGCCGCTGCTGGAGCGGCTGGAGTTCACCTCCGGCCAGCGGAATTGGGGCTATAAGTTCCGCCTCGGGCTGTTCGCCATCAGCGATCACGACATGGACATCATCGCCGCGGCAATGACCGGCAGCGCTGCAACGCGTCAGGCGATGTGACACCGTTCACATCACTCGGCCAAATTCCTGCTACCTTCGTCCGGAGCAACTCTCACTCCTAGCTGCGGAAGGTCCGGCCATGCGGATCGTTCCTGCCCTCTGTCTGCTCGCGGCATTCGCTGCGCCGCTGGCCGTGCTGGCACAGCCCAGCGCGGAGCAGGCGAACGATCCGATGTACCGGGCGGTCATCGAGTTCCAGCAGGGCCACCGCGACGAAGCGATCCGCCTGTGGCAGCAAGCCTTGGCCGCCTATCGCGCAGCCGGCGACGTAAAGCGCCAGGCCTACGCGCTGGAGAACCTCGGCACTGCGTCGCAGCTCATGAAAGACCCTGGACGCGCACTCGGCTATTTCGAGGAAAGCCTGACCCTGGCGCGGCAGGTCGGCGAAACGCGCACCGAGATCAGCGTGCTGGGCAAGCTTGGCCAGGCCGCCCGCGCGGCCGGCGACAAAGCGCGTGCCGTCGCTGCATTTGGCGACATGCTGGCGCGCGCCGACGCCGCCGGCGATCGCGACAACCAGGCGTTCGCCGCCGGCAATCTCGGCCGTTCGCTGCTCGACGCCGGACGGCCGACAGAGGCGGTGCCGCCGTTGCGTCGCGCCGCCAGCCTGTTCCACCAGGCAGGCAAGCGCGCGGACGAGGGCGCGGCCTGGTTCTTCCTGGGCAAGACGCTGGCACGTCAGGAAGACTACCTGGGCGCCACCGATGCATTCCAGCAGGCCGCTGCCCTGGCACGCGAGTCAAACAATCGGGGCGCCGCAGCCGACGCACTCTACGAGCTCGGCCAGAGCCACTATCTCCTTGGCGACTATGACGGTGCCACCGGCATCCTGAGCGAGTCGCTCGACCTCGCGCGGCAGGCAGGTGACCGGGAGACCGAGGGCGCAGTCCTGTTGAGCCTGGGGAACGTGAAGCATTTCCAGGAGCAGGACGCGCAGTCCGTCGCGTTCTACGAGCAGGCGCTGAAGCTCGGACGCGACACGAAAGACCGTGCCCTGGAGGGCGAGGCGCTCGGCAATCTTGCGCTGGCCTATACCCGCCTCGGTCGGAACGACACGGCGGCGGACTACTACCGCCAGGACATCGCCATCGCCCGCGAGCGCGGCGCCAAACTGGTCGAGGCGCAGGCGCTGGGCAATCTGGCAACGCTTCGCCTGCGGGAGAACGCGCCGGCCGATGCAATCCCGCTGCTGCAACAGAGCCGCGACCTGTCTCGCAACGTTGGCTATCGTCGCGGCGAGGCGATTGCGCTGCGCAACCTCGGTCTCGCGCAAATGCGGGTCGGCCAGTCGGCCGCGGCGGAAGCCAGCCTGCGCTCGGCCATTGCGGTGCAGGAGGCATTGCGCGAACCGGTCGGCAAGGCAGATCTGTTCAACATCTCGCTGTTCGAAACGCAGCTCGACGCGTACCGGTACCTTCAGGCGACACTGATCGCCGAGAGCCGCCCGGAGGCTGCGCTGGAGATATCCGAGCGCGGCCGGGCCCAGGCCTTGGCGCAGCTCCTGACCCGCCGCGGTCAGACGCCAGGTCCGATCGTATCGCCCGACATCGCCGCCATGCGCGCGGTGGCCAGGCAACAGAACGCCACGTTGCTGGAGCTCTCGATGGTCGCGGCGGACAACGCGATCTACTTCTGGGTCGTCCGCCCTGATGGCACCCTCACCTTCCGCAGCAACCGGATCACGCCGCACGGCAGCACGCTGGAAGCGGCGATGAGCGGCATGGTGCAGGAGGTGCGCCAGAGCATGGGCGCGCTCGGGCGTCTGGCGCCGCCGCCCAAGCCGGGCATCGCCACCCGCGATGACCTGTTGGCGCTGTATTACCGCATGTTGATTGCTCCGGTCGCCGACCTGCTGCCGGCCGACCCTGACCAGCCGGTCGTGATCATCCCGCAAGGCGGGTTGTTCCTGCTGCCATTCGCTGCGTTGCGCGATCCCGACGGGCACGCGCTGGTGGAACGGCACGCGTTGCTGGTGTCGCCCTCGATCGCGACGCTGGGCATGCTGGCGACGCGTCCAAGCCCGCCGGCCGGCGGCCCGGCGTTGGTGGCGGGGAATCCGATCATGCCCACCATCCGTCTCACCCCGGCCAGCCAACCGATCCACCTGGCGTCGCTGCAAGGTGCCGAGAGCGAGGCCAACGCGGTCGCCAGGCAGCTCGGCACCTCGGCCCTGGTGCAGGACGCGGCGAGCAGGGATGCCGTGGTGAAGGCCATGCCTGCCGCCCGGATCATCCATCTGGCGACGCACGGCCTGCTGGACGATGTGCGTTCAGAGGGCATGCCTGGCGCCGTCGTGCTGGGCGGCGAGGCCAATGACAGCCTGCTGACGACGGCGGACATCACCGAGATGCGGCTGCGCGCGGCGCTCGTGGTGCTCAGCGCCTGTGATACGGGCGAGGGTCGCATCAGCGGTGACGGCGTGGTCGGCCTGGCGCGCGCCTTCCTGGCCGCCGGCGCGGACAGCGTGCTGGTGTCGCTGTGGAGCGTGCCGGACCAGCCGACCTCCGAGCTGATGGTGGCGTTCTACCGCGCGCTGGCACGGGCACCGGGCAAGGCGCAGGCGCTGCGACAGGCGATGCTCGAGACGCGCGCGCGCTATCCCAACCCGCTGGCCTGGTCCGGGTTCATCATGATGGGGATCAACCAATGACGCGATTTGCCCTCATTGCCATCCTTGGCTGCGTCGCAACGTCAGCCGCCATCGCGCAGCCGTCCGAGGCGATCAAGAAACAGGTGCAGGGAGGCGAGGCCTACAATCGCGGCGATCTGCCGACCGCCATCGCCGCGCTCAACGAGGCAATCCGCCTCAACCCGACCGGCGCCGGCGCCTACCTGCTGCGCTGTAAGGCGCGCTACGAGGCGGGCGGCGCGAACCGTGAGGCCATGGAGGATTGCACCGAGGCATTGCGACTGAGCCCCGACTACGCCGACGCCTATTGTGAGCGCGGCGTGATCCGTGCCCAGAGCTATGGCGACAATCAGGCAGCGCTACAGGACTTCAACACGGCCATTCGCCTGCGGCCCAACTTCGCACGGGCGTTGTTCAAGCGCGGCAACACCAAGGCGCGATTGAACGACTTGCAGGGCGCGCTCGCCGACTACAATGAGACACTGCGCCTCGATCCCAAG
Source organism: Acetobacteraceae bacterium (assembly GCA_025452005.1). Classification (GTDB taxonomy): domain Bacteria; phylum Pseudomonadota; class Alphaproteobacteria; order Acetobacterales; family Acetobacteraceae; genus JAMXLO01. The sequence goes on along the minus strand of JANWJK010000324.1, from coordinate 5,311 downwards.
AGCGCCGACGCCTATTTCAACCGCGGCGTGGTGTTCTACAAGCTCGGCGACCAGCGGACCGCGCTTGCCGATCTGCAGCAGGCGCAAGGCCTTTACTCCGCGGCCGGTGATCAGGGCGGCGCGCAGCGATCGGCTTCGGCGGCGCGCGAGGTTCAGAGCACTCCTCCTCCGCCCAGGCGCTGATCGCTACCCGAGCAGTGACCCGGCCTCGACCAGCAGGATGCTGCCCGTGGTCGCCGTCATCAGCGTGACGGCGGCCATCACCGTCTGCGCCACTTCGTCGGCCTGGACCACGCGCTTCAGCGGCGTGCGCTGCGCCGCGCGTTCCACCATCTCGGTGGTGCGGCCCGGCACGAAACCGGTATCGACCGCGCCGGGCGATACCGACACCACGCGGATGTTCGGTCCCAGCACGCGTGCCAGCGACTTGGTCATCGCGTCGATCGCTGCCTTCGACGCGCCATACGCGATGTTGCTGCCGCCACCCGACAGCGCCGCGCCCGACGAGATGTTGACGATCGCCGCCTCGTCCGAACGTTTCATGAGCGGTGCGAACGCGCGGATCGTCGCGAATGGCCCGCGCACGTTGGCGACGAAGATCGCGTCGATCAGTTGGTCGGTGAGCGCTTCCAGATCGGCGTGCGCGATCATCCGCGTGAAGCCGGCGGAGTTCACCAGCACGTCGCAGCGCCCGTACTCGCGTTCCACCATCGCGGCGACCTGGCGCAGCACGGCGGTGTCCTCCATCGGCATGTGCGCCGCTCGATGTCCGCTGCCCGGCAGGCCGGCCGCAACCTTCTCCGCCTCGCGGCCGCGGCTGTTGTAGCCGACGACGACGCGGCAGCCCGCTTCGGCGAAGCGGTGCGCGGTGGCGGAGCCGATACCCCCGCTCGCTCCGGTGATGACGGCAACCTTGCCTTGCAGCTTCATGCCTGACTCCTCAGAACATCGGCCCACGATTGGCGGCGCCGCCGTCGATGGTGATGATCGTGCCGCTGGTATAGGCCGACTTGTCGGAGGCGAGGAAGGCCACCATCCAGCCGATCTCCTCCGGCGTGCCGGCGCGGCCGAAGGGCAGGGGCTTCATCAGCTCTTCCCAACGGTCGGCATCGCCCAGCCGGTCCTTCGCGCGCTGCTTCATGATGGTCACCAGCCGGTCGGTGGCGATCGCACCGGGATTGATGCCGACGACGCGCAGGTTGTCCGCCGATGCGCCGCCGCCGATCGTCTTGGTGAACGCCATCAGCCCGGCATTCCCGGTGGAACCGGCGACGTAGCCCGCGTCCATCCGCTCGCCCGCCATGCCGAGGACGTTGACGATGACACCGTGGCCGCGCTGCTTCATCAGCGGATAGAACCGACGGCACATGTTGATGTAGCCGTACACCTTCAGGTCCCACGCCTCGCGCCAACGCGCCTCATTTATCTCCTGGAGGTTGCCGCCGGGAATCGCCCCGGCGTTGTTGACCAGGATGTCGATGTCGGGATGCAGCGACGCGAGCCTGTCCACGTTCGCGCTGTCCGAGATGTCGAACGCGTGCACCTCGGCGCGCACGTTCCAGCGCGCGGCGATGCTGTCGCGTACCGCATCGAGGTCGGACTGCGTGCGCGAGACCAGGATGACGTTGACGCCCTCCTCGGCCAACGCTTCAGCCGAAGCCCTGCCGATGCCTTTCGATGCGCCGGTGATGAGCGCGGTCCTGCCGCGCAGGTTCAGGTCCATGACGTTTTCCTCCTGCGATCCACCGCGACGGCGTCGTCGTTGATGTACAGGGGCCTCGGCGCCCTGACCAGGGCAATCGGGTTGTACTGTCATTGCGAGGAGCGCAGCGACGCGGCAATCCCCATCGATGGGGATTGCTTCGCTTCGCTCGCAATGACAGCGAGAACCGCGGCGACGAGAGATCCTCACGCGTTCACACGGTCAGATACCGACTGCGTATTTCGGCTTCCTCCGCGCGAAACCGCTCGGGCGGCGCTGCATACACCATGCGTCCCTTGACCATGATGTGGATCTCATCGGCCACCGCCTCCGCCAGACGCATGTTCTGCTCGATCAGCAATATCGTCACGCCCTGGCTCGGCAATCGCCGGATCACCTCGGCCAGCTCGCGCACGACCAACGGCGCCAGACCCTGGCTGGGTTCGTCCAGCAGCATCACCTTCGGATCGCTCGCCAGTGCGCGCGCGATGGCCAGCATCTGCTGCTCGCCGCCAGACAATGTGCCGCCGCGGCTCGACGCGCGCTCACGCAACGGTGGGAACAGCTCCATCAGCCGCCGAAGCGGCCAGCTCTTCGACGGCCGGCGTTCCGCGACGCGGATGTTCTCCACCACCGTCAGGTCGGGAAAGATGAGCCGCCCTTCCGGCACGTACGCGACACCGGCGCGCGCAACCCGATGCGGCGACCAGCCGGTGATGTCGGTGCCATCCAGCCGTACGCGTCCGCCACTCGGCGGTACCAGCCCCATCACCGTGCGCAATGTCGTCGTCTTGCCGACGCCATTGCGGCCAAGAACCGAACAGATGCGCCCCTCCGGCACCGTCAGGTCGATGCCCTGCAGCACGTGGCTCGCACCGTAATGCGTGTTGAGCCCCTCGATGGTCAGCATCAGGCGAGACCTCCGAGATACGCCTGTTGCACCTCGTGATCCGCCTTGACCTCGTCCGGCGAGCCGTCCGCGATCACCGCGCCGCGGTGCAGCACGGTGATCATGTGGGCGAGCCGGAACACCACCTCCATGTCATGTTCCACCAGCAGCACCGTCATCGCGCCGTCCGACAGCAGGCCGGCCAGCGTCTCCACTGCCTGCGCCGTCTCCTCCACCGACAATCCCTGCGTCGGTTCGTCCAGCAGCAGCAGTCGCGGCTGCTGCGCCAGCGCCATCGCCACCTCGAGCAACCGCTGGTCGCCATGCGACAGCAACCCCGCTTGTCGCGACGCGACATGCGTCAGCCCGAGCCGCTCCAGTGCCGCATCCCCGCGACGTCCGGCGTCGCCGAACACGGTGCCGCCGCCATAGGGCTGCCAGCGCCGCGCATGCCGCGCCTGTGCGGCGAGCCGTGCGTTCTCGCGTGCCGTCATCTCGGGAAACAGCGCGGTGATCTGGAAGGTGCGCGAGATGCCGCGCTGGCAGATGCCGTAGGGCGACAGCCCGGTCAGCCTCTCATCGTCGAAGCGCACGCTGCCGTCGGTCACCGGCACCACGCCGGTGATCAGGTTGAACAGTGTCGATTTGCCCGCGCCGTTCGGTCCGATCACCGCGCGCACCTCGCCCGCCGCGACGCGCATCGTCACGCGATCGACGGCAATGATGCCGCCGAAGCGGCGCGTCAGCCCGTCCAGTTCAAGGAGCGCCATCGGCCGCGTTTCGCTGTTGCGGGCTGTGCCGTGAACGCGCGTGTCGCGAGGCCCCAGATGCCCTGCGGCGCGAACAGCACGAAGCAGATGAAGATCAATCCGAAGAACAACGCCCAGGAGTCGGTCCAGGAACTCAGCATGTTCGACACCAGCATGAAGAACGCCGCGCCTATGATCGGGCCGACCAGCGTGCCGGAGCCGCCGACGATCACCATGATCAGCACCTGGCCCGAGAACAGCCAGAACAGCAGCTCGGTATTGGCGAAGCCAGCGAACGGCGCATACAGCGCGCCGGCAAGGCCGCCCAACGCGAAGGCGATCGCCACCACGGCGATCTTGTAGCGGCGCGTGTTGTAGCCGAGCGACAGGGTCTTCGCCTCGTTCTCGCGGATGCCGCGCAGCACGGCGCCGAACGGCGAGCGCACCAGGGCGCGGCAGAACACGAAGCCGCCGAACAGACAGGCCAGCACGAGGTAGTAGAACCCGGCCTTGCCGCCGAACACCGCGATGCCGAACGGACCGGGCCGGCGTGGGATGCCCGCCAGTCCGTCGGAGGCGCCGGTCACGCTGGTCCACTTGAACGCGACCGCATAGAGCAGTTGCGCGATTGCGAGCGTCAGCATCGAGAACGATACGCCCGATGCGAGCGTACACACCCAGGCCACGCCGATCGCCACCACACCGCTGAACAGCGCCGCGGCGATCACCGCGAACAGCATCGGGATGTCGGTGTGCAGCAGCAGATAGCCCGACGTGTAGGCGCCCAGTCCGTACGCCGCGGCGTGGCCGAACGAGATCAGCCGCGTGTAGCCCACCATCAGGTCGAGGCTCATCGCGAACAGGCCGAGGATCAGCGCCTCGGTCAGCAATGTCATGGCGAACGGCGGCAGGCCGGCCGGTGCGAGCGCCAGCGCGCAGGCGGCGAGGACCAGGCCGAGCCAGTCGCGCATCACGCTTCCTTGCCGAGCAGGCCGCCGGGCCGCACGACCAGCACCAGCAGCATGATCAGGTACATGAAGGCGAGCGCCAGGTCGGGGAAATAGTAGTTGCCGAACACCTGCACGAAGGCGACCAGCAGCGCGCCAATCAGCGAGCCGGGGAAGCTGCCCATGCCGCCGATGATGACGATGACGAAGGCGTCGATGATGACGCTCGCCGCCATGCCGAGTGAGGCGGTGACCAGCGGTGCCGCGAGAACGCCGCCCAGCGCCGCCAGCCCGCAGCCGATGCCGAACACGCCCGAACGCACCAGGTTCACGTCGGTGCCCAGTGCGTGCACCATTTCGGCGTTCTGCGACGTGGCGCGGATCAGCAGGCCGAGCCGCGTGCGTTCAAGGAACTGCCAGATCGCGATCGCCACCACGATGCCCGCGCCCGCCAGGAACAGGCGATAGACCGGGAACGGTTCGTCGAGGACGAACACGACGCCGGAGAACGCCGCCGGGCCTTTCACCTGTAGCGCCTCCGATCCCCATAGCAGCCGGATCGCTTCGCCCAGGATCAACGCCAGGCCGAAGGTGACCATCAGGAACGCGCTGCCGTCGCGCCGGTACAGTCGCCGCAGGATGCTGAGTTCAAACGCAGTGCCGAACAGGCCCACCACGATCGGCGCGGCGATCAGCGCCACCCAGAAGCTGCCGGTGACGCGCGCGGCGGTGTAGCCGGTGAACGCGCCCAGCATGTAGATCGATCCGTGCGCGAAATTGACGATGCGCATGATGCCGAAGATCAGCGTGAGGCCGACGCCGAGAAAGAACAGCAGCGCCGCCTGCGACAGGGCGTTGACGCACTGCGTCAGCATGAAGGCGAGGAAGTCCATGCCGGGTTCTAACGCAAACGCATAGTCTCCCCCTCCCCTTGCGGGTGGGGGATGGGGCGAGGGGGCAGCGGCGGGTCAACCGCCCCCTTCCCCCAACCCCCTCCCGCAAGGGGAGGGGGAGGACAATGCCG
>JANWJK010000323.1 GCA_025452005.1 Acetobacteraceae bacterium | reverse complement strand
GCGCAGCGTCTTCCCCGACTTCAGCGCGACCACCCCGGCCGCGCCGTTCAGCCCACCCTCGCGGCCTTTTGGTGCGTTGGCGACGCGATCGAAGGTGGCGTTGACCGCGCATTCCAGGTCGCCCTTGGCGGCGACCTCCATGGTCTGCCCGGTGCCGCCACGCGTGCGGCCGGCGCCGCCTGAATCGGCACGCAGTTCCTTTACCCAGAAGACGACGGGTGCAACGTTCTCGGTGGCTTCCACCGGCATGGTGCGCACCCCGGAGGGGAATGCGGTGGCGTTCAGCCCATCCTGCGTCGGGCGTCCACCGGTGCCGCCGGAGTTGAAGGTGATGATCTCGAAGTCCGGTATCACCGGACGGTTGCCGCGCGCCTGGCCTGACACCGATCCGCCGCCGCGCAGCGGCATGTTCCACAGCGCCGAGGCACCTTCCGCCATGACGCGCTCGGGCACCGCCTGGTGCAGGCAGCCCATCATGAGGTCGGGCAGCAGGTGGCCGATCACGTGGCGCACGGACACCGGGTAGGGTCGCGGCGCGTTGAGGATGCAACCATCTGGGATCTTCATGCGGAACGGTGCGAGGCTTGCCCAGTTGTTCGGGATATCAGGCGCGACAACGCATTTGATGCCGAAGCAGGAATAGGCGCGGCAATAGGCGGGAGGGACATTGATGCCGCGTGAGGCGAGGCCCGATGTGCCGGCGTAGTCCACCTCGATGCCGTCTTCCAGGATGGTCATCTCCGCCTTCAGCGTCACCGGGTCGTCATATCCGTCGGAACTGATTTCGGCCCGGTAGGTGCCGCGCGGCAGGCGGGCGATCTCGGCGAGTGTGGCACGATGCGAGCTGTCGAAGATGGACTCGGCGAGAGGTTCGAGGCTGTCCATCTCGAACTCGTCCATCATCTCGACCAGGCGATGGGCGCCCGCGTCGTTGCACGCGCACAGCGAGTAGATGTCGCCTTCCAGTTCAATGGGCAGGCGCGAGCCGGCGCGCATGAAATCGAAAAAGGTTTCATTGGGGAGGCCACGGTCGAAGCATTTGACGATCGGGATATACATCCCTTCCTCGAACACCGACCGTCCTTCCGGTCCCATGCCGAGACCGCCGACATCGATCACATGCGCGGTGTTGGCGAACAGGCCGACAATGCGCTCGTTGTGAAAGGCCGGCGTTACGACGGTGAGGTCGTGCAGGTGCCCGGTACCGAGCCAGGGGTCGTTGGTGATGTAATGATCGCCGGGCTGCATCGTGTCTGCCGGGAACTTGCGCAGGAAGTGGCCGACGCTCTCGGCCATGGAGTTGACGTGTCCGGGCGTGCCGGTGACCGCCTGCGCCATCATGCGCCCGCGCAGATCGAAAATGCCGGCGGACAGGTCGCCTGCCTCGCGCACCGTAGTGGAGAACGCGGTGCGGATCATGGTCTGCGCCTGCTCCTCCACCACGGCGATCAGGCGGTTCCACATGATCTGGCGATGGATCTGCGCGAGCGCGTTGGTTTCATGCGACATCAGGTGGTCTCCCGCGTGAGCTCGATATATCCCAGTCCGTTCACCGTTGCGTTCCAGCCTTGGCAGACCAGGGTCGAGGTCTCGTCCTCGGCGATGATGGCCGGGCCCGCGATGTGCACGCCAGGCGCGAGAGTGGCGCGATCATATGCCGACCATGGCGCAACCTCGCCCGTGGTCGTGTCGCGAACAAGCTGCGTGCGCACCGGCGTCGTGTCGGGGACGAACACGGCATCGTCGCCGGCGACCGGCGTCCCGGAATCATCCTCCGACACCGTTGCCACAAGTACGGCGTAGCTCATGATCTCGACATCGGAGCCGGGCACCGGCCGATCGTAGAACCGCGTGTATTCGGCATCGTAAGCGGCGCGGATCAGCGGCACGTCCTCCTCGCCGAGCGGGCGCGATGGCAGCGGCACGGGGATTTCGTGGCCCTGGCCGACATAGCGCATATAGGCGATCCGGCTCTGCGTCACGGGTGCGCCGAAACTGCCCTGCGCCACGACTTCGAGTGCCTCGGCCTCCATGTCGGCCAGCAGTGTGTTCACCGCGACGACGTCGAAGGTGGAAAAGCGCTGATACAGGCTGCGGACAACCTCATAGCCGACCGGTGCCCGCAGGAAGCCGATCGCACTGCCGACGCCGGCGCCCGACGGCACCAGGACATGCCGGATGCCGACCTTTTCCGCGACGCGGCAGGCATGTACAGGCCCGCCGCCGCCAAACGCGATCAAGGTGCGGCCCTCGTAGGTCTTGCCGGACTCGATCGCGTGGACGCGCGCGGCGTTGGCCATGTTCTCATCGACCATTTCGATGACGCCGAGAGCGGCCATCTCCGTGGGAAGTCCCAGCCTGCTGCCGACGCGTGCCGCCAGTGCGTCATGGGCCGCGGTCTCGTGCAGGCGCAGCGTGCCCCCGGCGAATCGCGCCGGATCGTAACGGCCGAGCACGAGATTGGCATCGGTCACGGCGGGTTCGGTGCCACCGCGCCCATAGCAGGCGGGGCCGGGATCGGCGCCGGCGCTCTCCGGCCCGACAGCGATGCGTCCCATCACATCGACATGCGCGATCGAACCGCCGCCGGCGCCGATCTCCACCATCTCGATCACCGGAATCCTCAGCGGCAGACCAGAGCCTTTACGGAACCGCCCGACGCGCGCGATCTCGAAAGCGCGTGCGGTCTGCGGTTTGCCATCGTCGATCAGGCAGATCTTCGCGGTCGTGCCGCCCATGTCGAACGACAGCACATTGGCGATGCCGCACTGCCGCGCAATGGTGGCCGAGAAGATTGCCCCACCGGCTGGCCCGCTCTCCGCCAGGCGGATCGGAAATCGACACGCTGTGTCGATTGTGGTCAGTCCCCCGCCGGACAGCATGAGGAACACCGGCGCGGCAATGCCCATGTCGCGCAGCCCGTCGGCCAGTTCGCGTAGATAACGCGACATCAGAGGCTGTACATAGGCGTTGGCGACGGTGGTGGAGAAGCGCTCCCATTCGCGCATCTCCGGCGAGACCTCGCTGGACAGCGATACCGGCACGTCCGGCAATTCCTCGGCCAGGACGTCGCGCACGCGGCGTTCATGCGCCGGATTGACGAAGGCGTGCAGCAGACCGACGGCGATGCTTTCCACCTGCTGGCGTCGAAGCGTGGGGATCAGGGCGCGCACGGCGTCGCTGTCGAGCGGCAGCAGCACGTTGCCTTCGTTGTCCATTCGCTCGGGAAGCGGCAGGCGGAGGTGGCGCGGCACCAGCGGTTCAGGCAGGACGATGTTGAGGTCGTACTGGTCGTAGCGGCTCTCGTTGCCCATCGCGATCACATCGCGAAAGCCCTGCGTGGTAAGCAATGCCGTGCGCGCGCCCTTGCGCTCTATCACCGCATTGGTGGCGAGCGTCGTGCCGTGGATCACGATGCCGATGTCGGCAGCGACGACATCCGAGGCATGGAGGATGTCGCGAACGCCCGCCATCACGCCCTGTTCCGGAGCTGCCGGTGTGGTGAGGACCTTGATGGTGGAGCGCCTGCCGTCGTGCTCGAGTGCAAGGTCAGTGAAGGTGCCGCCGATATCGACGGCCAGCCGAGCAGAAGGCATCCAGTCCTCGGGTTGATGGGTTGGAGTAGGAGTGAACCCGTTCAGCCGCCACCTGGCAAGCGCGGAGAGGGGACGATGCGCGGCATCACGTCCGACCTCAGTACACCACGCTCTCCGGCATAGGGCGGTTGTCGCGTACCCGCTCATACCCGAGTGGGGTGAGGTCCAACGTGCGGTAGCCCCCGAAACGGATCATCTCGGCCACGGCACGGCCGGTTGCCGGGCCGTGCTGCACGCCGTGACCGGAAAATCCCGATGCAACGATCAGGTTGGGGATCTCCGGAAATGGTCCGATCACGGCGTTGTGGTCGAGCAGGCACATGTCATAGTGACCGGCCCAGGCACGCTGAAGACGCAACTGCTCCAGCGCTGGAATGCGATGGGCCAGCAGCGGCCAGAGCGGGTCCTCCAACAGGTGCAGATCGGGATCGAAGTCACTGCCGGGATCGTGGTCGGTGTTGGGCGGCGGTGAAATGCCGCAGATGAAGCCATCGCCCTCGGGACGGATCCACATGCCGGACGTGTCGAACACCAGCGGCATCCCGGTGCCGTCGAGCGGCGCGCGGATCACGAACACCGTGCGCTTGCGTGGTTCGATCGGCAGCGCCATGCCCGCGAATGCGGCAACGCGGCCCGAGGCGTGGCCCGCGGCGATCACCACATGGTCAGCCGCAATTCGCTCGCCGTTCGCGGTCCGCACTGTCGTGGCGCGACCGGCAGCGACGTCGATCGCTACCGCCTCATCGTGCAGGCAGCTTGCACCGCGACTGATCGCATCGGCTCGCACGGCGCGCAACAGGCTGTAGGCGTCGAACCAGCCCTCATGCTGCAGACCCAACGTAGCGCAGGCAACATCCTGCGCGTTCACCCAGGGAAACCGCGCGGCGATCTGTGTACCCTCGAACAGTGCGACATCGGCACCCTGGGCAAGCCGCATTGCACGGTTGGCGCGCAAGGTCGCTGCATTCTCCGCGCCGGCCAGCACGAGGTAGCCGCGGCGGACCAGACCGACGCGTTCCGCCATTGCCTCGACGAACGTCGCGCCGAACAGTGACATCCGCACGTTGAGCGGCAGGGAGAATTGCGAACGGAAGGAAGCGGCGGACAGCGTCGTCGACGCATACTGGTACGACGGGTCCTTTTCCAGCACGACCACCTCGGCATGGCCGGCGAGAAAATAGGCTGTGCAGCAACCGACGATGCCACCGCCGATGATGACTGTCCGCGACATGGCGCCAACCCTGGCGCGCGGCCGGCTCTTTCGCAACCGGCGACCTTTGGCGATAAAGGCACTATCTGAACCGGGAGCCGCTCATGCCGTCACGCCTGGTGCTTGCCGCCCTGATGCCGAGCGACGTGGTGACCCGCGCGCGCGAAGAGTTCGATGCGGTCGTGGTCGAGGGCAAGGACGACATGACAGCGGCACAGGTGATCGAAGCGGCCGTCGCGCATCGGGCGGATGCGATCATGTTCAGCAACACCCTGCCGCTGACCGCCGACGCCATCGGGCAACTGCCACCAAGCGTGCGCGTCGGTGCCACCAGCAGCGTCGGCTATGACCACATCGATGTGGCCGCAGCAAAGGCACGCGGCTTGATCGTGACCAACACACCGGACGTGCTGACCGAATGCACCGCCGACTTCGCGTTCATGATGCTGTTGGCGGCGGCGCGGCGGGCCTACCACTACGACAAGATCATGCGCGCCGGCTGGCGCTATCGCATCGGACAGGGCGAGCTCCTGGGTGTGCGCGTGACCGGGAAGACGCTTGGCATCCTGGGGATGGGCCGCATAGGTCGGGCGGTGGCGCAGCGTGCGCGCGGTTTCAACATGACGGTGATGTATCATTCGCGCAACCGGCTGCCAGTGCAACTCGAACAGGGCGCGCGATATTTTGCGTCGTTCCTCGACATGCTGCCGCACTGCGACTTCCTATCGTTGCATGCGCCGGCCGGGTCGGCGACCGACAAGATCGTCAACGCCGAGGCGCTGGCGAAGCTGAAGCCAGGCGCCGTGCTGGTGAACGTCTCACGCGGTGGGCTGGTCGACGAGGACGCGTTGATTGATGCCCTGAGCTCAGGGCGGTTGTTTGCGGCCGGGCTGGACGTGTTCCGATCCGAACCCGACTACGACATGCGGTTCGCTGCGTTGGACAACGTGATCCTGTCGCCGCATATCGGCAGCGGTTCGATAGAGACGCGCAATGCCATGGGGTTCAGGGCGCTGGACAACATCGCGGCGGTGCTGGCGGGGAAGGGGCCTATCGATCCGCTGTGGACGTGAAGGTCACTTGATCAGCCCCGCGCTGCGCGGCAGGAACAGCGACAATTCGGGGATGCAGATGATCAACATCAGGCCGACGCAGAGTGCGGCCAGGTAGGGCCAATAGCTGCGCGCATGTTGCAGCACCGGCACCTGGGCGAAGCGGAGCGCCATCAGGAGACCCACACCCATCGGTGGGGTGAACAGGCCGATGCCGACGGCCGCGGTCTGCACGATGTCGAAGTGCACCGGATGGATGCCGATCCTGGTAGCCACCGGGAATACCACCGGGATCAACACCACCGCGGCAGGCAGGCCTTCCAGCAGCATGCCGAACAGCAGCGTCATGAGCGCAACGCCGGTGAGGAACAGCCAGTGCTGCGATTGTAGAGGTTCCAGCAATCGGCCCAGCAGTTCGGGTACGCCGGAGAGGCCCATCAGGTACTGGAACACCGTTGCCACCGCCAGCAGGAAGATCACCACGCCGGTCAGTACGCCGCTGTCGTAGGCGATGTGCAGCACCTGCATCCAGGAGATATTCCGGTAGTAGAATTTCGCCGCGATGAGCGAATAGAATGCGACGATGGCGCCGGCCTCGGTCGCGGTGAATGCCCCGAGATAGAAGCCGCCGAGGATCACAATGGGGATCACCATCGGCACCGCTGCGTCTTTCGAAGCGTGCAGCAGGCGGTGCCAACTGGTTTCGGTGTCCTTCGGCCAGCCAAGTACATGTGCCTGGATCAGCACGAGAACGCACAGGCACAACCCGACGACCGCGGCGGGTATGAACCCCGCAAGGAACAGCGCGACGGCGGACTGGTTGGTGACGGCGGCAATCACGATCATGAAGATCGCCGGCGGCACCAGCATGCCCATCGCGGTGCCGGACGCGATCAGCGAGGCGGAGTCCTCCGGTCGGTAGCCGGCGCGACTCAGGGAGGGCATCAGTGCCGAACCGAGTGCGGAGACTTCGGCCATCTTCGAGCCGCAGATGTCGGAGAAGAAGTACGACACCACGATCACCGACATGCCGAGCCCGCCACGCAGCCATCCGACCAGCGCGCGCGCCAGTTCCACCAGCGAATGCGACATGCCGGCACGCTCCATCAGGCTGCCGGCGAACACGAAGGACGGGATGGCCAGCAGCACCCAGCTCTGCGACGCAGCGATCATGCTGGAGCCGAGCTGCTGCATCGGAAAGCCGCCGAGCCAGAGGCCGACGACACCGGCAGCACCAAGGCAGAACACGATCGGCAGTGACAGCAGCAGAAGTCCGACGAAGACGACGCCCGTTGCGGCGAGAAGCACGCGCTATTCCCTCACATCCGTGATGTCGTGCTCCGGGCCTGCGGGGTTGCCGGCGGCGCGCAATGCGTAAAGCATCATCAGAATGCCCCCCACGACAGCGGCGCCGTAAAGCCAGGCCAGGCTGAACTCCAGCGCCGGCGAGGTGAGCATCGCATTCAATATCGCCAGTTTGACGCCCAGCCAGGCGACAAGGCCACCGAATGCAGCGATCAGCAGGTTGTTGGTGACGTGGAGCACGTGCAGCATGCGCGGCGAGAAACGATGCGACAGCAGTGTCAGAGTGAAATGGCTGCGCTCGGCCACGCCGACCGCGGCGCCGATCAGCGTGAGCCAGCAGAGCGTGGTCTCGCCCACTTCCTCGACCCAGAAGAAGTTCACCGGATCGACGTCCATCCAGTCGGTGATCGGCAGCATCACGTAGCGCATGAAGACGCCGTACAGCATCACGCCGATCGCCAGCAGGACGAGGCCGCCGGTGACGATCTTCGGGATCGCGAGGACGGCGTTCACCGCCCGCGCGCCGGATGGATGCATGAGCTCAGACCGTGGTGGCGGTGATCAGGTCCCAGAGCTCGCCATACTGCTTCTGGTACTGCGGCCAGACCTTCTCCTGCGCCAGCTTCCTGAACGGCGCGTGATCCGGCATGTTCACAGTCATGCCGAGAGGCTCGAGCATCTCCTTTGCCTTGGCCAGCGAGTCGATGCTTTCGGTGTTCTTGCGCATGATGGCCTGAGCCTCGCGCGCGCCGTCGAGCATCAGCTTCTGCTGCTCGGGTCGCAGCGCATTCCACATGCCGAGGTTCATCGCGACCAGCGTCGAACCGTAGTTGTGGCCGGTCATCGAATAGTATTTGGAAACCTCGTAGGCCTTCAGCGGCACCATGTTCACCACCGGCAGGTCCGCACCGTCGATCACGCCCTGCTGCGCGGCGGTGATCACTTCGGCCCAGCCCAGTGGCACTGCGACCGCGCCGATGCCGTTCACCGTGTCGGTGAACACCTTGGACGGCTGTGTGCGGATCTTCAGCCCGCGCAGGTCGCGCGGCTCGTTGATAGCGCGCTTCGCGTTCCAGAAATGGCGGAAGCCGTAGTCGAAGTAGTATAGCACCTTGACGCCGTATTTCTCCTGGAAGGTTTTGTCGAGCTGATCGCCGACCTTGCCGTTCAGGATCTTGTAGGCCTGGTCATAGGAACTGATGAGGTAGCCGACCAGGAAGACGCCCATCTCAGGGAATATGGTGGCGGCGGCGCCGGACGGCGTGCCGATGGCGACACTGCCGGTCTTCACCCCGTTCATCACGTCGATTTCCTTGGTCAGCAGCGTGCCGCCATGGAATTCGACCTGCAGCTCGCCGCCGGATCGCTCGGTCATCGCCTTGGCGAACCAGTCCAGCGCCACCGCGCCGGACTCGGGCACAGGTGTGATGTGCGCGATGATCAGTTTCGTTGGTTTGGTCTGCGCAATGGCGGGCGCCTTGCCGAGAGCGAGGATGCCGGCAAGCCCGCCCGCTCCCTGAAGGATTTTTCGGCGGCGCACGGCGAGCGTTGTGGTCATCGGACGACCTCCCATGATAGTTTCGTTGCAACCGATCATAACCGAACCGCGCGGCGGGTCCAGTCGCCGCGTGGTTCGGGCTGCCGCTATTGCAGCGCGGTGATCTCGCGCGCCGACATCGACTGGATCGCAGAGAGGCGCTTGAACAGCACGTCAGCGGGAATGTCGGAGGCGCCGACGTCCAGGCAGTCGGCGAACTTGTCGAAGATCTGCGCCTCGGTCAGCGGACGCGACGCGTGGCCGGTGGCGCGCCTCACCGGCTCTCCTGAGAGCGTGCTGCCGTTCGCGAGTTCCACGATCACCTGATCCTGCGGCGCGGCACCGGGCAGTTCGGTGTCGTGCTCGGTCGTGGTGACAATCTCGACCTTCCGCATCAGCGCCTGGATGTCGGGACGCTGCACGAATTCGTCGGTCAGCTCGCGCAGACCGACGCGCTTGGCGATGACACCGCTTGCCATCGCGAATTCCATGCTGAACTTGGCGGCAAGGCCGGTATCCGGCTGGTGGTTCCGCAATATCGTCGCGAAGTAGTCGCTGATGTTGACGGTGATCTTCTTCACCTCGTCCGCCTTGATCGGCGTCGCGTTCACCAAATCAAGCATGCAGTCGATCGCGCGGTGCGTGCAGTAGCAGGTGGGATACTTCTTGATCCCGAGACCCTGGGTAAGTATCGCCCAGGTCTCGCCAGGTTTCGCCTCGCTGGTGCGGTCCTCGGTGCCCGCCGGCGAGATTGCGTGCAGGAAGCCCTGTGGATGCTCCAGCGCATCGGTGCTGGCGGTGAAGCCGGCCTCGGCGAGGCGCGCGGCCATGATGCCGGCGTGCGCTGCCTTGCCGGCGTGGAACGGCTTGGTCATCGTGCCGAAATTCGCCATAAGGCCGGAGCTTTGCGAAGCGCCGAGGGCGATCGCCTGGGCAGCCTTGTCGGCATCGAGACGGCGCAGCGAGGCGCAGGCCGCGGCAGCGCCGACTGCGCCGTACAGTCCCGTGGGATGCCAGCCCTTCTGGTGCAGCAGGCCGGTGTCGCGGCGGAACAATTCGGCCCAGGTCTCATAGCCCGCAACATAGGCAACGATCATGTCGGCGCCTGTCGACCCAAGCGTTTCCGCTTCAGCGAGAATTGCCGGCACCAGCACGGTACTGGGGTGGCCGCGCAATCCGACATCGTCGTAGTCGAGGGCGTGCGCGGCGGTGCCGTTGATCCAGGCGGCTTCCGGCGCGGTGCTCTTTTCCGCGCCGAACGTGAGCGTGGCCGGCCCGTCGCTGGGTGCCAGCACCTGCTTCATGATGCGGACGCAGTCCTCGCGACGGCCGGCGATCATGGTGCCGATGCAGTCGATGAAGCCAAGGCGCGCAATGCGCTCCGCGCCTTCGGGGAGGCGGTTTGGCGACAGGTCGGCGACGAATTGGCCAAGGGTCTTGGTGAGGGACATGGCGAATCTCCTTCAATTGTCATCGCGAGGAGCGCAGCGACGAAGCAATCCCCATCGAGATTGCTTCGTC